>NZ_BAEW01000003.1:0-194732 GCF_000246925.1 Peptoniphilus rhinitidis 1-13 | reverse complement strand
ACGTACTGTGTGGTTCATTTTTAAATCTGTTCACAATATATGGATTTACTTTCAGAAAGTTTTCCGAAGAAGGATTTATTTTTAATAGATTATTAGTTTTATTTATAGGATTGATTTCGTATTTGGTATCATATCTGATATTAAAAAAATTTAAAATATATAGAAAATTAATTTAAACTTATTTTAAGTAATAATTTTTTGAAGATTATATAAAAATTATTTTGAGAATAAGTTATTAACTTTAAGTAAATATAAAATGGTTTTCCGCTTCCTTTTTTTAAGAAAAGTATTAATTAAATTTAGATACTAAAGAAGCTTGAAAAAGATTGTGATTTAAACTAAAATAGAAGTGTAACGAAGTACATAAAAATTTTAAGGAGGATGTAAATGAAAGCGTTAATGGTAGACTATATGTCAGATGTAATTGACAAAGGACTTGAAGAAAGAGGTATTGAACTTGACAAGGTAATGCTTCCAACTTCAGAAAAATTAGCAGAAATTATTGAACCTTATGATTTTCTATTCATGAGAGTTGACCCATTCATCAACAAAGAAGTTCTTGATGCTGCTAAAAACTTAAAGGCAATTTTTGTTGGTTCAACTGGAACAAACCATATTGATCTTGACTATGCAAAAGAAAAAAATATTCCAGTTAAAAACTCTCCAGGACAAAATGCAAATGCAGTTGCTGAACTTGTTTTTGCAAAAATGTTAGACCTTTACAGAAATTCTGTACAAGCTCAAAATGAAGTTAAAGGTGGGATTTGGAATAAATATAGATGGATTGGTAGAGAACTTAGAAATAAGACTCTAGGAATTTGTGGCTTTGGTGCAATTGGTAGAAGAGTTGCAGAAATTGCTAATGTATTCCATATGAATGTTATTGCTTATGATCCATTCTTAAAACCAGAAGATATTAAAGTTGACTATGTAGAACTTGTTGATTTTGATAAAATCGTATCAGATTCTGACATTATTACTCTTCATATGCCACTAACTCCTGATACTAAAAATTTATTCTCAGCAAAAGAATTTGAAAAAATGAAAGACGGAGCTTGCATTATCAATGCTGCACGTGGTGGAATTGTAAATGAAGAAGATCTTTACGAATACATCAAAAATGGCAAGTTAGGTGGAGCAAACTTAGATACACTTTCAAACGAACTTGGATCTGGAGGACTTGACACTCAAGACGTTCCAGTTGAAAATAAATTATTTGAACTTGATAGACTTTATGTAACTCCACATATTGGTGGATCTACAATTGATGCTCAAGATGATATTGGAAATGTAATCCTAAAGAACTTTGATGAACTTTTTGGAAACTAATAAATAAAAATTAAATTTTAATCTGCCTTGTAACATTAGTTATGAGGCAGTTTTTTATGTAAAATTTACTCATTGTAATAAAAGTTTTTTTATAATATAGTAAAAAGGGAGGTAAAAATGAAGGATTTAAAAACTTTAATTACTCTACTATTTGTATTTACAGCAATTATTTTTATATACGAGTACTATGTAAAAAAGAAAAATGAGAGAATTTTAAGGAAAGAAATAAGAGAAAAATTTGGTAAAGTCCATTCAAATGGTTTTAAATGTAAAGTTGACGGTATATATAAAAGACTTGGCGGGAATTTAACAGAAATTACATATAATGATCTAAATTTTGATAAAATTTTGGAAAAAATGAATCACAACATGTCCAAAATCGGATTGGAATATTTTTATTATAGCATAAGAAATTTAATTTTGAATAAAGATACTTTGAGAAAAGTTCAAGACAATAGAAATAAATATAAAGATAAATTAGACTCATTATTGGATATTGAGTTTCAACTTGGAAATATTGGATTTTTTAAGGAGGATGTTCTTGAATTAATTGAAGACGAAGTTGAAATAGATAAGGAACTGGAAATTTTTGCAAGAATTTTTTCTTTCACAATTGTTTATATAATTATTCTTTTTATTTTTTTTAAAAGCATGGCAGCACTTTTTATATTTCTTTTAATTACAATTAATATTCTAATATATAAAAAATTTAATATTTTGACATTGGGAAAACTTGAAGCACTTGTTAGAATTAAAAGTATTTTATTTGTAGCAGAGAACATGACAAAATTAAAGGATGATATATTTACAGAAGAGTTGGAAGAAATCCAAAATATTTTAAAAGAAATATTGCCATTAAAGAGAACTTTAAAATCCTTTGGATTTTTGACAGGCAATGCAGAAATGGATTTTGCGGAAACTTATAAAAATGTTTTGTTTTTATCAGAAGCTAGGAGATTTTCGAAGTCGCAAAAATATTTCAAAAAGTACAGAGATAAAATCTTTAGACTTTATTATTTAGTTGGGAAAATTGATTGTGAGATAGGAATTATATCTATAGCCAAAGCTTACGACACAAGGGATGCAGTTTACGGAGAAGAAATATTTGGAGAAAAATTATACAATCCTTTATTAAAAGGAGCGGTTCCAAATGATTTGAATTTAGAAAAATCAATATTACTTACAGGTTCTAATGCTTCTGGGAAGTCAACATATCTTAGGACAATTGGAATAAATTCAGTTTTTGCACTGAGCTTTGGGATTTTCTTTGGGAAGTATTTTGAGATAAAGCCAGTTAAAGTAACTTCTGCGATAGATATTAGCGATTCAATAATGGAAAATCTTTCCTATTTTATGGCAGAGTCAAAGGCAATAGGAGAGATGATAGAAGATGGTGAGGAAAAATTAATTTTACTTGATGAAATTTTTAGAGGAACTAATACAATAGATAGAATTGCATCTGGGGCGGCAACTCTAAAATATTTGGCGAGTGGCAATCATGTAGTTGCGGCAACTCATGATATAGAGTTAACAGTTTTATTAAAAAATTATTTTAACAATAAACATTTTGAAGAGAAAATTGTCAATGGAGATATAAAATTTGATTATTTACTAAAGGATGGACCAGCTACAACTAGAAATGCAATTGCAATTTTAGACAATTTAAATTATCCAGAGGAAATAATAAAAAATGCAAAAGAGCTTGTTAAAAATTTTGAATAAAATGATGAGGTAATCGAGTGTAACGCTCGATTATTTTTGTATAGGCTTAGGATAAAATTTTATTACTTTAATTGCTTTTTGTAATAATATATAATGTAATTATAATATAAATTTAAAACAGGGCGGTGAAGTGAAGTATGAGGATATATTTTACAAGACATGGTGAAACTGAGTGGAATAAAGAGGGGACTATTCAAGGGCAAATGGATTCCCCTTTGACGGAAAATGGAATAAGAATGGGAAAGATTCTTCATGAAAAATCAAAAGACGTTCACTTTGATGAAGTTTACTCTTCAGACCTTGGTAGAGCGTATGATACTGCAAAATTAATTTGTCCCAACAGTCATATTGTCAAGACTTCTCTTCTTCGTGAAATAGATGTGGGATATTGGTCTGGAAAAAATATAAATGAAGTTAAAAAAGACGATAGTAGGCTTCATAGGCTTTATTTTGATAATCCGAACAAGTATAATCGTGTAGATGGAGAAAGTTTGTATGATTTGAGAAGTCGTGTGGAAAAATTTTTTGAGTATGCAGTTTATCCTGAGCTAGATGAAACTATTTTAGTTGTGGCTCACGGTGTTACTATTGTCGCCATGTATTCTATTATGGAAGAAGTACCTATGGAAAATTTTTGGGATAATAAAGTCAGAAGAAATGGTGAGTTTAATATAGCAGACTATCACGCTGGGAAGTTTAAAATTGTAAAGAAAGCTCCACAAAATCCTGTGGATTCAATTTGAGGATGATTATATGAAAAGTTATGATTTAATTATAGTAGGTGCCGGTGCATCTGGACTTAGTGCAGCTATTTATGCTGGCAGATCTCTTTTAAAAACTCTTGTTATAGAGAAATTTTCCTTTGGGGGAAGAGTAAACGATACTCCAAAAATTATTAATTATCCCGGGTTTAGAGAAATTTCAGGAAGAGATCTTATAAATGAATTTAGGAAACAAGCAGAAAATTTTGATACCAATGAGTTTATTTATGGCACAGTTTCTAAAATTGAAAAGATAGATGATGGGTTTAAAGTGAAAACGGCAAGGAGAAAAGAATTTAGTGCTAAGGCAATTATTATTGCAACTGGAACTTATGCGAAGATGATAAATGTTCCTGGTGAAAAAGAATTTGCAGGACGAGGTGTGTCCTATTGTTCTACTTGTGATGCAGATTATTTTAAAGACAAGGATATACACATTTTGGGATCTGGTGACTTGGCACTTGAAGAGGCGGATTATCTTTCTAATTTTGCAAATTCAATTAATATGATAATTATTCACGAAGAGGGAAATTTTGATGGAAATGAATTGGAAGTTGAAAGGAATTTAAAAAATCCAAAAATTTCTTACACCTGGAATTCTAAATTAAGTGGAATTTATGGAAATGACAGAGTGGATTCTTTGGAAATTTTAAATTTAGTTGACAATGAATCCATGAGAGTGTCTTCTGATGGAATTTTTATTTTTGCTGGTATGAGCCCAAATTCTGATTTTGTAAAAGATTTAGTTGATGTTGATGAGTTTGGATTTATAAAAACTGATGATTATATGAAAACTTCTGTTGAGGGAATTTTTGCGGCGGGAGATATAAGAAAAAAGTCACTTAGACAAATTGTGACAGCAGCAAATGATGGAGCAGTTGCTACAGTTTATGCAGAAAAATATATTAGAGATAGAGGTGCAAAGTGAGAGTATATCCAAGGGGAACTGTGCTCTACAATAGAGAAAAAGCATACAGTGGAATAAATTTAATTTCAACAGCAAAGGACGGAGCGCTTATTACAAAAATGGATGGCACAGAGTTAAAGAGATATGCTGTAAATCCAATGCCTGCAAAGATGATTCCAAATAAGAATATAATGAGTGTATCTTCTTTTAGATCTTCTGATTTTGGAGTTAGTGATGGTATAAAACTTTTGGAATTTGATAAAAACGGAAAAATTGTATTTGATTTTGATAAGTTTAAATATACAGAAGACAGAGGATACACTTCAAAGTGGATGGCAAGAGCACATTCAGACTTTCAAAGAGAGGGAAATAGCCTTGGATATTATTATCCAGGCGAAAAAATTGTGGAAAATGGAAAGACGCTTTTATTAGTTCACGATGAAATTGTTGACAGTAAAATTTCTGACAAAACTCTTTTAGATGATGTAATTTTGGAAATTGATGACGAAGGAAACATTCTTTGGAAATTTTCCTTTAGTGAGCATTTTGACGAACTTGGTTTTTCCGAAGAAGCTAAAAATGTAATTTATAGAAATCCAAATCTTAGAATTACAGAGAAACCTCTTGGAAATTATTTGGATGTTACATCAATTTCTACAGTTGGAGAAAATAAATGGTTCGACCAAGGTGATCCACGCTTTCATCCAGACAATATTTTATTTACTGCAAGGGCAGCAAATATTATTGGAATAGTCGATAAAAAAAGATCGAGAATTTGTTACAAATTGGGACCAAAGTTTTCAGACTTTAAAAAAGTTGATCCAGTAGTGGGTTCTGCCTTTGCAAGTATTGTGCCTAAGGGACTTCCTGGAGAAGGAAACCTTTTAATTTTTGATAATGGTGGGAGATGTGGTTATGGATCTCCAACTCTCACTTCACAATCTGGATTACTTCCCTTTGTTAGAAATTATTCTAGAATTCTTGAGATAAATCCAGTTACACTTTCAGTAAATTGGTCTGTTGACCCAAGAGATTTTGGATTTTCAAT
This sequence comes from Peptoniphilus rhinitidis 1-13, assembly GCF_000246925.1. NCBI lineage: Bacteria > Bacillati > Bacillota > Tissierellia > Tissierellales > Peptoniphilaceae > Peptoniphilus > Peptoniphilus lacydonensis. Next base: position 188,965 of record NZ_BAEW01000003.1, on the reverse strand, counting down.
TCCAATTAATGGATATAAATTTTATTCACCCTATGGAGGAAACTTACAAAGACTTCCCAATGGAAATACTCTCATAACTTTAGCCACAGAGGGAATGGTAATTGAAATTACAAATTCAAAGGAAATAGTTTGGCAGTGGACTTGTCCTTACAGAACTACGACAGAAAATCTTTTGAAAAATAATATGATTTACAGAGTTTATCGTTATCCTTATGAATATTTAAATGTAGATGATTTTGAAAATGAAATAGAAGAGATAGAAGATGCATCTTATTATAAATTAAAGGGAGCAGGATCTTTCAAATCTGTGGAAGTTACAAATGTAGCAAGAAGTGAACTTACAAACGATATAGATCCACTTTCACAAGAATCGGAATCAGTAAAAGATCTTGTAGAAAATAAGAAAATAATAAAAAGAAATGAATCGCAAATAAAATATGTAAATCAAAACTATTTTGACGAAACTATAAATAAGGAAAAAGCTGCAATAATAATTTATGGAGCACAGAGATGTTCACACTGCGAATCATTAATAGAAGTTATGGAAGTTCTTTTGGAAGAAGAATTTAAGGAAGTAAACTGCTACTATATGGATCTCGATAAAAACAAAGACTTTGCAGAAAAATATGAAATTTTTCAACTTCCAAGAGTTTCTTTTTATAGTGATGGAGAAAAAGTTTACGAGTTTATGGGAGAAAAGTCCTATGATGAAATTGCAGGCTTAATAGAAAAATATTTACTTGAAGTGGATGAATAGAAAAGCTGGGGTGTTTCCTCAGTTTTTTCTTTTCCATTTAAGATTTTTGTAGCCTTTTTTGTTTACTTTTGAATTTATTAAAAATTTCTTTTCTACAAGGCTTAACATATATTTGTCATCTTTGTAGGAATCGGAGTATCCACGAGAATTTTCATAGTCGATTTCTATATTTTCTTTTTCAAAAATTTCTTTTATGTTTTTGACTTTTATATTTTTTTTATTATTTTCTTTTAAGATTTTAAAGTTTTCGTCTAAGTCAGTTCCAATTATATAATCGAAGGGAAAGATTTCTGCTACGTATTTTAAATAATTTGTGGCTGATGCGGAGCATAAAACTCTTATCGCATCGCTGTGGGCATTAAATTCTTCGTAAAATTCTTCAAAGAAGTATTTTGGATAGAGATATTCTGTTACAAAAGCTTTAAGTTCATCTTCTGAAAAATATTTTATGACAGAAACCATTTCATTTTTCATTATTTTAAAATTTCTTTTTATTTTTGAAAGTATAAAAGAATATATAAATTTTAAAATTGTTGTAAAAAGATTTATTTTTTTATGAATAAGAGCGTATTTATAAAGTTTAAAAATTGATTCGCAGTCCACTACTGTTTTGTCAAAATCGTATAATACAACTTTTCTTTTCAAATTCTCACCTCAATAGAATTATACCAAATTGTATTCATTATAAAAAGTATGTGATATACTAGTTGTGATGTTTATGGAAAATATTATTCATGTAGATATAGATGCTTTTTATGCTTCTGTTGAGGAATTAGATGATAAAAGTTTAATAGGTAAACCAGTAGTCGTAGGTGGCAAGAGCAATCATGGCATTGTAACTACGGCTAATTATGTTGCGAGAAAGTATGGAATTCATTCGGCTATGCCAATGTATATGGCGAAAAATCTTTGTGATCATTTGATTATAATGCCCATGAGAAGGGATAGGTATCTTGAGAAGTCTCGTGAAGTTTTTGATGTTTTAAAAACATATACAAAGGTGATAGAAAAAGTTTCTATTGATGAAAGCTATCTAGATATAGAAGGTCTTGGTTATGATGAAAATATTGTCTATGAAATTCAAAAAGATGTCTATAATAGGACAGGTCTAAATGTCAGTATTGGCATGAGTTATAATAAGTTTTTGGCTAAACTTGCAAGTGACTGGAACAAGCCTAAGGGAATAATGATTATTAAAAAAAGAGATATCCCAGAGATTTTATTTCCTCTAGACATTAGAAAAGTTCATGGGATTGGAAAGAAGTCTGAGAAAAAACTTAGAAATATTGGGATAAATACTGTGGAAGAGCTTTACTCTCTATCCTATGATTTTTTGGTCAGTATGTTTAAGAAAAGTGGCGAAGAAATTTACAATAGAATAAGGGGAATTGATAATAGAAAAGTTACGCCAAATACTGTTAGGAAAAGTCTTGGGACTGAGACGACTTTTGAAGTTACAAGCAAAAGAGATGAATTAATAGGATATTTAAAAGAATTTTCTCATGAAATCTCTGAAGACTTAATTGTAAAGGAAATTTCAGGTTATACTCTCACTCTAAAAATGAAAAATGAAGATTTTAAGGTAAAGACGAGGTCGAAGACTTATGAAAAAGCAATTTATGCAGAAGATGATATTTATAAAAAGAGTCTTGAAATTTTTGACGAAGCCTATGGTGGCGAGAAGTTGAGGCTAATTGGAATAACAATTTCTAATTTAGCTGATTTAAGTATACGACAACTTAGTTTTTTTAAAGGGGAAGAATAAATGGAAAAAATGAATTTAAAGGAATTATTTGAAAAAGATAATTATGTAAAGAGTAGCAACATGGAGTTTGTAAAATTAGAAGGTGATAATTTAGTTTTAAAGATGAATCCAAATAAAAATCAAATGAATGCTTACAATATCTTACATGGTGCACAGATGTTTTCGCTAATGGACACCGCAGCAGGATGTCTTTGTATAATTAATGGTAAAAAAGCTGTAACATTAGATTCAAGCATAAATTTTATTGCAAGTTCTGTTTTGGGTGAAGAAGTTTTTTCTAAAACAAAAATTATTCACTTGGGTAGAAGTACAGCAGTGGTTGAAGTAGAAGCCCATACTAACAAAAAATTATTAGCAAAGGGAAGTTTTACTCTTTTTGTTGTTGATGAGATGAAAATTTCTGGAAATGAATTTTTGAATAATTAATTTATTAAAAAATGGGACAGGTAAGATAGCCTGTCCCAAAATTTTAATTAAATAACTTCATGAAGAAATCGCCCATTAAACTTGATATTAAAAATGTGCCTATGATCACAAAAATTGAAACTATGATGCCTTTTAAGCCAACTTTTTTAAAGGCACCCCAGTCTTTCCCAATTATAACTCCTGCATAGGCAAGTATTGGAGTTATAATTGCATTTAGATTAATATTATTGACATAGAAGACTACATTTTCTGAAAAAGGTGATATTGGTGATGCAACTAAAATTGCAATAATTGAAATCCAAAGGACTGCTGAAATTTTTTCTAGGGGAACTAAAAAGGATAATGTATAGCCCAAAATACATATAGTTGCCAAAATAAGAAGACCTGGTAAGGATTCTTCTAGTGAAAAATCGTATCCAATTATATTGCAGGCACAAGTCATTATTATTGTTAATACTAATGCTATAATGATATTTGGAATTTGTGTTTTTAATTTTTCCATTATTTATCTTCTCCTTTTTTTCTTTTAAGTTTAGAATATAAAAATTCTGTTATAGGAAGTCCCAAGAATATTCCAAGAGGAAGTGCAATTACACTTGATATTAAATTGGAAAGTCCCGCAAAAGCAGTCATTTGTGATTCAAGTTCTGGATAATTTGCGATAAGAGCAGAAAGGCCAGCTGTCATCATTGAAGCAGAACCAGCACCTGTGCCCATTGCTGCAGCAATAGGAGAAATAATTCCAAGGCTTATTGCAATTGAAGAAATAATACTCATAACTATTGGACCCAAAATTGTTCCAATAATGTATACTGCCATTACGCCTCTAAATTCAGCAGATTCTGCACCATAAGTATCTTGAATTAGTCCTACATTTGCTTCTCTACTAAGAGCGTGACACATTCCAACGGATTCTCTTTTAAGGCCTAGTGCAAGAGCTATCGGAAGGGAAATGATTATAGTTCCAAGGTTTCCAAAATTTTGAAGTACAAGTGCAAGCCCAGCTTTTTTAATTTCTTCTAGCTGAGAGCCGCTGGCAACTCCAAGTTTTGCAATTAAGAGCGCAAGTCCTATTCCCATCATCAAGTTTGCATTCTCAGAACTTTCTTTCTTTACAATTTTTAAAGGAGACATATAAAAGGCGAACATCATAAGCATTGACCAAATAAGAGGAGAAAATACAATGTTTATGCTACCTATTTTAAGAGTCTTTGCTCCAATTATTTCAGCCAATATTGCTAGAATAAGAACTGAAATATGAAGTTTATAATCTTTTTTTAAATTTGTTTTATTCATAATTTCACCTATTTTAAAAAGTCAAAAGCAGTGGCAACAAAGATTGAAACACCCTTGTAAAATTCTTTTTCGTCTAAATCAAATTTAGAGTTGTGATTGGGATAATATTTTCCGTCTTTAGCAGGAGCTAAATTTGATAAAAATAGAAATGTTCCAGGAACTTCTTTTAAATAAAATGCCATATCTTCTCCACCCATTGTTGGAGCAGAAAGATCAAATATGTCTTCTGGAAAAAGTTCAGCAGTAATTTTTTTTACATAATTTGTAAAAGCTGGATCATTATTTAAAACTGGATAAAATCTAGTGTATTTTGTTTCGGCAGATCCACCATAAGTTTTTGCAATGCCATCTGCAATTTCACCAATTCTATTTTCAATTAAATCTCTAGTATTTTCGTCTAAGGCTCTTGCAGTACCTAGCATATTGACTTCATCTGGAATAATATTTTGAGTTGTGCCGCCATTTATTTTACAAACAGAAATTAGTGCCCTTTCAATTGGAGCGATTTCTCTTGAAACTATTTTTTGAAGACCCATTAGAATTTCTCCAGATATAATAATTGGGTCTACAGTCATTTGAGGATTAGCTCCGTGACCACCCTTGCCCTTAACTTTTATAGAAAAAATATCCATAGAAGCCATAAGTTCCTTTTCTTTAAATCCAATAGAACCTTGTGGCATATCAGAAAGTTTTCCGCCATGCATTCCAATTATGTGATCTACCTTTGGATTTTCTAAACAGCCTTCTCTTATCATAGGTTCTGCACCGCCGGGAACTTCTTCGCCTGGTTGAAAGATAAATTTAACAGCACCTTTAAATTTATCTTTATTTTCATTTATTATTTTAGCAGCGGTAAGGGCAATTGCAGTGTGTGAATCATGACCGCAGGCGTGCATATTACCTTCGTGAGTAGACATAAAACTTAGTCCAGTTTCTTCTTTTATAGGAAGGGCATCCATGTCAGCTCTTATAGCGAGGCATTTTCCATCTTCTTTTCCATAAATAGTTGCCACAATACCATTTCCATTCACAAATTCCTTATAAGAAATTCCAAATTCATCTAATTTTTCTTTTACATATTTAACTGTCTTTGGGAGGTTAAGTTCAAGTTCAGGAATTTTGTGAAGTTCTCTTCTCATTTCGATACACAAAGCTTCATTTTCTTTAGCGAGTTTAATAATATCCATTTTAATCATCCTTTCCATGTTTTATAAAACATTAAAATAATGTATAAAAATAAAACTATTTTATGTTTAAAGGGTATTATAGATTAATTTTTTTAAAATGTCCAATTATTTTGGAATATATTTTGTATTGTAAAATCACATAAAAAAGCGAGGATTTCTTCTCGCAAGTTGACTAAAATTAAATTTTATTTTTGGTTTGTGCTTCCCAAAACATTATAAGTTAAAGCAACTAAAAATCCTCCAATAATATTTCCTATTGTGACTGGTATTAAATTTTTTAAAATTAATCCGAATCCAAATTCTGGATTTAAAATTTTTGTGAGTGCAAAACAAGTCATATTTGCAATACTATGTTCAAAACCAAGACTTACAAAGGCAAATATACACCAAAAAATCATAATTAATTTAGAAGTATCAGAAATTTTTCTAGAACAAATTAAAACTGCAAGACAAACTAAAATATTGCACATAATTCCCTTAAATAAAAGTATAGAAAAATTAAAGCTAGTTTTGCCTGTTGCAAGTTTTAAAAGTGCACGATTAAATTCATCTGAAACACCAGTCATTGAAAATAAAAGTGATATTAAAATTGAGCCCAAAAGATTTCCAATGTAAGAAAAAAATAAGATTTTTAAAAGCATTGATGTATCAATTTTTTTGTTCATTTTTCCAATATTTGTCACAAGAACATTTCCCGTAAAAAGTTCCCCACCTGCAAATATAACAAAAGAAAGAGCAAGGGAGAATACAAATCCATTGATAAATTTTACAATTGGAATAGATAGAGAAGAAAAGACGCTTGCTGAAAGTGTCATAATTAAAAGTCCCATTCCAATAAAAAATCCTGCAAGAACAGAAGCAACCATATACTTGAAGAGTGAATCGTCAAGCAGATTTTTCTTTGTGCAAGCAGAATTAGTTAGTCCAGTTATTATATCTTTGTACATATTACACCTCTTGAATAATTAATTTCCTCATTAATTATATCAAAAAGAGTTTTCTTTTCAATCTATGATAGTATTTTTATCACTATCTAAAGTGAATTTTTTAGAGTCAATTCCTGCAACTATTATTTGGACTATTGGCATTAATAGATTGAAGAATAAAAAAGGAATATATGCCTTTGTAGCAACTCCCAGAACAGAAGACATATAAACTCCGCAAGTATTCCATGGTATCATTGCAGATGTTACAGTACCTCCCGATTCCAATGTGGAGGATAGTAGTTTTGGATGAAGGTTTCTATCTTTATATTCATTTTTAAACATTCTTCCTGGCACAACAATAGATATATACTGCTCTGGCATTGATGCATTTGTGAATATACAAGTTAATATTGTTGCTGTGACAATTCCCACTGTTGATTTTATTTTGTGCAAGAATTTTTTTACTATGGCTTCAAGTATTCCTGTTTCTTCTGCAATTCCACCAAACATCATTGCAATTATAGTAAGGGATATAGAGGACATCATATTGTTTAGTCCGCCTGTTGTTAAAAGTTTGTCAACAGATTCCACATTTGTATTTGAAACAAAACCATTTAATGCAGCAGATAATATATCTCCAAAGTTAACTTTTTGATAAATTGGGCCTAAAAATGCAGCGACAATAATGCCAAGGCTAATTCCAGGAAGTGCAGGTACTTTTGCTGCAATGGAAACAATAACTACAATTGGCGGAATTAATAGTATGGGGCTAATGTTAAAATTATTTTTTAGACCATTAGTTATAATGTTTATACTAGATAAATCCGCAGAAGCATTTTTGTACTTTGTAGATAAAAATCCAAAAATAATAAGAGTTATAGCGTAAGTTATGAGAGTAGGCTTTAACATTGCTTTTATGTGAGTAAAAACATCGGTACCCGCCATGGCAGGTGCAAGGTTTGTAGTGTCAGATAGGGGACTCATTTTGTCACCAAAATATGCACCAGATAGAATTGCACCTGCTGTAATAGGTGCAGGAATGCCAAGGCCTTTTGCAATACCCATAAGAGCAATGCCCATCGTTCCGGCAGTCCCCCAACTTGTACCCGTAGCTAGGGAAGTTATGGATGCAATTAAAACTGTGGCTACTAAAAAGAATGATGGTTTTAATATTAAAAGACCATAATAAATCATAGTTGGAACAACACCGCAAAGTATCCATATACCAATTAAAACTCCTATTATTGCAAGAATTATAATAGATTGCATTGCTTGGGAGATTCCCTTTATCATTGAATTTTCTATAAACTTCCAACTGTATCCAATTTTAAGACCTACTATGGAAGCGATAAGTACTCCAATTAACATAGGGATATGTGGAGATTCTTCGTATTTAATTATGCTTATAAACATTATTATAACAAGAAAGGCGAATGTAAATACAGCTTCGCCAAAAGTTGCCTTTCTAATATTGTAATTTTTATTGTGAATATTTTTGTTCATATTACACCTCTAAATGCAAGTTTAACTTAAGATTAAAAATTTAAATAATTATACCATATAAAGCTTAAATATTAAAAGTTTTTGGATAAATGGTAAAAAATGATGTTATACTATAAAGGAATGGGGGATGTTATGGAATTAAAAGATACGATTCGTGCAATAGAAAATTATCCAAAGCCTGGTGTAATTTTTAGAGATATCACGACTCTTTTAAAAGATAATTATGCTTTTAAACTTTCAGTTGATGAAATGGCAGAAAAAATAGATAAAGATGTAGATAAGATTATAGGAATTGAAGCGAGGGGATTTATATTTGGGTCTGCATTAGCTTATAAACTTGGCAAGGGATTTATTCCTGTGAGAAAACCAGGAAAGCTTCCTGCGAGTAAGATAAAAGAATTTTATGAACTTGAGTATGGACGAGATTCAATAGAAATACATGAAGACGCAATAGAACCTGGAGAAAAAGTTGTAATAGTAGATGACCTTTTGGCAACAGGTGGTACAGCAAAAGCTTGTGTGGATCTTGTAAAGAAGTTAGAAGGAGAAGTTTCTTCTTTAGTGTTTTTGGTAGAACTCCCAGAACTAAAAGGAAGAGAAGTTTTAGGTGGAGAGAAAGTATATTCAGTTATAAAATATTAAACAGTATAATTCAAAATTATAAGATTGATTTTAAAATTTACAAATAATATAATAAATAAACTTATGGGAGCAAATTGCTGAGAGGAGTTAACACTCGACCATTTTACCTGTTAGGATAATGCCTTGATGGGGAAAAGTAATGCCACTCCTATAATATTTTTAGGAGGTTTTTTTTATTTATGAAATATTCTACTCAAATGGAAGCGGCAAAGCATGGTTTTGTCACTGAAGAGATGAAGATTGTTGCAGAAAAGGAAAATGTATCTTGTGACTATTTATTAGAGAAAATTGCTTGTGGAGAAATTGTAATTCCAAAAAACAAAAATCACAAATCAATTTCGCCAGAAGGTATTGGAACTGGACTTAGAACGAAAATTAACGTAAATCTAGGTATTTCTAAAGACCTAAATGATATTGATATGGAAATGAAAAAAGTAGATATGGCTCTATCAATGGGCGCAGAATCTATTATGGATCTTTCCAATTATGGAAAGACTCAAGAGTTTAGAAAAAAACTAATTGAGAGATCTACTGCAATGATAGGAACTGTACCAATGTATGATGCAGTTGGTTTTTTGGACAAAGGACTTTCTTATATAAAGCCAAAGGAATTCTTGGAAGTTGTTAGAAATCATGCTGAAAATGGCGTCGATTTTGTTACAATTCATGCTGGTATAAATAGAGCAAATGCAGAAATATTTATGAGGAATAGACGTGTAAATGAGATTGTTTCACGTGGTGGTTCACTTCTTTTCGGTTGGATGAAGATGAATGACAGAGAAAATCCATTTTATGAATATTATGATGAATTATTAGATATCTGTCGTGAATATGACGTTACACTTTCTCTTGGAGATTCACTTAGGCCGGGTGGTATTCACGATGCGACAGATCCTTCTCAAATTTCGGAACTTATAACATTAGGAGAGCTCACGAAGAGGGCGTGGGAAAAAGATGTTCAAGTGATTATAGAAGGTCCTGGGCATGTGCCAATAGGTGATATTGAAACTAATGTTAAACTTCAAAAGAAACTTTGTCACAACGCACCTTTTTATGTGTTGGGGCCACTTGTTACAGATGTAGCTCCTGGTTATGATCATATTACATCAGCCATTGGTGGGGCGATTGCAGCATCTCATGGGGCAGATTTTTTATGTTATGTAACTCCTGCTGAACATTTGAGACTTCCAGATGTAGACGATGTTCGTGAGGGGATTGTTGCTTGCAAGATTGCAGCTCATGCAGGAGATATTAATAAAATAAAAGAAGCAAGAGTGTGGGATCTTGAGATGAGTAAAAGACGTCAAAAATTAGATTGGCAAGGTATGTTTGATATTGCTCTTGACAGAGAAAAACCAAGGGAGTACAGAGATTCATCAATTCCAGAAGAAGAGAACACCTGCACTATGTGTGGTTCTATGTGTTCTGCAAGGAACATGAATTTAATTCTTGAAGGTAAAGATATAAAAATAAAATTTTGATTTATTGTAAAGATTTAAATTTATAAGTTATTTATAGGTAAATGTCAATTATTTTTAAAAATAATATTTTAGTGATATAATTAAATAAAAATAGAAGGGAGCTTGTTGACAGGCTGAGAGGAAACTAGTAGTTTCGACCGTTTACCTGATTTGGATAATGCCAACGTAGGGATTTATAAGGCTAAATGTAGCTGCTTTGTCAATATGCTCTCAGGGAGGTTTAATATGAAATCTAATACTAAGAAATTGACAATAGCAGCTCTTTTTGTTGCTATTGGTGTTGTTTTTTCCTTTGTAAATATTCCAGTGGGCTTGGCAAAATGTTATCCAATACAGCATATGGTAAATGTTTTATCTGCTGTATTTTTGGGACCAGTTTACTCTGTTCTTGTTGCTTTTTGTATTTCACTTATTAGAAATATTTCAGGAACAGGTTCCCCAATGGCTTTTCCTGGCTCAATGGTTGGAGCTTTATTCGCGGGAATATTATATTATAAGACGAGAAAGCTTTCCTTTGCTTTTTTAGGAGAAGTAATTGGTACAGGTGTAATTGGTGCATTAATTGCATATCCTGTTGCTAAATTTATACTTGGAAAAGAGATGGCGATATTTGGTTTGGTAATTCCTTTTTCAGTGAGTACTCTTGGCGGTTCTATAATAGCGATTATAATTATTTTAAGTATTAAGAACACATCGCTTGGAAAATATTTTAAATTTGAGAGGAATTTAAATGGACATTAAAAATATTCTTACAATAGCTGGTTCGGACTCCATTGGAGGTGCAGGTATTCAAGCAGATTTGAAGACTATAACTAGCTATAAATATTATGGGATGAGTGCGATTACAGCAATTACTGCACAAAATACTATGGGTGTTCAATCCTCTCTTGATATAGAAAAAGGAATGTTAAGGGATCAACTTATATCAATTTGCGAAGATGTATTGCCAGATGCTGTAAAAATTGGAATGGTGGCAAATCACCAACAAGTAGAAGTTATATCAGAGATTATTGATAAATATTTAAGAGATATTCCCATTGTATTAGATCCAGTTATAACATCTACAAGTGGATTTAACCTTACGCCCAATGCTACTGTGGAGAAGATGGAAGAAATTTTATTTGACAAAATAACATTAATCACACCAAATATAATTGAAGCAGGAATAATTTATGGGAAGAAGATTGAAAAGCTTGAAGAAATGAAAGAAGCGGCAAAAATTTTATACGAAAGATATAATACAGCAGTGCTTATAAAAGGTGGACATCTTAAAGAATCTAAGGATGATGTGCTTTTTGACAAGGCTGGTCTTTCTGTTATAAAAGGAGAAAATATTGATAATGAAAATACACATGGCACAGGTTGTACTCTTTCAAGTGCCATAACTTGTGAGTTAGCAAGTGGTAAGAGCCTTTATGATGCAGTATTTTCTGCAAAAAAATATTTAACAGGAGCAATTGCTTTTGGTTTTGATATAGGAAAGGGAAGAGGTTCACTATATCATATGTATAATTTGCGTGATAAAAATGAAAATAAGTTATAACTTAAAAGATCTAAGGGAAAAAGCTCCTTTGGTTCACATAATTTCAAATAGTGTTACAAGCGATAGGGTGGCTGACCTATCTCTTTTAATAGGATCAAGCCCAATGATGACAGACTATTCAAAAGAAGTAGCTGAAATTACAGAAAAGTCCTCTGCTCTTGTATTAAATATGGGGATGTTAAACGATGATAAAGTTGAAGCTATTAAAATATCTGCAAAAATTGCAAATGAAAATAAAATCCCCATTGTTTTAGATCCAGTTGGAGTTTCTTCTAGCAAGCTAAGACGTGATTTGGCAAAATATCTCATTAAAAATTTTAAATTTAATGTAATTAGAGGAAACTTTAATGAAATCAATTACTTGGTTAATGGAAAAACTTTTACAGGTGTAGATTCCAAAGATGCAGATTTTACACAAAATGATTTTATAAATCTTGCAATAAAGTTAAATGAAAAAACTGGTGCAACAATTTTAGTAAGTGGAAAATATGAAATAATTGCAAATTCTCACATGGTCATCTCTATATGTGGTGGAGATGAAAATTTAAAGAAGATAACTGGTCTAGGGGATATGGAATCTGCAATGATAGGATCTCTTTTAGCTAGTCCAATGTCTAATTTAAAAGCTTGTGTTCTTTCTTCGATATTTTTAAGGCAAATTGCGAAAAAAGATATAAGGAACAATAGTATAACTGCCTTGGACATTATAAAAAATATGCAAATTATAGATGAAATAAAAGGGGAAGTTGATGTTTTAGTCCCAACTTATAAATTTAAGGAGCCTACTTTGTATGGAATCTCAGAAGGAGATAAAGTATTAAGAATAAAAAATGCGGTTAAAGGTGGGATGAGAATTTATCAGCTTAGAGATAAATTTGCAGATGAATATAAACTTGGAGAAAAAATTATAAATATAAAAAAAGAAATTGGAGAAGAATGTCTATTTATATTAAATGATAATTTAAAACTTGCAGAAAAATATAATGTTGCCCTTCATCTTGGTCAAGATGACGAAAGAGTGTCAACTGCAAGAAAAGTTTTGGGAAGAGATAAAGTGATAGGGGCAACAGCAAAGACGCCTGAGCTTGCCATTGAAGCAGAAAATATGGGTGCGTCTTATATTGGAACGGGAGCTTTCTTTAAAACAGAAACTAAAAAAGATGCGTCTATGATTTCTTTAGAAAATTATAAAGATATAAGAGATTCAGTATTAATTCCAGTATTTCCAATAGGAGGGGTAAAAAGAGAAAACCTAGATTTTTTTAGTGGCGTAGACATACCAGGTATATGTATGTCTAAAGGAATATTTTCTTTAAAGGAAAATGAAGTAGAAGAAAATGTGAGAGAAATAATAAACAAATTAAAAATATAGAAAAATTTTTCAAATATGTAAAAAGCCCTGCCAAAAAAGCAGGGCAAATTTTATATTTAATTAAACTCAGTCAATGTTTAGTTCGTCAACAGCATTATCAATTAGTTCATCTTTTACAAGATAAGGAAGAGTAATGTGTCCGAATTCATTATCTTCATTAAATTCTTTAGTTACTTCGATGGCATGATCATTTCTAGCCCAGTTACGTCTAGCTACACCACTCATAACATCCCAAGTAAGTGAAAGTTTAATGATTTCATCAACCATTTCAGATCCATCAAGTACAAGACCAAATCCACCATTGATTGATTTACCAATACCAACTCCACCACCATTGTGAAGAGCAACTAAACTCATACCTCTTGCACAGTTACCTGCAAAGCATTGAGTAGCCATATCAGCCATTACATTAGAACCGTCTTTGATGTTAGAAGTTTCTCTAAATGGAGAGTCTGTACCAGATACATCGTGATGGTCACGACCCATCATAACAGGACCAATTTTTCCTTCTCTAACAAGTTCGTTAAATTTAAGAGCTATTTCAACTCTACCTTTAGCATCTTGGTAAAGAATTCTTGCTTGAGTTCCAACAACTAATTGGTTCTTTTCAGCATCTCTGATCCAGATATAGTTATCCATATCTTGGTATCTTCTGTCTTTATCTATACATTCCATTGCAGCGTGGTCAGTTGCAATTAAATCTTCGTGTTTACCACTTAGGCAAACCCATCTGAATGGTCCATATCCATAGTCAAATAGAAGTGGTCCCATAATGTCTTCTACATAAGAAGGCCAAATGAATCCGTCCTTGTCGTCTTTACCGTTTTTAGAAATTTCTTTAACTCCTGCATCATAGATAGCCTTTAAGAAAGAGTTACCGTAATCAAAGAAGTAAGTTCCCTTATCAGTAAGGTTTTTAATAACTTCAAAGTGTTGTTTAAGAGTTTCATCAACAAGTTCACGGAATTTTTTAATATCAGTTCTTAAAAGTTCAGTTCTTTCTTCAAAAGAAATTCCAACTGGACAGTATCCACCATTGTACGCATTGTGACAAGAAGTTTGGTCAGAAAGTAGGTCAATGTGGAAGTCATTTTCGTCCATATAGTGAAGAAGATCAACGATATTTCCGTGGAATGCAATAGAAAGAGCTTCTTTCTTTTCAAGAGCACCCTTAGCAAGTTCGCAAGCTTCTTCAGGAGTTTCAGCAAGTTTTTGAATCCAGCCTTGTTCAAGTCTAGTTTCAATTCTTGAAATATCAACTTCAGCAATGATAGAAACAGCACCAGCGATATCTCCAGCTTTACCTTGAGCACCACTCATTCCACCAAGTCCAGATGAAACAAATAATTTGCCAGCTAAGTTGTCTTTTTCGCTAAGACCAAGTTTTAATCTACCAGCATTTAGAATAGTGTTGTAAGTTCCGTGTACAATACCTTGTGGTCCAATGTACATCCAACCACCAGCAGTCATTTGTCCGTAGTTAGCTACGCCCATTTCTTCTGCAACTTCCCAATCGTCAAGATTGTCATAAAGACCAACCATAAGACCATTAGTAATTATAACTCTTGGAGCATTTTTTCTTGATTTAAATAGTCCAAGTGGATGACCAGATTCCATTACAAGTGTTTCGTCATCGTGCATAATTTCAAGATATTGTTTGATTAAGTTGTATTGCATCCAGTCGTGACAAACTGAACCAGTTTCTCCATAAGTTACAAGTTCATATGGATATAAAGCAACATCAAAGTCTAAGTTATTGTCAATCATTACTTGGAAAGCTTTTCCAGCTAGACAATTTCCTTTGTATTCGTCAATAGGTTTTCCGTAAATTCTTCCTTCAGGTCTAAATCTATAACCATAGATTCTTCCCCTAGTAGTAAGTTCTTCTAAAAATTCAGGAATTAATTCTTCGTGGAACTCTTCTGGGATATATCTTAGAGCATTTCTAAGAGCAATTTTAGTTTGATCTTTTGAAAGTCTAAATCCTCTATCAGGAGCTCTTCTGATTCCTTGTTCAAAAGATTTTTTTTCTGGCAAGTTTTTAATTTGTACCTTCATAATCTTTTGAACATCTTCATTATGATTATTTATCACTTTTATCAACCTCCATGTTTAACATTATAATCTAATTTTAAAATTATGTAAACTAAATATAAATAAAATTAAGTTCGATTGATATATGTGGCATATATATTTATTAATAAACTTAGAAAATTAAGATAATGTTTGCATATAAAAATAATAATGCAACTCTATAGAAATTAATAATTTTATAGTTATATAGATTTGACAGATAAAAAATTTTCTGTTAAGGTTAAAAAATGAAAGCGTTAGGAACCGAAGCTTTTTATTGAAGAAAAACACATATGAAGGCAGTGTGTTAAAATTTAAAGAAAATATATCTTTATTGTCGAAATATACAGAAGATGAGTTGTTAGATATGAATTTTAACGAGAGACAAATAAATGCAATTAAATCAACTGAAGGGCTAAGACCAGTTGATATCAGGAATGATGTTGCTCGTGCTGCTGCAGCAAATTTTACTTTTTCTATCTCAAAAGAATAGATTTGAAAGAAATAATTATGCTGTCTTTAACGCATTTTGGGCATGGCAATCTGCACCAATATGGAATGGTAAAGATACTTTAGTTTTCGCGTGGAGCGATGGGTTTATGGTAGATAGGAATAGGACAACTATGAAGGTAACTTATAGAGATGTAGATGGAAATTATAAGGGAGAAAGTAGATATTCAGCAAATGGCTTGATTCAGGGATGTAGATTTGATTTTGAACAAAGTTTTGCCCCCGGAGGACTTAGAGCTATTAGTAGTGGAAAGGCTTACGTGGTCATAGATAATACTAGTAATAAAAGTGCTGTTGAGATAGTTGGAGAATATTTTCATAACTATCTGGGAATTAATATTTCAGTAGATATTGGTAAAGACTTAGGAATAAGTATTTCGCCATCTGATAAATCAAAGTCAATGGGATCTGATTACATAAGGATGAATTAAGGTGTTAGATATGAAATATTTTATTAAAGTTTTAATATACAGTTTTTTATTTTTCTTGTTAGGACTTTTATTAGACAGACTATTTAATTTTCAGGTTTATTCAAAAAACATTATTGTAGTTGGAATAGTTACACTTTTCACAATAGTAGATGAAAAGTTAAATAGGATATTAGAGTTATTAGATAATCAGTCTTCAAAAAAAGAAGATTTTGATGATAAATAATAAATTAATACTTCTGCAAGTTTATGTATTTTAAGCTTGCAGTTTTTTATGTTATTATATTTATAAATAAAGTGGAAATTCACCTTAAACTAATTAAATCGATAAACTAAATCACAAAAAACTATATTGACCTATAATTTTTGTTGTGTCAAAATTAGTTTAGTAAATAATAATTTTATGGGTAAACAATATAGGGAGGTTATTTATGAAAGCGGATAAAATATTAATTAATCTAGAACAAGTTTTTTCACCTAAGGATATAGGTAGACCTTTGAGAGGTGAAGAAATGAATGAAGCCGATATTTTAGAAAATGCATACATCGCAATTAAGGATGGAAAGATTTTAGAAGTTGGCGAAGGAAAGGGATACGAAAGTTTAAAAGATGACAATACTGAAATAGTAGACCTTACAGGAAAAGTTGCAACTCCAGGTCTTATTGATGCACACACTCATTTGGTATATGGTGGAAGTCGTGAAAATGAATTTGCAATGAAGCTTAATGGAATGGAATATCTTGAAATTCTTGAAGCAGGCGGTGGAATTCTTTCTACACTTAAGGCAACTGAAGAAGCAAGCTTTGATGAATTATATAATAAGACAAGAGATCTTCTAGAACATATGCTAGTTCATGGTGTAACTACAGTTGAAGCAAAAAGCGGATATGGAATAAATCTTGAAACTGAACTTAAAGAACTTGAAGTTCTTGAAAAGTTAAATGAAGATTTTCCAACAGAACTTGTAAGAACATTTATGGCAGCTCATGTAATCCATGAAAAATATAAAGATAATTCTGATGAATATGTAGATATAGTAATTGACATGATGCCAGAAGTCGCAAAAAGAAACTTGGCAGAATTCTGTGACGTATTCTGTGAAAAGGGAGTATTTACAGCAGAACAATCTGAAAGAATTCTTGAAGCTGCAAAAGAACATGGTTTTAAAGCAAGAATTCACTCTGATGAAATTGAAAATGTTGGCGGTGTAGATGTTGCTGCTAAGGTTGGAGCAGTTTCTGCAGAACACTTGATGGTTGTTGATGATGAAGAAATTGAAACTTTATCTAAGGCTAATGTAATTGGAAATCTTCTTCCAGGAACAACATTTTCACTTATGCTAGACACTTATGCACCTGCAAGAAAGATGCTTGAAAAGGGAATGGCGATTACACTTTGTACAGACTCAAACCCAGGATCTTGTCCAACTGCAAATCTTCAATTTATAATGCAACTTGGTTGTCTTGAAATGAAACTTACTCCAGTTGAAGTATATAATGCTGTTACTATTAACGCGGCTTATTCTGTTGATAGAGCAGAAACTATTGGATCCTTTGACAAGGGCAAGAGAGCAAATATTACAATATTTGACGCAAAAAATATTGATTATACACTTTACTTCTTTGCTACAAACTTATGTAAACAAGTTTATGTAGATGGAGAACTTGTTGTAGAAGATAGAAAACTTGTTAAATAATAATTTTAGATTCCTCTCTAGTGGAAAACATTAGAGAGGTCTTTTTATTTCAAAAATTTTCAAAGAAATTAGGATGAATTTTATCTTAGAAACCTAATAAAATAAATTGCCTTAAATTTATTAAAATTTATTTTTTTCTCTAACATAAAATTAAACTTTAAAAGAAAATCAATTTTTTATTACTGTTAATTAGAGAGTTGGAGGACTTTTACAGAACAATTTTACATGAAAAGAATTACTTCTATGCTAATAAGTTATCATAAAAAGATAATGATGTATTGTATTTTTTATAGTAATAATGTCATTTTTTAAATTAATTGATTGACTTGTATTGTTATCTAGGTTAAAATTTACTTAGAAAACATTTTCAGCAATACTAAATTATAAGAAATTGTATTGCAGACATATTAAAAATTTTTATACAAGATTAATATGTCTAATGACGTGTTAAGGAGGTAATTATATGAAAAATGAAGGTCAAAAATCCGTTAGACTACCTAATATGATTGAAGCGATTTTGCCAATCGTTACTATGGTTGCACTAATGGTATATGTTTTCAACTTCAGTGATGAAGTTTATAATGCAGCACATATGCCGCTAATTATAGCGATAGTTGTTGCATGTGCAGTTGGAGCAGCTTGTGGACATAATTTTTCTGAAATGTTGGAAGGTATGGTTGAAAGACTTACAGCTACACTTGAAGCAATTTTAATTTTACTTACAGTAGGTTTATTGATTTCTTCTTTCATGATTTCAGGAACAATTCCTGCAGTTATTTATTATGGTTTAAAATTACTTACACCGCAATCATTTTTACCTGTAGGATGTATTCTTATAGCAATAGTTGGACTTGCTTGTGGTTCATCTTGGACAGCAACTGGTACAATAGGTATTGCCTTTATGACAATAGGTGTTGGTCTTGGAATTAACCCTGCACTTACTGCTGGTATGGTAATTTCAGGAGCTTATGTTGGAGATAAATTCTCTCCGCTATCTGATACAACAAACCTTGCAGCTGGTGTTTCAAATACAGGATTATTTGATCACGTAAATGCAATGGTTTCAACAACAGGACCTGTTTTCCTAATTTCACTTATTATTTATGCAATCCTTGGATCAAGAATTAATGCTAGCAATTATGACCCTACAATTGCAGAAGGAATACAAGATGCATTAGCAGCAAACTTTAATTTAAACCCAGCAGTGCTTCTTCCAATTGTAGTAATTGTTGTAGTATGTATATTAAGAGTTCCTGGACTTCCAGGTGTTCTTATTTCAGTAGCAACTGGTGTTTTATTCTCAGTAATTTTCCAAGGTGGAAACAATCTTGCGGAATTATTCTCAGTTCTTCACTATGGTCCATCAATTGAAACAGGAAATGAATTTGTAGACGCTGCTCTTGTCAAGGGTGGTATGGATAACCAAATGTGGACAATCAACTTAATTATACTTGCAGTATCCTTTGGTGGAGCTCTTGAAAGATGTGGATCAGTTGAAAGAATATTTGGAAATGTTAAAAATAGAATCAACTCTGTTGGAGGACTTGTATTTGCAACAATGCTTACATCATTATTCTGTGATGCAGCAATGTGTGACCAATTCTTAGGAATTGGAGTTCCTGCTCCACTATATGATGATAAATATGATGAACTTGGACTTGCAAGAAATATGTTGTCAAGAACACTTGAAGATGCAGGTACACTTTGGGCATGTATGTTCCCATGGACAGCTTGTGGAGCTTATCAAAGTGGAGTTTTGGGAATGAGTCCATTCACATATTTCCCATTTGCATTTGTTAACTTACTAAACCCAATTTATGCTTGTGTAACAGCATTTGCAGGAAGAAATATTTTCTGGGCAGATGGTGCTTATACAAATCTATTCGGTAAAACTAAAATGAAGAAAGCTGCAGCTGCTCCTGAAGAAGCACATAAATATGCAGTTTCTCAACTTGAAAAATTAAGAGCTGAAGGTAAAGCTCCTAAAGTTACAGCTTAATTAGAATTAATTAAGAACAATAAATATTAAAAATTTTTAGAAAGAAGTGATTATGTGTCAGAAAAAAAACTACCTTGGGATAATGACAGCGAAGCAATAAAATACGTATATGTGAACCCTAGAAAAAGCTTTTCTGAAAAATATGCCTACGTAATCACTTCTATTTTAATTTTGTTGGGGATATTCACAGAGTACAAATTGACTCTTGTATTGGCACTTTTACTTTTACTTTCTCTTTTGACAAAAAGGTATGTTGCGGCAACTCCAAAGGGACTTGAGATGTATACTGATATGAAGATAACTCACACATATCATATTTGGGACTGGTCAGAAATTGATGCCATAACTTATGAAAAAAAGCCAGAAGAACCAAAATTAATACTTTTATATTTCACAAAGGGAGATGTTACAAAAAGATTTTTCTTTGATGAGAGAGATAAAGAAAGAGTTTTTGATTTGGCTCATAAATACAATAGAAAAATAAAAGTGTATGATGCCTATGAATACAAACAAGATTTAAAAAGATTTAAAAAAGAACTAAAAAAGACAAAAAGAAAATGGCGTAAATAATTAAATAACAAATTGAGAAGAAACTTCTTTCATATTTAAGGAGTTTCTTTTTTTGTAAATTTTTAAAAACACATGCTATAAAAAGTTTTAATTATAAAGATGAAATTCGTGATAATAAAATAAACTTAAAAAGTTGAATTATTTACCATTTAATTATAGAATTAAGTTTAGTTATTTAAGTTTTTTACTATATAAAACGAGGATGATTAAATGAATTTTGATTATGATTTTTATAAAGATTTTGATTACAATAAGTATCCCTATCATTCTACTAGGAGGGTAATTTTTGGGAAGAATGGAATGGTGGCGACTTCTTCACCTTATGCAACAAGTGCAGGGGCAAAAATTCTTTTGGATGGTGGCAATGCTATTGATGCTGCTCTTGCTGTTTCAATGGCACTTCCTGTCGTTGAACCTACAGGAAACGGACTTGGTTCCGATATGGTTGCAATTATTTTTTATAATGGAAAACTTTATGGTATAAATGCAAGTGGAAGAAGTCCTAAAAATATTTCTATTGATGCTTTAAAGAAAAAGGGTTATGATAGTATGCCAAGTTGTGGTATAAATGTTATAAACACTCCTGGATTAATTGGTGGATTTATGAAACTTCACAAAGATTTTTCTACGATGAGCATTGATAAAGTTTTTGAACCTGCTATTTCTTATGCAGAAGAGGGATTTGCAGTGACGCCACAAATTGCGAAACTTTGGAAAGAAAATTGTGAAAAGTATAAAAGATTAAATAGAGATGAGTTTTCTGAATTTTTTAAAACTTTTACAGTTGACGGAAATGCGCCAAAAGCTGGAGAGATTTTTAGATCAAAGGATATGGCAAACACTTTAATAGAAATTGCAGACACTAGTGGCAAGTCCTTTTATAATGGAAGACTTGCAGAAAAAATTTCTGATGAAGTGGAAAGGCTAGACGGATTTTTAGATTTTAATGATTTAAAAAGCTTTAATCCAAGTTATGTAAATCCTATTTCTACAAATTACAGAGGTATTGATATTTGGGAAATACCTCCCAATGGTCATGGGATTTCTGTTTTAATGGCTTTAAATATTTTAAGTGAAATGGAACTTAAAGACAGAAGAGATCCTAATACAATTCATAATATTATTGAAGCTATAAAATTATCCCTTACTGATGCGAAAGCTTATGTAGCAGACCCAAAAGATATGAAGATAAAAATTGAAGAACTTTTGTCAGATAATTATGCAAGAAAAAGAAGAGGTGAAATAAAAGACAATGCAATTATTCCAGAAGAGTACGCAATAAAATCATCTGATACAGTTTATTTTGCAACAGCAGATAAATATGGAAATATGGTGTCCATGATTCAGTCAAATTATTCTGGATTTGGTTCTGGTATTGTTGTGCCAAGTACAGGTATTGCACTTAACAATAGAGTAGAAAATTTTTATTTTAAAGCTGGACTTGCAAATTCTTTGGAGGGGGGTAAACTTCCTTACCACACAATTATTCCTGGTTTTATGACAAGAGATGAAGAAGCTCTTGGAGCTTTTGGGATAATGGGAGCTTTTATGCAGCCACAAGCTCATGTTGAAGTTTTGACAAATATGATTGATTTTAATTTAAATCCACAAGCTGCTCTTGATGCACCTAGAATTATGTGGACTGGTGACAAGAAAATTGATGTGGAGTGTGATTTTTATAGTGAAATAATTGAAGGACTTAAAAGTCATGGACATGATGTAAATGTTGTAAGTGATTTTAAGAATATGGGCCGTGGTCAAATTATTTTGAAGAAAGATGATGTTTACATTGGAGGGACTGAGAAGAGAACGGACTCCAATATTTTTGCTTATTAAAAGGTGAGTTAATGAAATTTAAAATTCATTCAGATTATAAACCAACAGGAGATCAGCCACAGGCTATTGATAAATTGACTGAGGGAATAAAAAAAGGCTACAAACACCAAAATCTTTTGGGTGTTACTGGTTCGGGAAAGACTTTCACAATGGCAAATGTAATAGAGAAGGTGCAAAAGCCAACTCTTGTAATTGCACACAATAAAACTCTTGCTTATCAACTTTGCTCAGAGTTAAAGGAATTTTTCCCAGAAAATGCAGTTGAATTTTTTGTGTCTTACTATGATTATTATCAACCAGAGGCTTATGTGCCAGGGACAGATACATTTATAGAGAAGGATTCTTCTATTAATGATGAGATAGATAAACTTCGTCACTCTGCAACAATGTCTCTTTTTGAGAGAAAAGATGTAATAATTGTTGCATCAGTTTCTTGCATATATGGGTTGGGAGATCCAATTGATTATGAAAGTCTTGCCATATCACTTAGACCGGGAATGATAAAAGATAGAAATGATGTAATGACAAAACTTGTCGACATACAATATGTTAGAAATGATTATGAGTTTAAACGTGGAACTTTTAGAGTTCGTGGAGATATTTTGGAAATTTTCCCTGCATCTTCTTCTGAAAATTCCATTCGTGTTGAATTTTTTGGAGATGAAATAGATAGAATTAGCGAAGTAAATGCTCTCACAGGAGAAGTGGTAGCCTATTTGAATCACGCCTTTATAACTCCTGCATCTCACTTTGCAACATCAGAGGAAAAAGTAAAAAGAGCAATTGTTACAATAGAGGAAGAACTAGAAGAAAGACTAAAAGTTTTAAAGGATCAAGAAAAACTTTTAGAAGCACAAAGACTTGAACAGAGAACAAGATATGATTTGGAGATGCTTTCTGAAATGGGATTTTGTTCTGGAATTGAAAATTATTCTAGACATTTATCAGGAAGAGAACCTGGCTCAAGACCTTATACTTTGATAGATTATTTTCCAAAGGATTTTCTCACTATTATAGATGAATCTCATCAAACAATTCCACAAATTAGAGGAATGTTTAATGGAGATAGATCTCGTAAACAAACTTTAGTGGATTATGGTTTTAGACTTCCTTCTGCTCTTGATAACAGACCACTTAGATTTAATGAATTTGAAAATATGATGAATCAATGTGTCTATGTTTCTGCAACTCCTGGACCTTATGAACTTGAACATACTGAACAAGAAGTTGAACAAATTATTAGACCAACAGGTCTTCTTGATCCAATTATTGAAGTTCGACCAATAAAAAATCAAATTGATGATATTGTGAATGAGATTGACAGTGCAATTGAAAGAAGTGAAAGAGTTTTAATAACAACTTTAACAAAAAAAATGTCAGAAGATTTGTCAAGACATTTAAAAGAAATTGGGTATAAAGTAACCTACATGCACTCTGATGTCGATACACTTGAGAGAATGCAAATAATAAGAGATTTGCGTCTTGGAAAAGTTGACGTGTTAGTTGGGATAAATCTTTTGAGAGAAGGATTGGACTTGCCAGAAGTTTCACGAGTTTGTATACTCGATGCGGATAAGGAAGGTTTTTTGCGTTCAGTTACATCTCTTATTCAGACGGCAGGGCGTGCTGCAAGAAATGCTGATGGAAAGGTTATAATGTATGCAGATACAATTACACCTTCTATGCGAGTGACAATTGATGAAACTTCTAGAAGGAGAAAAATTCAAGAAGATTACAATAAAGAAAATAACATCACACCGAAAACTATTGTGAAAAGTGTGCGTGATGTTATAAATACTGCAATTGCAGCAGAAGATGAAACATTATTTGAGAGTGCAAAAGATGAAGAAACTGAATTTACAAGAGATGAAATTATGGAAATGATTGATGCTTTAAAACCTGAAATGTATAGGGCGGCAGAGGAACTTGATTTTGAAAAGGCTGCTGAAATTAGAGATAAAATCAAAGAATTAAAAGAGAAGAAAAAGGACGCCATCCTTTAAGAGGTGTTATTATTGAAAGATGAAATAATAGTAAAGGGAGCAAGAGTCAACAATTTAAAAAATGTTGACTTAAATATTCCACGAAATAAATTTGTAGTTTTCACTGGACTTTCTGGATCTGGGAAGTCATCTCTTGCCTTTGACACAATTTATGCTGAAGGCCAAAGAAGATATGTAGAGAGTCTTTCCTCTTATGCAAGACAATTTTTGGGGCAGATGGATAAACCTGAAGTTGATTATATTGAAGGCATGAGCCCATCTATATCTATTGATCAAAAGACCACATCAAAAAATCCAAGGTCAACTGTGGGGACAGTTACAGAAATTTACGATTATCTAAGGCTTTTGTATGCAAGAGTGGGTCATGCTTATTGCCCTGAGTGTGGAAGGGAAATCTCGTCATATACAATTGATCAAATGGTGGATGAAATTATGAAATTAGAAGAGAGGACTAAAATCCAAATTTTATCCCCAATTGTAAGACATAGAAAAGGTCAACACAAAAAAGTTTTTGAGAAGGTAAAAAAAGAAGGATTTTTGAGGGTAATTGTTGATGGAGAAATACACGACATTTCCGATGAAATAGAGCTGGATAAAAATAAAAATCACGATATAGATGTTGTAGTTGATAGAATTATTGTAAAGGAAAAGATTGAATCTAGACTTGCAGATTCTCTTGAAATTGCAACTAATTTAAGTGATGGAATTGCTAAGATAAATGTAATTGATGGTGAAGATTTAATTTTTTCAACGAAGTTTGCCTGCCCCCATTGCAATATTATAATAGAAGAAGTTACGCCAAGATCTTTTTCATTTAACTCTCCTATGGGTGCTTGTGAAGAATGTAAAGGTCTTGGATTTTCTAAAGAAGTTTCAAAGGATTTAGTTATTCCTAATAAAGAACTTTCTATTGATGAAGGTGCTATTGCCTGCTATTCAAACTCAAAGGGAACTTATTATTATGAAATAATTTCTGAAATTGCAAAAAAGTTTAAGTTTAGTACGAAAGAGCCAATAAAAAATGCACCAAAGGAATTTATGGATGCGATTTTTAATGGTTACAGGGGAAATTTATCTTTTTCTTTTAACTCTTATTTTTCTGGAGAAAAAAAATATTCTGGTGGGTTCGAAGGGATTTTAAAAAACTTGAAGAGAAGATACACTGAATCGAGTTCAGATAGAATGTTGGATAAGATTGATGAGTTTATGGAAGAAGTTCCATGTCCAAAATGTCATGGAAGTAGATTAAAAGATTCTTCACTTGCTATAAGAGTTGGAGGACTAAATATTTTTGAACTGACAGAACTTTCAATTGACAAATGTTTAGAATTTTTTCAAAATTTAAAATTTACTAAAAATGAAATGATTATTGCAGAAGAACTTTTAAAAGAAATAAAGTCAAGATTAGAATTTTTAGTAAATGTTGGCCTTGAATATCTTTCTCTTTCCAGGATGGCGGGGACTTTATCTGGCGGAGAAGCACAGAGAATTAGGCTTGCAACTCAAATAGGATCACAACTTGTAGGTGTAATTTATGTATTAGATGAACCAAGCATTGGACTTCACCAAAGGGACAATGCAAAACTTTTAGAGTCTTTAAGAAATTTAACAGATATAGGAAATACTTTAATTGTAGTTGAACACGATGAAGACACAATGTTTGCTGCTGATGAAATTGTTGATATTGGGCCACTTGCAGGAGTTAATGGCGGAAGAATTGTTGCACAAGGTACTGCTGAAGAAATTATGGAAATAGGAGAATCCATAACTGGAGCTTATTTGAGTGGCAGGAAAAAAATTGAAGTTCCCAAAGAGAGAAGAAAATCCAACGGGAACTCGATAAAAGTTATTGGTGCAAGTGAACATAATTTGAAAAATATTGATGTGGAATTCCCTTTGGGAGAATTTATTTGTGTAACTGGAGTTTCTGGTTCGGGCAAGTCATCTCTTGTAAATGAAATTTTGTACAAGAGTTTGGCGCAAAAGATAAATAAATCGAGAATAAAACCGGGAAAGCACAAAAAAGTTGAAGGACTTGAAAATATTGACAAAGTAGTTGATATAGATCAGTCGCCAATAGGCAGGACGCCAAGGTCAAATCCAGCAACATACACTGGAGCTTTTGATATAATAAGAGATATTTTTGCAAATACAAATGAGGCAAAAATGCGTGGATATAAAAAGGGAAGATTTTCTTTTAACGTAAAAGGTGGAAGATGCGAAGCTTGCAAGGGCGATGGAATTTTAAAAGTTGAGATGCACTTTCTATCTGATGTTTATGTACCATGCGAAGTTTGCCATGGGAAGAGGTACAATCGTGAAACTCTTGAAGTGAAATACAAGGGCAAAAATATTTACGATGTGCTTGATATGACAGTCGAAGAGGCAATTCAATTTTTTGAAAATCACGAGAGAGTCTTAAGAAAACTTGAAACTTTAAGGGACGTAGGTTTATCTTATATTAAACTTGGACAAAGCTCTACTCTTTTGTCAGGAGGAGAGGCACAGAGAATTAAACTTGCCACAGAACTTTCGAAAAGAGCGACAGGTAGAACTCTATATATTTTAGATGAACCAACAACAGGTCTTCACTCTGAAGATGTGAATAAACTTATAAAAGTTCTGCAAGAACTTGTAGATCGTGGAAACACTGTAATCACGATTGAACATAATTTAGATGTGATAAAATGTGCTGATCACATAATAGATCTTGGACCCGAAGGTGGAGAAGGTGGAGGAGAAGTTCTTTTCACTGGAACACCTGAAGAGATTGTAAAGTGCAAAAGTTCATACACAGGTGAATTTTTAAAGGATAAATTGGAGGATTGATTTGAATAAAATAAAAAAGTTAAGTATTTTTATTTTGTCTTTAAGCCTTTTGTCAAATTTTGTTTTTGCAGAGGGCTTTGTGAGAGAAAATAATTTTATGAATAAAACTGGTACAGAGAAAAGAGATGAACTAAAGAGATGGCAGGCACAAATGAATTTGCCTGTCACTGGAAATTTAAATGACAAAACCAAGAAGGCTTTATATACAGAAAATTATGAAGCTTATGACATGGTTGTTAATCCTCCAACAAAGGGAAAATGGATTGTGATAAATAAATCGAGAAGAACCCTTACGATGTATAAAGGAGAAAATTCAATTGGCAAATATCCTGTAACACTTGGTACAAGTGAAACACCAACTCCATCAGCAAAGGGTAAAATTCAAAATAAACGCAAGAATCCAGCTTGGGGAGGAATGAATGGAAAATATACTCCAATCGCAGCTGATGATCCCAACAATCCCCTTGGAGAAAGGTGGATGGGGTTAAGCATAACGGGAGCAAATGGATATGGAATTCATGGAAATATTAAACCTCATCAGATTGGAGGTTATTATTCAAATGGATGTATAAGAATGTTTAATTATGATATTGAAAATCATGTTTTTCCAAATATTCCTGTGGGCGCACCAGTTTGGCTTGGAACAGATGCTGAACTTGAAAGCTGGGGAGTGTATCAGTATTCTAGAGAAAAGAAAGTGGATAAAAAAGAACAAATACAAAATCAAAAACCAGTAGAAAAAAGTCCAAATGAAATTATAGAAAATACTCCTTCAGAAGATCTTTTGGAATTTTAGCTAAATAGGTTAAAGGAAAGATTGAAAATTACAATATTTTAAGGTATAATAATTTTTAAAATTAAGTGCGACTTTAAAATATTTGTCGAAGAGAAAGAGGAGAAAAATATGAAAAAGAAATTTTTTAATATTGCAATTGTAGCAATGGCAGCTTTGTTTTTATTTGGCTGTGGCAAAAAAGAAGACACTAAAAATGAAAATAAGGAAGCAGTAAAAATTGAAATAAAAACTACTGGACCAACAATTGATGCAATAAAAGAAAAGGGAAAGATAGTTCTTGGAACGTCAGCAGATTTTCCACCAATGGAATGGGTTTCTTTCCAAAGTGGTAAGGAAGAATATGCAGGAGTGGACATTGCACTTGCTGAAGCTGTTGCCGATTCACTTGGAGTTGATCTTGAAGTAAAGAATATGGCATTTGAAGGACTTATTTCTTCACTTAATGCAGGTGATGTTGATTTCGTACTTGCAGGAATGGAAGCTGATGAAGAAAGAAAAGAACAAGTTAACTTTGCAGAACCTTATTATTCAGGAGAACAAGTTTTACTTGTGACAGAAGAAAATAAAGATAAATACAAAAGTATTGATGATCTTGAGGGAAAAATTGTAGGGACACAACTTGGAACTGTTCAACATAAATTTGCAACAGAAAAATTTGGAGATAATTGCAAGGGATTTGACTTAAATAATGTAATTATCGAACAACTAAAAAACAAGTCAATTGATGTAGCATTTTTATCAGAACTTCCTGCAAAACAATTTGCATCAATTACTGACGGACTAGTAATTATAGAAGATATTGGAGTGCCTAAGGAAAAAGGTTTTTCAGCAGCTGTTAAGAAAGGAAATGATGATTTAACTGATGCAATATCAGAAGTAGTTAAAGGATTAAAAGATTCGGGTCAGGTAGAAAAGTGGCTTGATGAGTATATTGAATTGTCTAATAAAGAAGCAGCGAAATAAATTAATTAAATATTCCCTACATGATGTGGGGAATTTTTTATTTTAGAGGAGAATAAAATGAGTTTTTTAACATCGCAAATTAATTTTTTACAGAGATATTTTCCCGCATATATAAATGGAGCGATAACTACGATTGAGCTTTCTATTGTCGGAGTTCTACTTGGTTTTACTCTTGGAGTTTTACTTGCTCTAATGAAAATATCAAAGTCAAAAATTTTAAATATTATAGCAAGTATTTATATAGAAATAGTCAGAGGCACGCCAATGCTTGTCCAAATAATGATAGTTTATTTTGGACTAAAAAAAGTAATACCAGAACAGTTTACAATTTTAACTGCTCCAATGTTTTTGTGTTCTTTGTCAATAAGTTTAAACTCTGCGGCATATATTGCAGAAATTATTAGATCAGGAATAAGTTCAATAGACAAAGGGCAAATGGAAGCAGCAAGATCTCTTGGACTCAATCACAAACAAGCTATGAAGAAAGTAATACTTCCACAAGCAATAAAAAATATTTTGCCAGCACTTGTAAATGAATTTATAACGCTTATAAAAGAATCTTCAATCACATACACAGTTGGAGTTGGTGAGCTTATGTATGCAGGAAAAAGTATATCTTCTGGAATATACGAACCAGTGAGACCTTTTATATATACAGCTCTTGTTTACTTTATAATGACATTTAGTCTTTCAAAGGCAATGGGACGTTTGGAAAGGAGACTTGCAAATGATTAAGGTAGAAAATTTGAAGAAATCCTTTGGAGAATTAGAAGTTTTAAAGGGAATAGATGAAATTATAAAAGATGGAGAAGTTGTAGTAGTAATTGGACCATCTGGTTCTGGAAAATCGACTTTCCTTCGCTGCTTAAATCTTTTGGAAGAACCTACTAATGGAAAAATTTTTGTGGATGATGAAGAGATTACGTCAAGAGGAACTGACATAAATAAAGTTCGAGAAGATATGGGAATGGTATTTCAATCCTTTAATCTTTTTAACAATTTAAATATTATTGATAACATAACACTTGCACCTACTCTTGTAAAAAATATGGATAAAAGTGAATCAGAAAAAAAAGCAATGGAACTTTTAGAAAGAGTAGGGCTCCCAGATAAAAGAGATGTTTATCCAAGTTCGCTATCAGGAGGGCAAAAGCAAAGAATTGCAATTGCAAGAGCTCTTGCCATGAATCCAAAGGTTATGCTATTTGACGAACCAACATCAGCCCTTGATCCAGAAATGGTTGGTGAAGTTTTAGATATTATGAAAGATCTTGCAAAAGAAGGAATGACAATGGTAGTTGTAACTCACGAGATGGGTTTTGCTAAAGAAGTTGGAGATAGAATACTTTTTATGGACGGAGGATATATTATTGAAGAGGGAACTCCAGAAGAAGTTTTTGGAAATCCAAAAAATGAAAGAACCCAAAATTTCTTGGCAAAAGTACTTTAAAAAATAAATTTAAACTAATGACTTGGGAAACTAAGTCATTTTTTATTTGGAAGATTTTAAATTATTAATGTGAAATAAATTTTTGAGAATATATAGAAAAAAGTAAATGATTAAAATACATTGTAAAAATTCATTTGTTTATCAAAATATAGTACAAGTTTATTATCAAAGCATAATAAAATTAGTTTTAAGGCAAAATATAAAAGAATAAATTAACAAAAAAAACAGTTAAAATATTGTATTTTTTTGTATAATATAGTTTTATTTCTGATAAAATTATTGACATTGATATATATTTAGAATAAAATCAAGTTAGAAAACATTTGCAAAATATATAAAAATTTTTGCACTTGTTAGAATATTAAATTTGTCAAGAACTGCTTGTTAAAATATATTAATTTTAACTTAAACAGTTAATGAATTTATTAAAAAGAAAGGAAGTACAATTATGAACAAAGTAGTATTAACAGGTAATGATCTAGATCTTGAGCAACTAGTAGCTGTTACAAGAAATCATGTTGAAGTAGAAATTGACGAAAAGGCAATTGCTGATGTAAACAAATCAAGAGAATATGTTGAAGAAATTGTTGAAGAAGAAAGAGTTGTTTACGGAATCAACACTGGATTTGGTTCACTTTCAAGAGTAAGTATTTCTAAAGAAGATTCAGCTCAACTTCAAGAAAATATTATTAGAACTCACGCTTCTGGTTTTGGCAATCCACTTCCTGAAGATGAAGTAAGAGCAGTTATGCTTATTAGAATTAATTCATTATTAAAGGGAGTTTCTGGTATTAGACTTTCTACAATTGAATTACTTCTTGAAATGTTAAACAAGAATGTTGTTCCATTTATTCCTGAAAAAGGATCTCTTGGAGCTTCTGGTGACTTAGCACCACTTGCACACATGGTTCTTCCAATGCTTGGACTTGGTAAAGCTTATTATGATGGAGAACTTCTTCCAGGAAAAGAAGCTATGCAAAAAGCAGGTCTTGAACCAATTGAACTTGCAGCAAAAGAAGGTCTTGCACTAATAAATGGTACTACTGTTCTTACTGCAACTGGCGCACTTGCTCTTTATGATGCACTTAAGCTTTCTAAAATTGCAGATATCGCTGGAGCAATGGCATGTGAATCTTCTAGAGGAATTATTGACGCATTCTGGGAAGAACTTCACACAATTAGACCTCACGCAGGATCACTTAAGACTGCTGAAAATTTAAGAAATATTCTTGAAGGATCAACTTATGTAACTCACACTGCTGAACTTAGAGTTCAAGATGCTTATACTTTCAGATGTATGCCACAAATTCACGGAGCTTCTAAAGATACTCTTGAATATGTTAAAGAAAAAGTTGAAATCGAACTTAACTCTGCAACTGATAACCCAATTATCACTCATGATGGAAAAGTAATTTCTGGTGGTAACTTCCATGGAGAATTAATGGCTCAACCATTTGACTTCTTAGCAATTGCAGTTTCTGAACTTGGAAATGTTTCTGAAAGAAGAATTGAAAGAATGGTTAACACTACACTTTCAGGAATGCCTTCTTTCCTAGTTAAACACCCAGGACTTAATTCAGGATTTATGATTACTCAATATGCAGCAGCAGCTTTAGCATCTGAAAATAAAACTTTATCTCACCCAGCAAGTGTTGACTCAATAACATCTTGCGAAAACCAAGAAGACTTTGTATCAATGGGTAACTGGGCTTCTAGAAAAGTTAGAGAAGTTGTTAAAAACACTGCAAGAATTTTAACTACTGAACTTATGATAGCAGCACAAGCTCTTGACTTTAGAATGGAAATGGAAGAAAACAAATTCGAACTTGGTAAAGGTACAAAAGTTGCTCACGATATAATTAGAAATCAAGTTGCTTTCATAGAAGATGATTCAAAAATTGAAATTTATGAAGAACTTGAAAAAGCTCAAGAATTAATTAATTCTGGAAAACTTCTAGAAGAAGTTGAAAAAGTGGTAGAACTTTAATAAATTGGTTATAATATAATTGTAAGAATTAGTAAAAAGTATTAAATATTCGACGGGAGGAAATAAATTGAAAAGAGTAATGTGTATTCCTAACTATTCTGAAGGTAGAGACCTAAAGAAAGTTGAAAAGATCACTGAATGTTTTAGAGCAAAAGAAAATATTAAATTAATTGACTATCAACCAGATGCTGATCATAACAGACTTGTTGTTGAAGTAATTGGCGAACCTGAAGCTGTAATTGATGCAGTTCTTGAATCTGTAAAAGTTGCAACTGAAGTAATTGATATGTCTAAACACAAAGGTGCTCACCCAAGAATGGGAGCAGTAGATGTTGTACCTTTCGTTCCAGTAACTGAATGTACTACTGAAGAATGTGTTGAATATGCAAAAAGAGTTGGTAAAGCAATAGGTGATATGGGAATACCTGTATATCTATATGAAGATGCAGCTTCAACTCCTGCTAGAAAGAACTTAGCAAAAGTTAGAAAAGGACAATACGAAGGATTCTTTGACAAAATTAAAGAAGATGAATGGAAACCTGACTTTGGTCCACAAGAAATGAATGAAAAATCTGGAGCTACTGCTGTTGCAGCAAGATTCCACTTAGTTGCATTTAATGTAAACTTAGATACACCAAATCTTGAAATTGCTGATAAAATTGCAAAAACAGTTCGTCACATTGGTGGAGGATTAAGATTTGTTAAGGCTATTGGGCTTGAACTTGAAGAAAAAGGACAAACTCAAGTATCTATGAACCTTGTTAACTTCGAAAAGACTGCAATCTATCAAGCTCTTGAAATGGTAAAATCAGAAGCCAAGAGATATGGAGTAACTGTTGTTAACACTGAACTTATTGGACTTCTTCCATTACAAGCTTTAGTTGATTCAGCAGCTTACTATATGCAAATTGATGGTTTAAAGCAAGAACAAGTTCTTGAAACATTATTAATTGAGGAGTGATATAAATGGCATTTAAAACAGATATACAAATAGCTGACGAAGCTACTATGCTTCCTATTGAAGAAGTTGCTGCTAAAATTGGAATTGAAAAAGACGATCTTGAACAATACGGTAAATATAAAACAAAAATTTCTTGGGAAGCTATTAAAAAAATAGATGAAAATAATGAAAATGGTAAACTAATTTTAGTTTCTGCAATCAGCCCAACACCAGCAGGAGAAGGTAAATCAACTGTATCTATTGGACTTTCTCAAGCACTTAATAGAATTGGTAAAAAATCTGCAGTAGCACTTCGTGAACCATCTCTTGGACCAGTTTTTGGTGTTAAAGGGGGAGCTGCAGGTGGCGGATACTCACAAGTAGTTCCTATGGAAGATATCAATCTTCACTTCACGGGAGATTTACACGCAATGACAGCTGCAAATAACTTAATTTCAGCTTGTATTGACAATCACATTCACCAAGGTAATGCTCTTAGAATTGATTCAAGACAAATTACTTGGAAAAGAGTAATTGATATGAATGACAGATCTCTTAGAAATGTTGTTATATCTCTTGGTAAAAAAGCAGATGGATTCCCTAGAGAAGACCACTTTATGATTACAGTTGCATCAGAAATTATGGCAGTTCTTTGTCTTTCAGAAAATATCGAAGACTTAAAAAATAGACTTGCTAAGATGATTGTTGCATACAATCTTGATGGAGAACCTGTAACTGTTGCAGATCTTGAAATCCAAGGTGCAGTTGCAATGCTTCTTAAAGATGCGTTAAAACCAAATATGGTACAAACTCTAGAAAATACACCAGCATTTATTCATGGTGGACCTTTCGCAAATATTGCTCATGGATGTAACTCAGTTTTAGCTACTAAACTTGCACTTAAGACTAGTGATTATGCTGTTACAGAAGCTGGTTTCGGTGCAGACCTTGGTGCAGAAAAATTCATGGATATCAAGTGTAGAAAAGCTGGAATTTCTCCAGATGCTGTTGTAATTGTAGCAACAATTAGAGCATTAAAAATGCATGGTGGAGTTGACAAAAAAGAATTAAAAGGCGAAAACATTGAAGCTCTTGAAAAAGGATTTGCAAATTTAAGACGTCACGTTGAAAATGTTAAAAAGTTCGGCGTATCTCCTATTATTGCAATAAATAGATTTGACACAGACTCTGAAGCTGAAATCGAAAAATTAAAAGAACTTTGCAAAGAACTTGGAGTAAGAATTTCCCTTTGTGAATGTTTCGCAAAAGGTGGCGAAGGTGCAGAAGACCTAGCTAAACAAGTTGTTGAACTAATCGACGAAGGAAATAAAGACTTTAAATATCTTTATGATGAAAATGACAGCATAACAGATAAAGTAAATAAGATTGTTACTGAAATTTATAGAGGTAGACAAGCAAAATTTACTACTGCTGCTAAAAAACAAGTTAAAAAACTTGAAGAACTTGGACTTGACAAACTTCCAATTTGTGTAGCAAAAACTCAATTTTCATTTACAGATGATAAGAATATAATGGGAGCACCAACTGATTTTGACATTGAAATTCAAGATGTAAGAGTTTCTGCAGGAGCAGGATTTATCGTTGTTCAAACATCTAATATCATGGTAATGCCAGGACTTCCAAAAGTACCAGCTGCCAACAAGATGGATATTGACAATGATGGAGTTATCACTGGATTATTCTAGGAGGAAAAATGCTTAAAGATTTAAATATAGTTGAATTCGCAGACGAAACTGCATCAAATTCACCAGCACCAGGAGGTGGATCCATTGCTGCACTTAATGCATCAATGGCTGCTTCACTTCTTGCAATGGTTGCAGGATTAACTGTTGGAAAGAAAAAGTATATGGACGTTTCTGAAAGAATGGAAGAACTTCAAACAGAACTTAATAAATACAAAGATGAATTTGTTGAAGGAATAGATAGAGATGCAAACTCTTTTAATGGAGTTATGGATGCAATGAAACTTCCTAAGGAAACTGACGAAGAAAAAGAACTTAGATCAGAAAAGATTCAAGAAGGATACAAAGCTGCAATTGAAGTACCTCTTGGACTTGGAACTAAAGTTACAGAACTTTACGACTATGCAAGAGAACTTGCAGAAAAAGGAAATTCTAATGCAATCACTGATGTTGCAGTAGCTCTATTAAATATTAAAGCTGCAGTTGAAGGAGCATTCTTAAATGTAATCATCAACTTAAATTCTCTTAAAAATCAAGATTATAGACGTGAACTTGAAGAAAAAATGGATTCTGTAAGAAAAATTGTAGATAAAAATCACGAAGAAATAATGAAAATAGTAGATGAAAAATTAGCATGATATATCTTTTAGTTGATGTTGGATCAACCTATACAAAATTAAATTTAGTGGATACAGAAAAAAATGAAATTTTGGGCAGTGCGTCAAGTTACACTACTGTGGAAACTGACGTCAGAGAAGGCTTCAACAAAGCTTACGAAAAATTATCAAAAAAGACTGATGTCAAATATGATAAAATTTTAGGTTGCTCTTCAGCATCAGGAGGACTAAAAGTTGTGGCAATTGGTTTTTCAAAAAATCTTACAACTAATGCCGCAAGACTTGCTTCACTGTCTAGCGGTGCCAGAATTTTAAAGGTTTATTCTTATGAACTTTCTTTAGAAGACGTAGAAGAAATAAAAAATTCTGGTGCTGACATTATTGTTTTGTGCGGTGGAACAGATC
This sequence comes from Peptoniphilus rhinitidis 1-13, assembly GCF_000246925.1. Lineage (NCBI taxonomy): Bacteria > Bacillati > Bacillota > Tissierellia > Tissierellales > Peptoniphilaceae > Peptoniphilus > Peptoniphilus lacydonensis. The sequence continues at coordinate 153,261 of NZ_BAEW01000003.1, read as the reverse complement.
ATGGAAATCGAGAAAATATAATCTTTAATGCCAAAAAACTTGCACAGGAAAGTATAAAAATTCCCATAGTTGTTGCTGGAAATATTGACACTCAAAAATATATAAAAGAAATTTTTTATAAAAAAGGAGTGCCATGTGAATTTACAGAAAATGTAATGCCAACTACAAATACAATAAATTATAAGCCACTTAGAAATGCAATTGGTAATATTTTTATAAAGACAATTGCCCATGCCAAGGGTATTGATTTATTGAGCGAGAATTTTGAAGTACTTCTTCCAACACCTATTGCTGTTCAAAAGGCAATGTCAGTCTATGCAAAATATTTAGGTAAAGTAATTTTATCCGTTGATATTGGAGGAGCGACTACTGACATTCATTCAATTGGAAAAACTTATTATGGAGAAGAAAATGTAATATCGCCACCAATTGATGAACCCTTTGAAAAGAGAACTGTGGAAGGTGATATGGGAATGAGATATTCTGCAACGGCTCTTTATGAATCAGTGGGAGATGAACCTTTCCTGAAATTTGGAATAAATGATGCAAAAGAAAAGGTGGAATATAGATTTTTCCATACAGATTATGTTCCAGACAATGATGAAGATTTATTTTTTGACAATGCACTTTGTTATATTGCAACAAAGACATCTCTTGAGAGGCACATCGGTCATATAAAAAAAATTGAAACACCTACAAGAACTATTTATAAGCAGTATGGAAAAGATTTGAGGCCAGCAGAAATGTTTATCGGAACAGGTGGGTCACTAATAAATTCAGATGATCCTAAAAAAATTCTATCTGCGATAGGAGATTTAGATGATAAATATTTAATAAATGAAGATATAAAATATTATTTGGACGAGAAATATATTTTATCATCGGCAGGTCTTATAAGTACTGTTGACGAAAAAGCTTCCTACGAATTATTAAATAAATATTTAAAAGAATTATAAAAAAGAAGTTGTCATTTGTGGCAACTTCTTTTTTTAAGCTTTATTTTAATATAAAAAAGTAGATTAAGTAAAAATATTCTACATATACAATTAATTGTAAAAGTATGAACAAATACAATTTATTTTTGGAACAAAATTCTGTTTTTTTAAAATAATATATATTTAGTATAAAAATTAGAATACTAATTAAAAGTATTAAATATAGAGAAATCCTAGGAGAAAATAAATTTGCAGTTTCAGGATAATATGAATCAAGAATTAAGGATATCAAGGGTGTTAATATAATTAAAGACAATAGATATAAATATTCAGTTCCTTTCTTATTTACATTCTCATCATATAGAAAAAATAATATGCCTAACAACATGCAAAATATAGTCAAGTATGTTTTATCTATCACTAGGGATATAATTAAAGTAGTTAACAAAATATTTCTTAAAATAATTTCTTTGTATAAGTATTCTTTTTTAGACTTATGTAAAATAAATATTATTCGCAGCATTTTTTATTTTTAAAGTGTCTTAATCTTTTAAAAATTCTATAAATAGTGTAAAATAGTGATGAGGAGTTTTGTCGTGGAATATTGGGATGTATATAATAAAAAAGGAAAGTGGAAAAGACGCGTTATAAGAAAAGGAGAGCGTCTTAAAAAAAGTGACTATCACATCATTGTTGAAGGATGGATTTTAAGAGATGATGGAAATTTTATTATTCAAAAAAGATCTCTCAATAAAAAGTCTTTTGCAGGTATGTGGTATTGTTCTGCTGGTGGGTCTGTAATATCAAGAGAAACACCAAAGGAAGGTATGATTCGGGAATTTGGAGAGGAACTTGGTGTTAATATAATAGAAGATGAACTCTCTCTTAAAAGAATTATAACTGAAAATAATACAATATTTTACATTTTTTTAGTGCGAAAAAATATTTCTCTAAAGGATATAATTATGCAGGAAGAGGAAGTTATGGATGTGGCACTTGCAGATCCAGAAAAGATAAAGAAAATGGTGGAGGACAAAACTTTTATAGGACTTGATTACTACGAAAAATTTTTCGAAAGTATTTTTAAATAATCGTCTCGAGTGAGGCGTTTTTTTATAGGAGGATTTATGAAATTATACAATACTCTAAGTAGAAAGAAGGAAGAATTTGTTCCAATTAAAGAGGGAGAGGTTGGAATTTACAACTGTGGGCCAACTGTATACAATTTTATCCATGTGGGAAATGCCAGACCTCTTATTGTATTTGACACTCTCAGAAGATATTTTGAATATAAAGGCATAAAAGTAAAATTTGTTGTTAATTTTACTGATATTGATGACAAAATGATTAACAAGGCAAATGATGAAGGTGTTAAGGTTTCTGATATTGCAGAAAGATATATTAAAGAATTTAAAAAAGATGCAAATGGACTTCATCTATATGATTATGAAACTTTGAACCCAAGGGCAACAGAACATATTGGTGAAATAATTTCTTTTGTAGGAACTTTAATAGATAAGGGAGCGGCTTATGTTTCAAATGGAGATGTTTATTTTGATATAAGTTATGCAAAGGATTATGGCAAGCTCTCCAAGAAAAATTTAGAAGATTTAATTTCCGGACACAGAGTTGACATAAATGACAACAAGAAGAATCCCCAAGACTTTGCTCTTTGGAAAAATAAAAAAGAAGGAGAACCTTTCTGGAGTGCACCTTGGGGCGAAGGCAGACCTGGATGGCACATAGAATGTTCTGTAATGGCAAAGACACTTATTGGAGATAATATTGACATTCATACTGGTGGAGAAGATTTGCAGTTTCCTCATCATGAAAATGAAATTGCTCAATCTGAAACTTGCAATGGAGTTCCTTTTGCAAATTATTGGCTACACAATGGCATGATAACTGTAGACAACGAAAAGATGAGTAAATCTAAGGGGAATTTCTTTACTGTAAGAGAAATCGCAGATGAGTTTGACCTTGAAGTGCTGAGATTTTTCCTTTTAACAACTCAATATCGTTCTCCAATTAATTTTTCAAGGGAAGTCATGGAGCAGACAAAAAATGCTAGCAAAAGACTTTACAATGCAAAGTATAAACTTGAAGATGCAATAGAAAAATCAAGTGTTGAAAAAATTTCTGATGAAGAAAAAAATTTATACAATTCTTTTGACAAGCATATAGAAAAATTTGAAAATGCCATGGAAGATGATTTGAATACTGCCGATGCTATAACTGCAATTTTTGATTTAATAAAGGATATTAATTTAAATCTTGATGAAAATAATTCAAAGGAAATGTTAAATAATACTTTAGAACTTTTAAAGAAGCTTACGAGAGTTCTTGGGATAATGGAAAATGACAGAGAAGAGCTTTCTCATGATATTGACAAGCTTATCAAAGAGAGAAATGATGCAAGAAAGAATAAGGATTTTGCGAGAGCTGATGAAATTAGAGATAATTTAAAAGAAATGGGAATTGAAATAGAAGATACGAGAAGTGGGACAACTTGGAAGAGAATCTAAACTTTTTAGAAGTTAAAAATTATAAAGAGAGCGAAATAAGAGAACTTAGTCCTTTAGCACTGGCATATATTGGTGATGCTTGTTATGAAATTTTGGTTAGAAGTAAAATTTTGGATTTGAGGAAAAATCCAAATAAACTTCACAGAGAGAGCATAAAGTTTGTGCGTGCAAAAGGACAAAGGGATCTTTTTGAAAAGATAGAGGATATGCTTACAGAAGATGAGATGAGAATTTTCAAAAGAGGAAGGAATGCCAAATCGCACACTGTTCCTAAAAATGCAGATCCAATTGATTACAGAATAGCCACAGGAGTAGAAGCACTTTTTGGTTATCTCTATCTTTTAAAAAGATATGATAGAATACGAGAGTTATTTAGGGAGATGATTAAATGAAGGTAAAAATTATTTCACATACAATGGAACCAGAGAAGACCATTGCATCTGCTGCAAAACTTTGCTATTCAAGAGTTGGAGTGGAGGAAATCACTGAAAATTTGACAGAGGAATCTACGGAAAAATTTTTAAATAGACTTATGTCTTTTTCGCATGTATCTCCATTGGAACATGTCAGTTTTACCTTTGCAATAGAAGGGGTGTCTAGGACACTTACACATCAGCTTGTAAGGCATAGAATTGCATCATATTCGCAACAGTCACAGAGATATGTAAAGCTTGATAGTTTTGAATACATTATTCCGCCTCAAATAGAAAAAAATGAAGAGGCAAAGAAAGTTTTTGTAGAGGCAATGAAAAGGGATCAAGAGGATTACGATAAATTAGTAGAAATTCTTGTAAATGAGAATGCAAAACCCCTTATTGAAAATGGAATGGATGAAAAAAAGGCAAAAAAATCTGTTGAAAAAATGTCCATTGAAGATGCAAGATATGTTTTTCCAAATGCTTGTGAAACAAAAATTGTTGTTACAATGAATGTTAGGACTCTACAACATTTCTTTACAGTAAGATGTTGCGAGAGAGCACAGTGGGAGATTAGAGAGCTTGCAACAGAAATGTTAAGAGAAGTAAAAGAGGTTGCCCCACTTTTATTTAGAGATGAAGGCCCAGCTTGTGTTACAGGTCCATGTCCAGAAGGCAATATGACTTGCGGCAAAGCAAAAGAAATTAGAGAGAAGTTTAAGAATTTAAAATGAAATATATATATGGAAGAGGGCCAGTTATTGAGGCTCTAAAAAATGAAGAAGTAGAAAAAATTTATGTTGGGAAAAATGCAACAGGTTCAATAAAAAAAATAATTGGAATGGCAAGGGATTTGAAGGTTCCCACAGTTACAAGTGATATAGAAAAATTGGAAGAACTTGCTGGGACGAAAAATCATCAAGCAGTTGTGGCTCTTGTAAGTGATTTTAAATATATTGAACTTGAAGATTTAATAAACAAATTAGAAAATAAATCTGATGCTAAAATTTTTATCTTAGATAAAATTGAAGATCCTCACAATTTTGGGGCAATTGCAAGAAGTTCTAACTTTTTTGGTGTAGATGCAATTATTTTTCCAAATAGAAGGGCTTCAACTGTCAATGACACAGTAGTGAAATCATCTGCTGGGGCGATTTATGATATTGATGTTTGTAAAGTTACCAATATTTCTCAAACTTTGGAAAGATTAAAGGATGCTGGGTTTTGGATTTATGCCGCAGATCTTAATGGAGAAGACATAAGGAATTGTGATTTTTCTGGAAAAGCTGGGATAATTATTGGAAATGAAGGTAAGGGAGTTTCTAAAAATCTCTTGAAGAATTCTGATAAAATTATTACTATTCCAAATTTTTCAGATTTTGACTCTCTAAATGCTTCAGTTGCTGCTGCAATTATAATGTATGAAATTTTTAGATAAAAAATAAAATGAAGAAATACATTAGTAGGTATAAAAGAGATGAAAACTATCTCTTTGTCGATGGATACAATATTATAAATTCGTGGCAAAACTTAATAGATCTAAAAAATATATCTCTTGAAGATGCTAGAAATGAATTAATTGATATTATGATTGAGTTTTCACACAGCACGAGGGAGCATATAATACTTGTCTTTGATGCCTATTTGGTGAAAAAATCTGGTGGAAAAATTTATATCAAAGATGGGATTGATATAGTTTTTACAAAGGAATTTGAAACGGCTGACCACTATATTGAAAGGCAACTTGATGAAATAGGAAAGCTCACAAATGTGAGAGTTGCAACAAGCGACAATGTTGAACAGCAAATTATTTTATCTCGTGGTGGTACTAGAATTTCTGCAAGAGAACTTGAAGCTGAAGTAGAAAATTCTAAGGAAAAAATTTCTAAAGTTGCTAAAAAATTAAAGGAAGAAAAAGTTTCTGCCTTTCAAGAAAGTGACATAGAGGCCCTTAAAATTTTGAAGAGAAATTTAATGGAGAGAGAAAATAAAAAGATAAAGGGGAAGAAAAATGACAAGAGAAAATAATAAAAATAAAAATTTTGAATATTCTTCTATTTCAAGTGCTGAAGAAGAATATACTGAAGACGACAAAAGGATAATTGAAAATAATTCTTTTGAAGACAATTCTCTTTCTGTGAGAGAAAAAGGAGTCGTTTTTGGGTTTGTTGTGATTGGGATAATTTTGTTTTCTATTTTATTTAAATATATTTTTTAATTTTTGAGAAGTTTTTGTAAAAATTCAATAACTGTATTTGATCTGTCCTTTGGGCAGATTTTTTATTTGTGCACTATTTAATTTTACAACTAGTTTTTATGAAAATTAAAGACGAAGATAAAAAAATTCACCAAATTGATTTTAATTTTCATTTATATATGTTATAATTAAATACGAAATTGATAATCGAATTCAAGTATTGTAAGATTTCTTTGAATTTAGTTTTCTATAAAAAGTTAGAAGTTGGTGTAAAAATGTTAAGCTTGGTGATGGCTCCTTTAAATGTAGACTTTAGAATTGTAAGAGTTAAAAGTCTTAAAAATAGCAATGTTACAGAATCACATCTTGCAAATCTTGGTTTTGTAAGAGGAGCAATAGTAAAAGTTTTAAATGAAAATGATGGGAATTTAATTGTATCAATAAAAGGTGCAAGAGTTGCAATTGGAAAAGACATTGCAAAAAAAATAATGGTTGAGGAGATGTAAAATTGCAAACTTTAAGAGATGCAGCTGTAGGAAAATACTACATTGTCAAAAAAATTAAAGGTTCAGGACCACTGAAGAGAAGAATAATGGATATGGGAATTACGAAAAATTCTGAAATATACATAAGAAAGGTAGCACCTCTTGGTGATCCTGTACAAATAAATATTAGAAATTATGAATTAAGCATTAGACGTGAAGATGCAGAGTTAATTGAAATTGAAGAAGTAGAAAAAAAGGAGGGCTAAATGGCTATTACTATCGCACTTGCTGGCAATCCCAACAGCGGAAAGTCCACACTATTTAATGGACTAACTGGTTCAAATCAATATGTGGGCAATTGGCCTGGCGTAACTGTTGAGAAAAAAACTGGCAAGTATAAAAAAGATAAGGAAGTTCACTTCACAGATTTGCCGGGAATTTATTCTCTTTCGCCTTACACTTTGGAAGAAGTTGTATCGAGAGATTATCTTGTAAATGAAAAACCAGATGCAATTATTGATGTTGTAGATGCGACAAATATTGAAAGAAATTTATTTTTGGCAACACAACTTGTTGAATTGGGAATACCTGTTGTAATTGCACTTAATATGATGGATGTAGTCAAGAAGAATAATGACTATATAGATATAAAAAAATTAGAAAAAAGTTTGGGTTGCAAGATTGTAGAGATTTCTGCACTTAAAAATGAAAATATTGATAAATTAATAGATGTAGCAAAAAGTGTAGCTATGTCAAAAGAAACACATTATCAAAAATTTGATGATGATATTGAAAAATACATTGAAGAAATAGAAAATTTTAGTGTAATTAAAGACAATCCTGCAAAGAGATGGCTTGCAGTTAAACTTTTTGAACAAGATGAAAAAATAATAAATGAATTTCCCCTTTATGGAAATGAAACTAAAAGGCTTGATGAAATTGTTGAAGAAGCTGAAGAAAAGTTTGATGATGATGGCGAAGGAATTATTACTGATGGAAGATATAATTTCGTATCAAAGATAACAAAGGATGCTGTCAAAAAGGGCAGAAAGGGAATGACAAAGTCTGACAAAATAGATAGGTTTGTAACAAATAGATTTTTGGCAATTCCAATTTTTGTAGGAATAATTACTTTGGTATATATGCTTGCAATAAATGTTGTTGGAGGACCTGTAACTGATTGGGTAAATGATGTTTTCTTTGGCGAAATTATTGGAGAAAATTTTAGAGGGTTTCTAGAAAATGCTGGAACATCAGAATTTTTGACGTCACTTTTAGTTGATGGAATTATTGGTGGTGTGGGGGCAGTTCTTGGTTTTCTTCCAGTAATTGCTGTATTATTTTTATTTATTTCAATCTTGGAAGATGTTGGTTATATGTCAAGAATTGCGTTTATCCTCGACAGAATTTTTAGGAGGTTTGGTCTTTCTGGGAAAAGTTTTATTCCAATTTTAATGGGTACAGGTTGTTCAGTCCCAGCTATAATGGCGACGAGGACAATTGAGTCTGACAACGACAGAAGAATGACTATTATGACTACGTCTTTTATGCCATGCGGTGCAAAACTTGATATAATTGCAATGTTTGCGGCATTTTTGGGAGGAAGCTGGTGGTATGCTCCTATTTGGTATTTTGGTGGAATAATGGCAGTAATAATTTCTGGAATTATTTTGAAAAAGACAAAATATTTTTCAGGAGATCCTGCTCCATTTGTAATGGAACTTCCAGAATATCACATGCCAAGTGCACACAATGTTTTAAAAGCAACATGGCATAGATGTAAAGCCTTCGTTGTAAAAGCGGGAACGATAATTTTACTCGCAACTGTTGCAATTTGGTTCTTGAAAAATATTTCAGTGACAGGAGAATTTATGGACTTTGATAGAGATCCATCTGATTCTGTTCTTGCTGCAGCAGGAAAAGTGATTGCTCCAATCTTTAAACCTCTTGGATTTGGAAATTGGATTGCAAGTGTATCAACGATACTTGGACTTGTTGCAAAAGAAGTTGTAGTAGGAACTTATGGAGTTCTTGCAGGTATAGGAGAAGTTGGAGCAGAAGACGCACCAATGGTTGCATTAGTTTCTTCACAATTTACAGTGGCATCAGCTTTTGCCTTTGTATTCTTTAATCAACTTACAGTTCCTTGTTTTGCAGCAACAGGAGCGATAAAAGAAGAAATGGGATCAAGAAAGTGGTATTTATTTGCCATTGGATATCAAATTCTATTCTCTTATACAATTGCATTTATGATTTATCAATTTGGAAGAGTTATAGAAGGTGGAGCATTTAATGTAGGCACAGCCATTGCAATAGTAGTTTTATTCATCTATGGATACTTTTTATTTAGAAAAGATAGATCAAAACTTAAAAATAAAGATTTTGATCACAACAAAAAAGATGAGGTGATAAAATATGAGTCCAATTAATATAGTGGTTGCTCTTGTGATAATTACTGTAATTTTCTTTGCAACAAGAAAAGTAGTAAAGAAAAAAGGTAGTTGCGGTTGTGGTTGTGAGTCATGTCATAGCTCATGTGCTGCACATAATATAGAAAAATAAATTAAATTTTTAGGAATGCTTTTTTTAAGGTATTCCTTTTTTATTTTAATTTAGATTAAATAAGAAGTTATGCAAGTGATGGAAATAAAACCATAAAAAACAGATGACAACTAAAAATAATCACCATCTGTTAATTTGAATTATTTGATATTTTTTTAAAAACTTCCGCATATTTTGAGAAAGTCTTTTCCAATTCTTCTACACTATATTTTTTACTATATGGACTTCTCATTATTTCTTCTAATGCTTGGCACATATTGTTGTGTATTTTTGTATCTGATACTATGGATGTAGGGGTGTTTGAGTCTTCTGATAATATTTTTTTGAAAAACATATTATTTTCACTTATAAAAAAATTAAATTGATCTAGACCAAGAGAAGAAATAAACCTATTGTCATTTATAATGTAAAAATTTATTTTTTTATTATTTTTCATTACATTAATTATATTTTTAAAGTGTGCTTCTCGGTCTTTGTAACTTAACTTTGCTTTTGTGGAACAGTAAAGCATATCACCCGTTTCGAAATAATTTAATAGGCTTGTCTTTGTTGTCAGAAAGTTTATATTTGAGTCTGCAAATAACTCATCCCAAATAAGCTTTATGTTTAATATTTCAGATTTTTTGTATTCAAATTTATCACTGATAGAATTAAGGATTTTATCTATTATATAATTTGGCAGTAAAAATTCGAAGCCATAATTTGACAGAAATAGAAATTCATTATCTGAATAAAAGTATTTTCTGTAATTTGTCTTTGCAATTTCTTCTGGTGATGATATTGTTATAATTTTATTTAACTCATTAAATAGATTGTCGATATAAGATGAAAATTCAAGTAGGGTGTCTAATTCGTTGCCGTAAGTTATAGTATTTAAGTTTTGGGCATCGTTGTTAAATACTATATACATTTTATCTTTTACTAATAAATAATTGTAATTTACATTACTATCCTCATATAGCTCTATCTCAACATTGGAGTTATCTGTTATACTTTTCAATATATTCTTATCTTGTAAATTTTTTTTATCACAGAGAAGATGCAATTTTATTTTTTTGTTTTTTGCCTTTTTTGTAATATTAAATAGTAAATTTGCATATTGACTATATATGTCAAAGGTTGCCCAAATGTCTAATTCATTATTTTCAAATATTATTTTTTTGAAAATTTTCTTTATATCATCATCAGCGTTATGATTCCTAAAAATAAAGTTTGTATTGGATCTATATTTTGCTGGAACATCGGAATTTGTGTAATTGTAAGAATCATTTAATAGTTTATAAATTAAAAACTCAAGACCCCTTTCTTCGTTTGTTTTCAATATTTCAGAGCTCTTTAAGTTAAAGAAAAGCAAGAATTCATTTATTTTATTTTCTTCTATTAAAGCTTTAGAGAAGAGAGTGGCCAATTTTCCGTTAATTATATAAATATTTTTATAAGAGGGAAGTTTTTTGCCACTATTCCACTTGCTTATATAGGATATGTCGTAATCTAAAATATAGGCAATAGTAGAGAGTTTTGTATTTGTCATATCTGTTAGTGTTTTAAAAACTTGTCTGTAAGACCACATATGAAGCACCTCTTATATAGTATGAAGTACATTATATTGTTTTATTGACTAAAAGTCAAATAATGTCTTAAAAGTGCAACATGTTTCAAGAAGTAAAATATTAAATTAAGCCTATGCCATTATATAATAAAATAAATATGAGTATATTTTTAATATATAAAAAATTATTTGGAGGAGAAAATGGTAAACTATAATACTGTAACTGATAAAGTTATTGAAGAAATCAAAAGTTCTGTCAGTGGCAATGTATATGTTGGAGAAGAAATTAATATTGATTTTTTCCACGATGAAATGCCTATATATGGCGAAGGTCAACCTGAACTTGTTGTTGATGCAGTAAATGCAAAAGAAATTTCCAAAATTGTTAAAATTTGTAATGAAAATAAGATTCCTGTAGTGCCAAGAGGTGCTGGAACAGGACTTACTGGTGCTGGAGTTTCTAGATTTGGTGGCGTTATGATTAATATGCAATCAATGAATAATATTCTAGAATATGATGAAGAAAACATGGTAGTTAAGGTAGAACCAGGCGTATTACTTAATGATTTGGCTGAAGACTGTCTAGCAAAAGGATATATGTATCCACCAGATCCAGGTGAAAAATTTGCTACTCTTGGCGGAAATGTTGCTACTAATGCAGGTGGTATGAGAGCTGTTAAATATGGTACTACAAGAAATTATGTGCGTTCAATGGAAGTTGTTCTTCCTACTGGAGAAATAACTAATTTTGGTGCAACAGTTTCTAAGACTTCAACAGGTTATTCATTAAAGGATCTTATTATCGGGTCTGAAGGTACTCTTGGAATTATTACTGAACTAACTCTTAAAATTATTCCTGCTCCAAAAGAAACTATTTCATTAATTGTTCCATATGAAGATTTAGACACTTGTATTTCAACTGTTCCACAATTATTTAAAGCTCACTTAAATCCACAAGCTATCGAATTTATGGAAAAAGAAATTGTTGATATGTCTGAAATCTACATTGGAAAATCTACTTTTCCTAAAGAATTAGATGGAATTGAAATTGGTGCTTACTTATTAATAACTTTTGATGGTAATGACGAAGATGAACTTAATGATATTATTGAAGAAGCCGCTGAAGTATTAATGGAAGCTGGAGCAATTGACATTCTTGTAGCTGATACTCCAAAAAAGATTAAAGAAGCGTGGGCTGCTAGATCATCTTTTCTTGAAGCAATTGAATCTCAAACTAAGCTTCTTGACGAATGTGACGTTGTTGTTCCAATTAATATGATTGCTAAATACGTTCAATATGTTAATGAAAAAGCAAAGAATTATTCATTTGAAGTTAAGAGCTTTGGTCACGCAGGTGATGGAAATTTACACATTTACACTTGTTCAAATGATATGGAAAAAGATGAATTCATGAAACAAGTTGAAGAATTCATGAAAGATATTTATGGAAAAGCTTATGAATTTGGTGGACAAATTTCTGGTGAACATGGTATTGGTTTTGGTAAAAAAGAATTTTTGAAGATTTTTGAAGGGGATGTAAATACTGATTTAATGAGAGGTATTAAAAAAGTATTTGATCCAAACTTAATATTAAATCCAAACAAAGTTATTTAATAAAAGGGGATATAAATGTCATATTTAATTTCAGAAGAGGCACAAGATTTATTATTAGATGTTAAGAATTTTTGTGAAAAAGAAGTAGTAGAAGTTGCAAAGGAAGCTGATCGTACTGGTGAATGGCCAGAAGAGCTTTATGAAAAAGCAAAAGAGCAAGGATATTTTGCTCTAGAAGTTCCTGAAGAATTGGGAGGACCTGGTCTTTCTAGAATTGACATTGCTGCTTTATTTGAAGAAATGGCAAAGGCTGATGCTGGTTTTGCAACTACTATTTCAGCGTCAGGACTAGGAATGAAACCTGTTCTTATTGCAGGAACTGAAGAACAAAAGGAATACATTGCTGACATTACTATGGAAGGTGGACTTGGAGCGTTTTGCCTTACTGAGCCAGGTGCAGGTTCTGACGCAAGTTCAGGAACAACTACTGCTGTAAAAGATGGCGACGAATATGTATTAAACGGAAGAAAGTGTTTTATTACTAATGGAGCTGTTGCATCATATTATTGCATAACTGCTCTTACTGACAAATCAAAGGGCGTTAAAGGAATGTCTATGTTCTTAGTGCCAGCTGGAACTAAGGGTTTAAGTGCAGGAAAAGAAGAAGACAAGATGGGTATTAGAACTTCTAATACTACTGATGTTGTTCTTGAAGATTGTAGGATTCCTGCTAAAAACCTTATTGGTGAAGAAGGTAAGGGATTTTCAATTGCTATGAAAACTCTTGACCAAGCTAGGGCTTGGATGGGTTGTATTGCAGTTGGTATTGCTCAAAGGGGCATAGATGAAGCTAAAAAATATACAAGTGAGAGAGTTCAATTTGGAAAATCAATAAACGAAAATCAAGCAATACAATTTAAACTTGCAGATATGGATATTCAAACAGAAGTAGCAAGACAAATGGTTGGCAATGCTCTTACAAGAATGGATATGGGATTAACTTACAACAGAGAGTCTGCAATTGCAAAATGCTTTGCATCAGATATTGCTATGAGAGTCGCTGAAAATTCTATTCAACTTTTTGGTGGATATGGTTACAGTAGAGAATATCCTGTTGAAAAACTTTTAAGAGATGCGAAAATTTTCCAAATTTTTGAAGGTACTAATGAGATTTTGAGAATTGTTGTTGCAAATAATTTATTGAGAGGTTAATAGATGAATATTTTAGTGTGTATTAAAGAAGTGCCTGATGATTCAGTATCAGTTTCTGTCAGTAATGACAGAGCTGTTACTGAAGACATCACGCCAATTGTAAATGCTTTTGATACTTACTCCTTGGAAATGGCAGTAAGATTAAAGGAAAAAGAAGAGGGGCAAGTTGTAGTAGTTTCTATTGGAGATGAAGGTGTCAAAAATTCACTTAAAAACTGTTTAGCAGTTGGTGCTGACAAAGCATATTTAATTAAGTGCGATGATTATAAAAATTTAGACACAAATTCAATTACAAATATTTTAATAGATGCAAAGAAAAAATTAGAAGAAGAATGTGGCGTTTTTGATTTAGTTTGTTTTGGTAAAGAAACTACTGATAAAGAAGCTTCACAAGTTGGAGTTTATTTTGCAAATAAAGTAGGTCAAGGTGTTGTTACATCTGTAATTGAAATTACAAAGGATGGGGATTCTCTAATTTCTAAACAAGAAATTGATGGTGGATATAGAGAAGTTGAAACAAAGATGCCATCTGTGCTAACAATTGCTAAGCCAAATTATGAACCTAGATATCCTACTATAAAGAGTAAAATGGCTGCAAGAAGACAAAAAATTGACGATATAGAAGTTGATAGCATCTCAGAATTGATTCTTGAAGAATTAAAAGACTTTGAACCTGAAAAAAGACAAGCAGGAGTTAAGATCAACGAAGAAGATGCCGAAGTAAGTGTTCAAAAAGCAATTGAATTAATGAAAGAAAAAAAGGTTATATAGGAGGTCAAGATGAAAAATATATTAACTTATATAGAAATAAAAGATAGGGCTCCTATAAAGCTAAGCTTGGAGTCATTATCTAAGGCAAGTGAAATTGCAAAGGAAAAATCAACTGAATCTATTGCTCTAATTTTTGATGATATTGTTGATGAAGAAGTAGAAAAGCTAAAAGCAGCAGGTGCTGATAAAATTATAATTGTTAAAAGAGATGCTTACAATATGGAAGATTTTTCCAATACTATTGTTAAAGTTGCTGAAAAATATGATGCAGAAGATATATTTATCCCTGGAAGTCTTGATGGAAAAGATTTAGCAGCTAATGTTGCAGCTATTCTTGATACAGTTTCTGTTACTAATGTAATGGATATTAAATTTGAAGGGGACGAAGTTCACTATGTTACTCCATCTTATGGTGCAACAGTTTTAACTGTATCAAAGGTAAAAAAAGGGACTAGAATTATTGCTATAAGAAGTGGATCTTTTGATAAGAGAGATGATTTAGCTGGAAAAGGAGAAATCATAAAAGAAGAAGTTGATGAATTAAAAGATTTGAAAGCAGTTATAAGAGATGTTGTTACTTCAACAGAAGAAGTAATAAATCTTGAAGATGCACAAATTATTGTAACTTGTGGAAGAGGCGCAAGTTCAGAAGAAATTTATCCCCTTGTTAAAGAATTAGCTGATGTTCTTGATGCACCTATTTCTGGAACTAGACCAGTAATTGACGATGGAGTTTTGCCAAAGGCTTCACAAATAGGTCAATCTGGCAAAATTGTTTCTCCAAAACTTTACATTGGATGCGGAGTTAGTGGAGCAGTGCAACATATATCTGGAATTGAGAATTCAGATTTTATAGTAGCTATTAATAAAGATGAAGATGCTCCAATATTTAATATAGCTGACATTGGTATTGTTGGTGATTGTAAGGTTATTCTTCCCCTATTCACTGAAGAAATTAAAAAAATAAAAGAAAATTAATTAAAATAGGAGTTAACTATGAATTATTTAAAGGAGTTTGTAATCCTATGTGTATGTTTATTTTTAGGAATAATTACAAGACATCTTATTAATTTTCCTATTCCAGAAGCAGTATATGGGATGATTTATCTATTCATAGCTTTTGCCCTTAAAATTTTAGAACCTGACGATGTTAAAAAGACATCAAATGGTATTCTTCAAAATTTGGCAATATTATTTGTACCAGCAGGTGTTGGAATAATGAATAGTTATGACGAGATAAAAGGTAAGACTTTAACACTTGCTCTTATAGTAATAGTAGGGACAGGTATTACTATGGGATTAACTGGTAAGGTAATAGAAATATTGCAAAGGAGGAAAAATGTTAGATAATAAATATTTTGGTATTATTTTAACTTTTGCAACTTTCGAAATAGGAAAGATGATTAACAATAAATTAAAATCTCCAATTGCCAATCCACTTTTAATTTCAATTGCTATATGTATATTGTTTTTAAAACTTACTGGCATTCCTTATGAGTCCTATAAGCAAGGCGGAGATTTTATTATGTTCTTTATCGCACCTGCTACAGTTGCCATGGTAGTAGATCTCTATGAAAACTTAGAGGAATTGAAAAAGAATTTAATGCCTATTTTAACAGGTACAATTTTAGGTTCTATTATATCTCTCGCTTTTGTAATAATTGCATCAAAGTTTGTTGGATTAGATGAAAATTTAGTAGTTTCATCAACTCCACAATCTATTACAACGGCAATAGCAATATCTTTATCAGCGGAGTATGGTGGAAATTCTGCAATAACAGCAGTACTTGTAGTTCTCAGAGGAGTTACTGGAGCTGTGATTGCACCAATAATAATGAAAATATTTAACATAACAGATCCAACGGCACAAGGTGTTGGTATAGGAACATCATCTCACGCAGTTGGTACATCTGAAGCAAGAAAACTTGGCGAAATCCAAGGGGCTATGAGCGGTCTTTCAATTGCAGTAGCAGGACTTGTTACTGTAGTTTTAATGCCAATAGCTATGAAACTAATAACTGTATTATATTAAAATAAAATTTAAAATATAAATATAAAAATCGTACTTTAGAACTTAGATCACTTTGGTTTAAGTTCTTTTTTTGTTCAGGCATGAGAGAATATTTCAATAAGTAAATTACATAGAAAAAAATTGCTAAAGGATTTAAGATAGCTATTTTGAATTCGATAAAAACAGTTTTACAGAATTAAAAGTAAAAAAACTGCAAAATAAATAGTTTTTTTGGTAAAAAATATTTTATATAAACATTAGAAAAAGCTAATAAATATTTGTCTTCATTTTGCAAAAAAATATTCACTATGTGAAATGTGAAAATTAAATGAAATTATGCAAATTTATAAAAAGCTCTTGAAATCGAAGTTAAAAGGTCTATAATGAAGAACGTGTGAAGAAATAAAAAGAGTGGTGATATTTTTGAAAGAAAGCATAGATAGTATTTTAACAATAGATAAAAAAACCAGAGAACTTGTTCAAGATACTGATGAAGAGATTGAAAAGATAAAAAAAGATCTGAGAGAAAAACTTACAGACCTTGAGAATGAATCTATTGAAAAGTCTAAATTACTTGGCAAAGAAAAAAGTGATGAAATTTTATCTGAGTTTGAAGAAAAAGCTCAAAATTTGCGAAATGACAATGCAAGAAATTTAAAAGAGATTGAAAAATTTTACAATGAGAACTCTGATAGTCTTATTGAAAGTGCTTTTAATATGGTGATTGGAAGTAAAAGAGATGTTTGATGGTCTAAAGGCATTAAATGCAAAGATTTCAAAAATGTATTCAGATTTTTTGGATTATGATGATTTTGTAATAATGGCTGAAAAAGATTCCGCAAGAGAGGTGCTTTCTTATTTAAAAGAGAAGAAATTTCCTGACATAGATTCTTTTTCGGATATTTATGAAGTTGAAGAATTTTTAGAAGATTATAGGAGAAGACAAGTTTTAAAGCTTCGTGGATTTCTTCCTTTAAGATATAGAGATTTTTTGAAGGCTTATTTGGAAAGAAGCAATGTAGAAAAAATTTCTAAAATTTTAAGAGCTCTTAAAATGGGAAAAAATCCAAAAGTGGATGAACTTGTAATAGGTGGAAAAAAGATAAATTTTATAGATGAAACCTTTGAGTCTTTTATAGATAATTTAAAGGGAACTCATTATTATGACTCCATAAAAAATTATAAGTCTTCTAAGGATGAAGATGCACTTTTTTCCATTGAGATGAATTTAGATAAGTTTTATTATATGAATCTAACTGAGGCGGTGAAATCTCTATCTAAAGAGGACAGAGAAGAATTCAAAAAGATTTTTGGTGTGAATATTGATCTTTTAAATATTATTTGGATTTATAGGGCAAAAAAATATTACAATATTTCACCTGAAGAAATTTTTAATTTTACAATTTTTGGTGGGAATTATACTTCTGAAAAATTGCTACATCTTTCATATTTAGATGAAGAAGAATTTGAGGAAGAAATCAAAAATTCTAGATACTCTGTTTTGTTTTCTGGAGGAAGAGTTATTAAGACTGGAAGAACTGCAAAGAAGACCATGTATGGAATTGCAAGAAAAAACTTTAGAAAGACTGATGGAATTGGAAAGTTTATGAGCTTTTTGGTGCTTTTAGATTTTGAGATTGCAAATATTGAAAGAATTTTAGAGGGTACTAGATTTGGTCTTGATAAAGACGAAAAATTAAAATATATGATTGTAGATAGAGAGGGAAGTGAAAAAATTGGCCGTTGAAAAAATGAAGGTCGCTAATATCATTGGAAAGATTGATGATATGGATTCAGTTGTGCTGGACATTTTAAATTTAAATTGTATGCAATTTATGTCGGCTGAAGCTAATGTTGCTGATAACAAATTTATGTTTAGTCTTGACAATGAAGAAAACTTGGAGAGAAATCTAGAATTAAATTATATTTCTCCTGTTGAAGAAGATGAATCTCACAAGACTTCTGCTAAAAAGGCAGAAGAGATAATGAAATTCTTGGGAATTGAAGAAATTGATGAGTCTTATTTTGAAAAGGTAAATGTAGATGAGGATGTAGATTCCTTTGTGGCAAATATAAGTGAAAAAATTGATGAATATGAAAAGACGAAGGAAAATCTAAAAATTTTAGATACTTTGAAAGAGAATTATGAACTTTTTAAGAATGTAGATATTGATTTAAAGGATATTGCTGATTTAAAGTATTTTAACACTAGATTTGGTTTTTTAGATCAAGATGCAAGATATAGACTTAAAAAGAACTATGGGAATATTCTCGCTATGATTTATCACACAGGGACTGTGGATAATAGGGAACTTTTTCTTGTAATTTATCCTAAGGAAACTGAGAAAGATATAAATAGAGTTTTAAATAGTTTAAACTTTACAGAAGTTGAACTTCTTGGAGAAAATGTAGAGGGGACAGCAAATCTTATTTACAAAAATCTTGAAGAAGAAGAAGAAAAAGTAAAGAGAAAAATGTTTGAAATTGAAGAGTACAATAAGAATTTATTGGAAAATAGAAGTGAGGAACTAAAGACTACTCTTGCCCATATGCTTAGTTATGAAGAAATTGAAAAGGCAAAAAAGCATATGCTTAAGTCAAATAAATATTTTTATTTATCTGGTTGGATTGGAGATTCAGACAAGAAGAAGTTGGAAGATAAACTTTCTAAATATAAAAATATAGATATAGAATATGTAGATCCTAAAGATGAGGAAATGAAGACACCTACAAAGCTTAAAAATGCAAATTTTTTCAAGCCCTTTGAGCTACTGATAAATATGTATGGAACTCCAAATTATGAAGAGTTTGATCCCACTGTCATTTTTGGGATAACATACATGATTTTGTTTGGTGCGATGTTTGGCGATTTGGGTCAAGGGGCTGTGTTTGTAATTGCCGGACTTTTATTGACAAAAAAGAACAAAGACTTTGGAGGACTCTTAATAAGAATGGGAGCATCTTCAATGTTTTTCGGAGTGATGTATGGGTCAGTATTTGGCAGTGAAGAAATTATTCCTGCAATTTGGTTTAGACCTTTTGATAATATAGATGATACGCTTATAATTGCGATTTATTTTGGCATTATTTTACTTGCCATCTCCTATGGTATTGGTATTTACAATAGATTAAAAAATAACAAAGCAGATGAAGCCTTCTTTTCAAAAGAAGGTGTGCTTGGAGTTTTAATTTTTATAGCTATGATAAATATTGGAATAGCTGTAATGGGTGGAAATGCACCTCTTCCAAAGAAAATATCTGTTGGAATTTTAGTAGTAAGTCTACTTTTAATGTTATTTAAAAGACCAATACTTAAAGTTTTATTTAAGAAAAAACCTGAGGGCAGTGCATCTGATTATTATATTGAGTCCTCTTTTGGACTATTGGAAGCACTTCTTTCAACAATGAGTTCAATTATCTCATTTATAAGAGTGGGTGCCTTTGCGATAAACCACGTGGGTTTATTCTTAGCATTTAAAACTCTTGGAGAAATGGTTGGCTCAAGTGGAGGAAATATTGCAGTTTTAATTTTTGGCAATATTTTGATATTGGGTCTTGAAGGTTTAATTGTATTTATTCAATCACTTAGACTTGAATATTATGAAATGTTTAGCAAGTATTATAGTGGCGACGGAGTTCTTTTTGAACCCGACAGAATTTATTAAAGAGGAGTTTAAAGATGGAAAAGATTATTATTTTAGCAGTTTTGACAGTATTTTCAATGGTAGTTACAGGTTTTTATTTTATTCAAAAGGGAACGAATTCAAATAAAAAATTTGCTCGTGCACTTTTAAAATTAAATTTATTTGTTTTCGCACCAGTTTTTGTATTTGGTCTAATTACATTTGTACCACAAATGGCATCTGCAGCAACAGCAGCACCAGCATCAGGTAATGGCCTTGGATTTTTGGCAGCAGGTCTTTCAACAGGTCTTGCATCACTAGGTGCCGGAGTTGCTGTATCAAATGTAGGTTCTGCAGCAATTGGAGCTGTATCAGAAGATCCTAAGATTCTTGGTAAATCAATGATTTATTTAGGACTTGCAGAAGGTATTGCAATTTATGGTCTTATTATTTCAATTATGATTCTTGGAAGAATATAATGAGATCAATTCTTTTAACATCAAATGACGATATAATTAACGGCCTTCGCCTTGCAGGTGTAAGGTCTGTTAAATGTAAAGACAGATCTGAACTTTTAAAAAATTTTAAAGCTTATAAAAATGATGAAGAAATTGGGATAATAATTTTAACTTATTCATCTTTTAATGAAATAAAAGATGAAGTATTGGAATTTAAATTAACTGGAAAGCTTCCTTTAGTTGTAACTATTCCCGATTTAGATGGAAAGATGGAAGATGATTTTATTTTAAAATATGTAAGAGAATCTGTCGGTGTGAAAGCTGTAGGTGATTAAATGATTTTACTTGAAAACAAAATTGCCATATTCAATAAGATTGTCTATTTAAAGCAAAAAGAAGAGTGCGAAAATAAAATAAGAGAAGAAAAGGAAAAAGCAGAAAAAGTTTTAGCTGACAAAGTAGAAAAATTAAAAGAGGATGAAAAATCCTATGTGGATAGGAGAGTAGCTCTTGCAAAGAGAAGGGGTTATGAACTTATTGCATCAGTTGAAGAACAAAAAAGAGTTCTTTTCCTAGAAGAAGATGAAAAATTATTGAGAGAACTTCTCGAAACTCTTTCACAAAAACTTTTGGCTTTTACAAAGACAGAAGAATATGTAAATCTAGAAATAAAAAATTTTAGAGAAATATTAGATGAAATTGATGAGAAAAAAATTTATCTATATATAAAAAATGATGAAAATAAAGAGCTCGTTGAAAAATTCAAAGAGATAGCAAAAGAAAAGGGCATGGAATTAGAAATTGATGAGCTTTTTGATTATCATATTGGTGGTTTTATAATATCTGATGTGGATAAAACTTATAATATAAATTTATCTCTTAAAAATAAGTTAGACGATATGAGATATGAAATAGGCTCTATGCTACATGAAAAATTAAAAGAAAGAGGTGAAGTCATTGGAAAAGGCATTAATTAAATCAGTTGACGGACCAGTTGTAATTGGCAAGAATATGGCCGATTACAAAATTAGAGAAATGGTTCTTGTGGGCGAGAAAAAATTAATTGGCGAAGTTATTTCAATTGATGGAGACCTAGGAACAGTTCAAGTTTATGAAGAAACTGAAGGGCTAAAACGTGATGAAGATATTATATCCACTGGTGCACCACTTTCTGTAAAACTTGGGCCAGGAATGATAAGAGGGATTTTTGATGGGATTGAAAGACCTCTTGAAACTATTAAAGAAAAACATGGATCTTTTATGCCTGAAGGTATTGGTCTTATTTCTTTAGATGAAGAAAAACTTTGGGATGTAAAATTTAAAGTTAAGTTGCATGATAAAGTTTATGGAGGCCAAATTTTTGCTGAAGTGCCTGAAACTGATATTATAACTCACAAGGTTATGATTCCACCAGAAGTGGATGGAGAGATTGTAGAAATTTTGGAAGATGGAAAGTACAATATTGAAACAGTTCTCCTAAAAGTAAAAGATGAATTTGGAAAAATAAATGAAGTTAAAATGTACCAAAATTGGCCAGTAAGAATTCCTAGACCAGTTAAAGAAAGACTTCCCATTGACAAACTTCTTGTAACAGGTCAAAGAGTTTTTGATGTATTTTTCCCAATTGCAAAGGGAGGAACTACTGCAATACCTGGAGGATTTGGTACTGGAAAGACAATGACTCAACATCAAATTGCGAAATATTGCGATGCAGATATTATTATATATATTGGATGTGGAGAACGTGGAAATGAAATGACAGAAGTTTTGGAAGATTTTCCAAAACTAATAGATCCAAATACAGGTAAGGCACTTATGGATCGTACAATTCTTATTGCAAACACATCAAATATGCCAGTAGCAGCTCGTGAAGCTTCTATTTATACTGGTGTAACTATGGCAGAATATTTTAGAGATATGGGTTATCACGTTGCATTAATGGGCGATTCCACATCTCGTTGGGCAGAAGCACTTCGTGAAATTTCTGGTCGTCTTGAAGAGATGCCGGCAGAAGAAGGTTATCCTGCTTATCTTCCTTCAAGAATTGCAGGTTTTTATGAAAGAGCTGGATATGTAAAAACTCTTTCTGAAACTGAAGGATCAGTTACTCTTATTGGTGCAGTTTCACCAGCCGGTGGAGATTTTTCTGAACCAGTTACTGAAAATACAAAGAGATTTGTAAATGTATTTTTGGCACTTGATAAAGAACTTGCTTACTCAAGGCACTATCCTGCAATAAATTGGATGAACTCATATTCAGGTTACATTCCCCTTCTTAAAAATTATTACGATATGAGGCTTGATGGTGATCTTCCTGATTTGAGGATAAAATATTTAGATCTTTTGCACAAAGAAGCAAAGTTAAATGAAATTGTAATGTTAGTTGGAGAAGATGTTTTGCCAGATGAAGAAAGACTTGTTCTTGAAATCTGTCGTGTGGTAAAAGTTGGATTTTTGCAACAAAATGCGTTCAATCCAATTGACACTTTTGTTCCCCTTGAAAAACAATTTGAAATGTTAAAAACAATAGATAATCTTTACGAAAAGGGAAAGCAAGCACTTAAATATAAAATCCCAATTTCAGTTATAAAAAATGATGCACTTTATGGGAAAGTTATAAATATGAAGTATGATATAGAAAATGAAGATTTGAGAAAATTTGTAAGCTTAAATAATGAAATAAATGATTTTTATTTAAATCTTAGTACAACTTATGGTGATGAAGAATGAAAAAAGAATATTTAACACTTGATAGAATTGAAGGATCCTTATTAGAACTTTCAAATCTTCACAGAGTTAGCTATGGTGAAGTTGTAAGAATTAAATCAAAGGATGGAAAGAGATCAGAAATTGGTCAAGTAATAAAAGTTGACGAAGACAAAGCTGTTGTGCAAGTTTTTGGAAACAACTTAGGTGTTTCTACAAATAATACTAAAGTAGAATTTTCAGCACACCCCTTTGAAGTACCTCTTTCATCAGAAATTTTGGGAAGAGTCTTTAATGGGACAGCAGAGCCGATAGACAAGGGAGGTGCGATTTATTCAAGTGATGTTTATAATATCAATGGTCGTCCAATAAATCCATCTGCAAGAGAATACCCAAGAAATTTTATTCAAACAGGGATATCTTCAATTGATGGACTTATGACTCTTATTAGAGGACAAAAACTTCCAATATTTTCTGGATCAGGACTTCCACACAATGAAATTGCCGCACAAATTGTAAGACAAGCAAAAATTGCAGATGAAGATGGAGAAAATAATTTTGCCATAGTCTTTGCTGCAATTGGTGTAAAACATGACGAAGCAGATTTCTTTAGAGAAAGTTTTAAAAATTCTGGAGTAATTGACAAGGTAGTAATGTATATAAATTATGCTGATGATCCAATTATGGAAAGATTGATTGCGCCTAAATGTGCTCTTACAGCGGCAGAATATTTGGCTTTTGAAAAAAATATGCAAGTTTTAGTTATAATGACTGATATAACTTCTTATGCAGAAGCTTTAAGAGAAGTTTCATCTTCAAGGGAAGAAGTTCCTTCAAGAAAGGGCTACCCTGGACACTTGTATTCAGATCTTGCATCACTTTACGAAAGAGCTGGGATGACAAAAGATAGCAATGGTTCAGTCACATTAATTCCAATATTAACAATGCCAAATGATGATATCACACACCCAATACCAGACCTTACAGGTTATATTACTGAAGGACAAATCGTTGTAAGTCGTGATTTATTTTCAAAGGGAGTTTATCCTCCAATAGATGTATTACCTTCACTATCAAGACTTATGAAAGATGGAATTGGAGAAGGATACACTAGAGAAGATCATCCAGATTTATCTTCACAATTATTTGCATCTTATTCAAAGGTACAAGAAACAAGGGCTCTAGCTCAAATTATTGGTGAAGATGACATATCTGATGATGAAAAATTAGTTTTAAAATTTGGGAATGAATTTGAAAAAAGATTTTTGACTCAAGACCAAAATGAAAATAGAGATATAGAAGAAACATTAAATTTAGGATGGGAACTTTTAAAAATACTTCCATCTGAAATGATTGATAGAATTGATCCTAAGTTAAAAGAAAAATATTTAGGTGATGATAATGACAATTAAGGTCACACCGACAAAAGCAAATTTAATAGCGTCAAAAAATGCTCTTATGTTGGCAGAAAAGGGATATGATCTTCTCGATAAAAAAAGAACAGTCCTCATAAAAGAAATGATGGATTTAAATAAAAATGCAAAAAAGCTTCAAGATGAAATAGAAGAAAAATTTGGAAATTCTTATTCTGAATTAGTTGAAGCAACAATTTCAATGGGTGCTCTTTCTTTAAAAGAAATGGGAGAGTTTGCACCTCTTGAGGATGAATATAATATTCTATCTCGATCAGTAATGGGTCTTGAACTTCCAAAAGTAAAATATGAAAAAAGAGATGTGAAAGCTGAGTATTCGCTTCACAAATCAAATGCCGCCTTTGACAGGGCAAAGATAAATATTGAGGAAATTCTTCCTGTTATTTATGAACTTGCAGAGATAGAAACTTCGGTTTTTAGGCTTGCAAATGAAATAAAAAAGACTGCAAAAAGGGCAAATGCTCTAGATAAAATTCAAATTCCAAAATATAAAGATATAATTAGAGAGATAGAAGAAATTTTGGCAGAAAAAGAAAGAGAAGATTTCTTTAGACTTAAAAAAGTAAAAAATAAGAAAAATAGAAAGAGCAAGTAACTCCTTGGAGTACCTGCTCTTATTTCTATAAGGTTCTATGATATCTGTTGGGGAGTAAATCTCTAACAGATATTTTTATATAAAAAATTTGCACTTATACGCATTTAGTCCTAAACTTAAAATAACTAAAAATAGAACAAAAAAGCGTTGAAAAAACAACGCTTTAATAAAATATTTAATTTTAAAATACTATTCTGTGGCGAAGTTGTCGAAGTAACCTTGTATTAAAACTACAGGAGTTCCCTTGTCGCCAGATCCACTTGTGAGGTCACACAAACTTCCTAGTAAATCAGTTATTCTTCTAGGAGTTGTGCCTAGGGTTTCGTCTTTACCAACTAAATCTTTATTTTTGTGGGAAATTTTTTCTTTCATTGCGGCAGTTGCAGTTTCTGTGTCCATATCTTTTAAATCAGTATCTGCAATGTATTTTATTTTAAGTTCACTTGGAGTTCCGCTAAGGCCTTTAGTGTGAGCAGGGGACACTACGGGATCTGCAAGTTCCCATATTTTACCAACGGGATCTTTAAAAGCTCCGTCGCCATAAATCATAACTTCAATTTCTTTGTTGTATTTTTCGTTTAATTTTTTTTGAACTTCATTTACAAAAGTTTCTCCATCTCGTGGGAAAAGTTTTAATTTTGTTTCAGATGCGAAGTTTGATCCAAGTAGACCAAATTCTTTATTGTAACCACTGTCATTAATTGATTCATTTAGTAGATCGTCAAGACCTAGAACAGTTTTTGCACCTTGATCTTTTAAAATTCTTTTTATATCAAATCTTGTATGAGTAGATCCAATTAAAATTTCGTCAGTATAATTTAAAATTGTCTTTGGGTCATTTGAAAAGTGTATTTCACAGTTGCCATTACAAATTTCTTTATAAAGAGTAACATAATCAATTCCAGTAAATTCATGTTTTACAACTTCACCAAAAATTTTTCTGTAATCTTTTTCTTCTAGAACATCCGTGAAAGGATTTATTTTAGTTTCATATAGAAGGTTTGGATCCATTAGTGAATTCCCAACTTCGTCAGAAGGATAAGAAAATAGGAAATGAACTTTTTTTCCTGATTTTGCAATTCCTCTTAAGATTGTTGAAAATCTATTTCTACTCAAGATAGGAAATACTATCCCAATTTCTCCATCATATTTTTTATTTATATCTTCTGCTATATCAGAAGTAGTTACATAATTATTTTGAGCTCTAGCAACTAATGATTCTGTTACAGCGACAACATCCTTATCGTGCATAGAAATATTTTCTGATTCAATAGCCTTATCTAGGGAATCTACGACAATATCAACTAGATTGTCTCCACTTTTTACAATCGGAGTACGGATTCCACGTACAACTGTTCCAATGTATCTTTGCATAATTCCTCCTACATTTACATAAATTACGTTTTTACTTCAAAATTATACACGATGTTATTAAAAATGTAAAATTTTTTTTTAAAGAAATTTAAAAAATTCCCCCAGATTTAAAAATATTAATGACAAATTTAAATATATTAAGAATTATTATATATTTATGAGAAATTTAGTAAATAGACTATACATTTGTAACCACTTTGTAATATAATCTTATAGAGAATAAAGAAAGGTAGTATCTATGATAAAATTTGAAAATGTATTTAAGGAATACAACAATGGTGTTGCTGCACTTTCAAATATTAATATTGAAATACCTCGCGGTGATTTTGTTTTTTTAGTTGGGCCATCGGGCGCAGGCAAATCTACTATGATAAAACTCTTAATTAGAGAGGAAAAAGTAAATCGTGGCAAAATTTTTATTGGCGGCGATGAAATAACTAAAATCTCAAAATATATGATACCCAAACTTAGAAGAAATATTTCAGTTGTATTCCAAGACTACAGATTATTGGAAAAAAAGACAGTTTTTGAAAATGTTGCTTTTGCACTTGAAATTTTGGGAGCTTCAAAAAAAGAGATAAATAAAAATGTTGATTATGCTCTTGAGCTTGTAAATTTAAGTGAAAAGAAAAAAGACTATCCTTCAGAACTTTCTGGGGGAGAGTCACAAAGAGTTTCCATTGCTAGGGCGATTGTCAATAGGGCACCTTATCTTGTGTGCGATGAGCCCACTGGAAACTTAGATGAAAACACTGCATGGGATATAATGAAAGCTTTAAAAAATATAAATGATGATGGAAAGACTGTCATTATGGCAACGCACGCAGTAAATATTGTAAATAAATTTAATAAAAGAGTAGTCACTTTAAATAAAGGGAAAATCATATCAGACGTTAGGGAAGGGGGATATTATGAAAATAATAAGACAATTCTTTAATGTTTTGAAAGAGTCCTTTGCAAGCTTTTGGAGAAATAAAACAATGTCTTTTACTTCAGTGATTTCTATAGCGGCAATGTTAACTCTTTTTGGAATAGTTATGCTTATGATTTTAAATTTAAATGGCATAGTTTATCAGACAGGTGAGAAACTTGACAAGGTTGTATTTTTTTTGAAAGATGAGGCAGATTCCAAGGAGGTAAATGCTTTTATTTCTGAATTAAATAAAAATGACAAAGTAAAAAAAGTTTCCTATGTTTCAAGAGAAGAAGCACTTGAAGAATTCAAAAAAGGATTTGGAGAAAACTCAACTATATTAGAAAATATTCCTGGAGGGAATCCACTTCCTGCATCTATTACTGTTGAAATGGAAGAACTTTCATATGGAAAAGAAATTGAAGAGAAATATAAAGATATTGATATAGTTGAAGACCACAATTATTATTATGATTTTGTAACTCAAATGATGAAGGTGCAAAATGGAGTGAAATATGTTGGAACAGGTATTGTATTAGTTTTAGTTTTAGTTTCTGTTTTAATTATTCATAATACTATTAAAATAGCTGTTTCAAATAGAAGAAAAGAAATAAATATTATGAAATATGTGGGTGCGACAGATACTTATATAAGAGGGCCTTTTCTTATAAATGGAATCATTTTTGGAGTTTTGGGTGCAATGCTTGCGGGGTTTTTAAGTATGAAGCTTTATGAACTTTTATATGACAAGTTAAACCCTCAACTTTATGATATAACTAATTTGGATTTAATATCATGCTTGTCTATTCAAAGGGAATTGTATATAATATTTTTGTGTATCGGCGTTGGAATAGGCTTTTTTGGAAGTTTATTTTCAACTAAGAAATTTTTGGATGTGTAGGTGAAAAAATGGATAGTAAAAAAAAGATTCTTTCACTTTGTCTAGTAGCTCTTATGGCTATTCCAACTGGAGCTATTGCAAAGAGCTCTAAGAATCTGACTATTGAAAAGAATAAAAAACAACAAGAACAAAGACAAATAAATAAAAAGATAAATGAACAAAAAAATAATATTTCAAATACTGAAACAGAGAAAAAATCGGTTTCTAGTGAGATTGAAGATTTAGATGCAAAAATAGAAGTTGCATCTTCAAGAATTTCTTCTCTTGAAAATGAAATATCAAGTTTAAATAAGGATATTGAAGAAAATCAAAGGAAGTTGGAAGAAGCACAGGCAAATCTTTCTAAAAACACAGACATACTTAGAAAAAGACTTAGAGAAATGTACAAAAGAGGCAATGTCAATTATATTGAAGTTATATTAAATTCAAAAGACATTGAAGAATTACTTAGAAATAATGAAATTATTTCATCTATTGCCGAAGCTGATAGAGATTTAATTGAATATATAAAAGAACAAATTGACACGATAGAAGAAGCAGAACAAAGGCTTGAAATAGATAGGG
The DNA here is from genome assembly GCF_000246925.1 of Peptoniphilus rhinitidis 1-13. NCBI lineage: Bacteria > Bacillati > Bacillota > Tissierellia > Tissierellales > Peptoniphilaceae > Peptoniphilus > Peptoniphilus lacydonensis. The sequence continues at coordinate 124,477 of NZ_BAEW01000003.1, read as the reverse complement.
CAAAGGTAACAGCAAATAAAGCAGCTGTTGAAAATGAAAGAGAAACTTATCAGTATGCTGTAGATGCGAAAAATGAATACATGAGAGTTTTGGAGTCAAATTTAGATTTGTACAGACAAGAATATGAAAAAGCTGAGTCAAATTGGAATAGCTTAGATTCTGAAATTTCAAGACTTCAAAAAGAAATAACTGAACAAAAGAAAAAAGAACAAGAGGCAGCAAGGCTTGCTCAACAAAGAAATGCAACTAGAGTAAATGTAGACATGTCAGTTTCTTCTGGGCCTAGAAATGGTCAAAAATATAGTTGGCCTGTGCCAGGACACTATTCTATTTCCTCACCTTATGGTTATAGAATTCATCCAATACTTGGTTATGCAAAATTCCATTCAGGTGTAGACATACCTGCACCAAGTGGAACTCCAATAGTTGCAGCTAAATCTGGAACGGTTATTATGTCAAAACTAATGAGTGGATATGGAAATGTTGTTATGATAGATCATGGTGATACTGTTACAGTTTACGCTCATTGTTCTGCAGTAAATGTTTCAGTAGGAGAAAGTGTAAAAGAAGGAGATGTCATATCTTTTGTAGGAACGACAGGACTTTCAACAGGACCTCACCTACATTTTGAAGTGAGAGTAAATGGTTCTACTGTAAATCCATTAGGTTATATTTGATGAAAAAAAATAAAATTTTAAAAATAGCAGCAGTTGTACTTTTAATTGTTACAACTGCTTTTATTACAAGAATGTATACTGTAAAAGAAATTTTGGGAAATAATAGAGATTTTGGAAAAGTAATACTTATGGAGGATTATTTAAAAGAAAATTATCTATATAATAAGGAGATAAAAGAAGAAAATTTAGAAACAGGAATTTTAAAAGGACTTGTTGCAGGTTTGGAAGATCCTTATTCCCAATATTTAACTAAAGATGAAATGAAAAAATTGCAAGAACAGACTACTGGTAAATTCCAAGGGATTGGAGTTATAATTTCTCCAGCAGAAGATGGCACTGTAACAGTAATTTCTCCAATAAAAGGTTCTCCAGCAGATGGAGCTGGGCTTGAGTCTGGTGATAAGATCTTGAAAATAAATGGAAAAGATTTTAATGCAGAAAAAATTGAAGAAGCATCAAAGGAAATGCGAGGAGAAGCCGGAAGCACAGTTGATCTTCTTGTTTTAAAAAAGAAGAGTCTTAAGACAGAAGAAGTTTCAATAAAAAGAGATGAAATAAAAATTGATTCTGTAATCAAAAATAAAATTGGAGATATAGGATACATTGGAATAACAATGTTTGATGAGGATACTGGCAAGGACTTTGTAAAAGTTTTAGACGAGCTTACAAAAGAAAATGTCAAGGGAATTATTTTAGATATGAGGGGTAATCCTGGTGGAGTTGTGGACTCAGCAGTTGAAATTGGAGATGCAATTCTTCCAAAAGGAACTTTTGTAACTTTGAAAAACAATAAAAACGAAATAATCGACGAGTATAAATTAGATGAAAATTATAATAATATAAAAATGGTTGTACTTGTCAACGAAGGATCAGCATCTGCATCAGAAATTTTAGCAGGAGCAATAAGTGATCTTCATCGTGCAAAAATTGTGGGAAAGACAACTTATGGAAAGGGAGTAGTCCAAAATGTAATAGGGCTTCCTGATGGAGATGGGCTTAAACTCACTATATCAGAATATTATACACCAAGTGGAAAATCTATAAATAAAAAAGGTGTAAAACCTGATGTTGAAGTAGAATTGCCGGAAGATATAAAAGGTATTGGCGTGGACTATAAGGACACAGATACTCAACTAAAAAAAGCAATTGAGATGATTGAAAAATAATAAAGAAGTTAGAAGTTTAATGTAATGTGTAAATAAAACTAGTGATGTAAATATTTAAATTTTCTTTATGGATGTTAACCTATAAAATTAGGTGGCATCCATTTTATTTGGCTCTTAAAAATGAATTAAAATAAAAATTTAAAATTAAAAAGAGACTTTATATAAAGCCTCTTAAATAATTTGATATAGATTAAATTTTAAACTATAATGCAAATTTATAAATCATTTTCTTTTTTTAATTTCTTCTATTAAAAGAGGAACAATATCAAAAAGATCTCCAACTATTTTATAATTAGAAATTTTAAAGATTTCAGCATTAGGATCATTATTTATTGCAATTATGACCTTAGAATTTTCCATGCCCTTTGTGTGTTGAATTGCACCAGAAATACCAAGAGCGATGTAAACATCAGGTTTTACATTTATCCCTGTAACACCTACTTGAAGATTCTTGTCGCACCAGTCAAGGTCACATACAACTTTTGTTGCACCCACAGCTCCTCCAAGTTCATTTGCGAGCTCTTCTACTAAGTGCCAATTTTCTGGGCCACCAAGACCTTTACCACCAGCTACAACAACTTTTGAATTTAATAATTTTTCTATTAGAGGGTTTATGTCAGATTTTTTAAAATCAACAAATTTTGTTTTAATATCCTCTTCTGTCAATTGAGAATCCTCTTTTATAATTTCAAATTTATTGTCTTCATTTCTATTTGCAGCAACAAAAGATCCTTTGCCAATTGTAGCAATCATAGTTTCTGAAGTTATTCTAACATCGCAGAACAATTTTCCATCGAAAGTGGGTCTTATCCATTTTATATCTTTTTTATCATCTGTAAGTTCTACCTTTGAGCAGTCAGCAACTAGACCAATTCCTCTTTTTGCACAGATTCTACCTGCTAAATCACGTCTATTATATGTTGCAGGTATCATAATAATAGAGGGATCGTACTTGTCCATAAGATTATCAAAAACTTTTACATAGCCAAGAGTATTATAATGCTTTAAAAGTTTGTCATTAACTTGAATTACTTTATCTGCCCCATAATAACCTATTTCTTTAACAATTTCATCATTTTCATAACCAAGTTCTATAACTACAAGCTCTTTTTCTAGAGCATCAGCCAATTCTCTTCCTTTAGACATAATTTCTGTTGAAATAGGTGAAAGTGTATTGTCTAAAGCTTCATTTAATATCCATATATTTCCATTTTTCATAATATCACCTACACTAATGCTTTATTTTCTTTAAGAATTTCAATTATCTTTTCAACATTTTTTTCAGCAGAGCCTTCATTAATCTCTATACCCTTTTCCATTGAATGAGGAGCCTCAACATTTTTAACAATTGTTTTAGAACCTTTTTGTCCAACCTTATCCAAATCTAGGCCAAGACTTTTACAAGTCAAGTCGTGGATTTCCTTTTCTTTAGCAATTTCTTCGCGTCCAAGAGCAAACTTAGAAGGCTTATTTACAGAATCCTTTAAAGAAGTAACTAAAAATGGAGTATTTAATCTAACAGTTTCAACTCCAGTGCCGTAATTTCTTTTAACTTCATATTCGCCATCTGCATATTTAATATCGGAAACATAAGTAACTTGATTCATTTTTAAATTTTCAGCAATTTGTGGGCCAACTTGTCCAGTGTCGCCATCCATTGTTTGATCACCTGTAAAAACAATATCAAAGTCAGCTATGCTTTTTGCAGCCTCAGCAAGAGCATAGGATGTTGCCAAAGTATCAGAACCTTTAAATTCAATACCTTCTAAAAGATATGCTTCATCAGCACCCATTTGGATACAATCACGTAAAAAAGTTTCTGCACTAGGTGGTCCCATAGTTAAAACAGAAATTTCAACGTCTTCTTCAACTTGTTTTTTGATATTTAACGCAAATTTAAGACCACATAAATCAGACGGATTTATAATTGTTTTAATACCTTCACGAATAAGGTTGTTAGTTTTTGGATCTATTTTTGCATTGCTAGTATCTGGAATAGTTTTAATGCAAACTAAAATTTTCATACTTCCTCCTTAAAAAATTAATTATACTTATATATTTATCATACCCTAAAAAAAATAAAGTATTTAAAAAAGTTAAAAGGAAATCAAAAAATTAATTTTAAACCTTTTAATTTGTTTGTAAGAGATATTTTTCTAAGTTGTTACATATATAATTTAACAAACTGTAATAATATGTATTAATAAAAGTATCTAAGAAAATTAGAAATTTTATTTTTAAATAAGATGAGAAAAAATTAAACAAAAAATTAATTAAGCAAAAATTTTATTGAAAAGTAAAAAATCATAAAAAAATTGGCTAGATTGTCTTTACAATTGATGTTTTTTATTGTATAATGCTTAAGCGTTTAAAAAAGAATGTTGCGATGAAGTCATAAGTTGCTTGAAATTTTGTTGAAAAAAAGAGGTTTCAAGGTAATTATGATAGAGAAGTTCAAGCTGGACTTGGGCGAGGGTTATTTTTTTCAGACGGGTCTTTTGATACACTAGGCTCCGTTTATCGATAGCCCCATTCGCAAGTAAGGCTTTAGCGAATAGGAGGTAAATATGTCTAACAAAGGCAAACAAAAAATTAGAATTAAACTTAAAGCTTACGATCATGAATTACTTGATAATTCAGCACTAAGAATTGTAGAAGCTGCTAAGAAGAGCGGTGCAGAAGTTTCTGGTCCAATTCCTCTTCCAACAGAAAAGGAAATTATTACAATTATAAGAGCTGTACACAAATACAAGGATTCAAGAGAACAATTTGAGCAAAGAACTCACAAAAGACTAATTGATATTTTAAATCCTACACAAAAAACTGTAGATTCACTTATGAAATTAAATCTACCAGCTGGTGTGGATATAGAAATTAAACTTTAAAACTTTGCTTTATATGACTTTTATTTAAAAGTCCGCTGTAAATATTAGGAGGTGCAACATGAAATATTTAGTAGGTAAAAAAATTGGCATGACCCAAATTTTTGATGAAGAGGGTACTGTCACTCCTGTCTCAGTTATTGAAGTAGAACCAAATGTTGTTGTGCAAAAGAAAACTATTGAAAGTGATGGATATAATGCCATCCAAGTTGCAACACAAGAAGTTAAAGAAAAGAAACTTAACAAACCACAAAAGGGACATCTTGATAAAGCAGGAGTAGGTTATAAAAAACATCTTTCAGAATTTAGAACTAATGATGTTGATTCTTATAATCTTGGAGATGAAATAAAGGTAGATATCTTTGAAGTTGCAGAACATGTTGATGTTGTAGGAACTTCAAAGGGTAAAGGAACTGCTGGGGTTATTAAACGTCATAATTTTGGACGTGGTAGAGAAACTCACGGTTCTAAATTCCACAGAATGCCAGGTGGTATGGGTGCTGCTTCTTATCCAGGAAAAGTATTCAAAAACCATAGAATGGCTGGGAAAATGGGTAATGAAAGAGTTACAGTTCAAAACCTTGAAATTGTTAGAATAGATACAGATAAAAATTTAATTTTAGTAAAGGGTGCAATTCCAGGACCTAAGAAGGGAACTGTTAGAATTAAAAGCACTGTAAAACTAACTAAATAAGATAGGGAGGTAAAGAAATGCCTAAAATTCAAATGATTGACATTAAGGGAAATCCTGTTGAAGAAGTCGAACTAAGTGAAGGGCTATTTGATGCTCCTGTAAGCACTCATGCTGTTTATTTAGTTGTTAAAAATATTTTGGCAAACCAAAGACAAGGCACTCACTCTGCGAAGACACGTGCTGAAGTTCGTGGAGGCGGAAGAAAACCTTGGAGACAAAAGGGAACTGGTCGTGCAAGACAAGGTTCTATTAGATCACCTCAATGGAGAGGTGGTGGAGTTGTTTTTGCTAAAAAACCAAGAGATTATTCTTATACAACTCCAAAGAAAACTAGAAGAGTTGCTCTTAAGTCAGTTCTTACAAGCAAATTCCAAGATGGTGAAATGATTCTTGTTGACAAATTTGAAATGGAAGAAGCTAAGACAAAGATTTTTGCAAATATTTTAAAAGATATTAATGCACAAGGAAAGACTCTTGTAGTTTTAAATGATGATGAAAGGGATGTGCAAAGGGCAGCGAGAAACATCGCTGGCGTAAAGACATCAAGAGCTACTGATATAAATGTATATGATTTATTAAAATATGATAATCTAGTTATCAGCAAATCTGCACTTGATGTAGTTGAGGAGGTTTTTAACTGATGAATAGATATGACATTATCAAAAGACCTTTAATTACTGAACAAAGTATGGATATGATGGCAGACAATAAATACTCTTTTGTAGTTGAAAAAGATGCCACAAAACCTGAAATCAGAAAAGCTGTTGAAGAAGTCTTCGGCGTTAAGGTTGAAAAAGTATATACTATGAATATGCGTGGTAAATTAAAAAGACAAGGAGTTCATCAAGGAAGACGCCCTTCATGGAAAAAGGCAATAGTAAAGCTTACTGATGACTCAGAACCGATAGAATTTTTTGATTCTATCTGATAGTAGGAGGTATTAAAATGGCGATAAAAGGATTTAAACCTACAACTCCTGCCCGTAGAAAGATGACTGTTGCTACTTTCGAAGAGATTACTAAAAAATCACCTGAAAAATCTCTTTTAGTTAGCATGAGCAAAACTGCCGGTAGAAACTCACAAGGTAGAATTACTAGTAGACATAGAGGCGGCGGAGTTAAAAGAAAATATAGAATTATAGATTTAAAGAGAGATAAAGACAATATTCCAGCAAAAGTTACAGCTATTGAGTATGATCCATTTAGAACTGCTTACATTGCACTTTTATCCTATGCAGATGGTGAAAAAAGATACATTATTCAACCAAATGGGTTAAAAGTAGGAGATGTAGTTGAATCTGGTTCTGATGCAGATATAAAAGTTGGAAATGCTTTAATGCTTGCAGACATTCCTGTAGGTACTACTGTTCACAATGTTGAAATGACTCCAGGACGTGGAGGACAAATTGCAAGATCTGCTGGATCATCAGCACAGCTTATGGCTAAAGAAGGAAAGTATGCTCAACTTAGACTTCCTTCAGGTGAATTTAGATTAATCAATCAAAGATGCAAAGCAACTATTGGACAAGTTGGAAATATTTCTCACGAACTTATCACTTTAGGTAAGGCAGGTAAGAGCAGATATCTTGGAAATAGACCTCATGTTAGAGGATCTGCAATGAACCCTGTTGATCACCCTCATGGTGGTGGGGAAGGTAGAACTCCAGTAGGTAGACCTTCACCAATGACTCCTTGGGGCAAGAAAGCTCTAGGACTTAAGACTAGAAAGAAATCTAAAAAATCTGATATGTATATAGTAAGAAGAAGAACTAAGTAATCGGAGGGTATAATGAGTAGATCAATAAAAAAAGGACCATTTGCTGATGAACACCTTCTAAAGAAGGTTGACGAGTTAAACGAAAAGAACGAAAAGAAAGTAATAAAAACTTGGTCTCGTCGCTCAACTATTTTCCCTGAATTTGTTTCACATACAATTGCTGTTCATGACGGCAGAAAACATGTGCCAGTATATATAACTGAAGACATGGTAGGACATAAATTAGGTGAATTTGTTCCAACAAGAACATATAGAGGCCACGGTGCTAAGAGCGAAAAGAGCACAACACTTAAATAAGGAGGGTTATAATGCAAGCACAAGCAATTGCAAAATATGTAAGAATTTCACCTCTTAAGGTGAATTATATTTGCGCAGAAATACGCGGTAAAAGCGTTGATGAGGCCCTCTCTATTTTAAAGTTTACTAACAAGAGAGGAGCTCATGAACTCTATAAGGTATTAAACTCAGCAGTAGCAAATGCTGAAAACAACCTTAATTTGGACAGAGATGATCTTTATGTGAAAAAGGCATACGCTAATGATGGACCTACAATGAAAAGATTTCATCCTAAGGCTAAAGGTATGGCTTATCCAATCCTTAAAAGATCAAGTCACATTGGCGTTGTAGTAGCAGAAAGAGAGTGAGGAGGTAGAGAATGGGTCAAAAAGTAAACCCACATGGACTTCGTGTTGGAGTAATCAAAGATTGGGATTCAAAATGGTATGCAGATAAAAAGAACTTTTCCGATCTTTTAGTTGAAGACAACAATATTAGAAAATATGTTAAGAAGAAACTTTATGCTGCAGGAATTTCTAAAATTGAAATTGAAAGAGCTGCTAATAGAGTTAAGATTTCACTATACACAGCTAAACCAGGTATGGTAATTGGACGTGGCGGTGCTGGCGTTGAAGAACTTAGAAATGAAATTGAAAAACTTACAGGAAAATCTGTTGTTATAAATGTTGAAGAAATTAAAAATCAAGACTTAGATGCACAAATTGTTGCTGAAGGTATAGCAGAAGCTCTTGAAAGAAGAGTTGCTTTTAGACGTGCAATGAAACAAGCTATTCAAAGAACAATGCGTCAAGGAGCTCTTGGTATTAAGACTTCTGTGTCAGGACGTCTTGGTGGGGCTGATATGGCTAGAACAGAAGGCTACTCTGAAGGAACTATTCCTCTTCAAACATTAAGAGCTGATATAGATTATGGTTTTGCAGAAGCTGATACTACTTATGGTAAAATAGGTGTAAAAGTATGGCTTTATAAAGGTGAAGTTCTTCCGGAATTAAAAGAAGATTTTAGAAGAAAACCTAGAGATAATAGAAACCGTAAAAGACGCGATAACAGAAATAATAATTTCAATAGAAATAATAGAAAAGACAATAAGAATAAAGAGTCTTAAAGAAGGGAGGAATAGTCATGTTGATGCCTAAGAGAGTAAAGTATCGTAAAGTTCACAGAGGCAGAATGAAGGGCAAGGCTATGCGTGGTAATGAGCTTGCATATGGAGAATATGGCATAAAAGCTTTAGAACCTTGTTGGATAACTTCAAATCAAATAGAAGCAGCACGTCGTGCAATGACAAGATATATTCGTAGAGGTGGAAATATCTGGATTAAGATTTTCCCTGACAAACCTGTTACTGAAAAACCTGCTGAAACTCGTATGGGTTCAGGTAAAGGTGCTCCAGAATATTGGGTTGCAGTTGTAAAACCAGGAAGAGTTTTATTTGAAATGGGCGGTGTTTCAGAAGAAGTGGCAAGAGAGGCTATGAGACTTGCGTCTATGAAACTTCCTGTTAGAACAAAATTCGTAATGAAAGATAAGGATGGTGACTCAAATGAAGGCTAATGAAATTCGCAAAATGTCTAGCGAAGATTTAAATAATAAAGTTAATGAACTTAAAAATGAACTTTTTAATTTGAGATTCAGATTGGCAACTGGCCAACTTGACAATCCATCAAGCATTAAAAATGTTAAAAGAGATATAGCGAGAGTAAAAACGATCATTAGAGAACGTGAACTTGAAGTTGGAAAGGAGGCTTAATCTCATGGAAAGAAATTCAAGAAAGACTTTAACTGGTATTGTAGTAAGCGATAAAATGGATAAAACTATTGTTGTTCAAACTGAGACTTTAAAAACTCATCCAGTTTATAAAAAGAGATTTAAGAAGACTACTAAATTCAAGGCTCATGATGAAAACAACGAATGTGGTATAGGTGATCGCGTAAGACTTATGGAAACTAGACCACTAAGCAAAGATAAAAGATGGAGACTTGTAGAAATTATTGAAAAAGCTCAATAATTTTAACTTGAAAGGAGAAAAACATGATTCAACAAGAAACAAGATTGCGTGTTGCTGACAATTCAGGTGCAAGAGAACTATCTGTAGTTAAAGTCCTTGGTGGAACTAATAGAAAAACAGCTAATATCGGGGATATTGTAGTGTGTTCCGTAAAACATGCAACACCCGGTGGCGTTGTCAAAAAAGGCGCTGTTGTAAAGGCAGTTATAGTTAGAACAAACAAGGGTATCAGCAGAAAAGATGGATCTTATATAAGATTTGACGACAATGCTGCTGTTGTAATTAAAGATGATAGAAGCCCTGTTGGCACTCGTATTTTTGGACCTGTAACTAGAGAACTTAGAGCTGGAAACTTTATGAAAATTATTTCTCTAGCTCCGGAAGTACTATAATTTGGAGGTGTAATATGAAAATTAAAAAAGATGACATCGTAAAAGTTATAGCCGGAAAAGATAAAGGCAAAACTGGTAAAGTCCTAAGAACAATTCCTAAGAAAGATTTAGTTGTTGTTGAAAAGGTAAATGTTGTTACTAAACATGTAAAACCAAGAGGACCACAAAATCCAGGTGGAATAGAAAAAATGGAAGCACCAATTCATGTATCAAATGTAATGTATTTTGATAGTTCAGCTGGAAAAGCTTCAAGAATTGGATATAGATTTGAAGACGGAAAAAAAGTTAGATTTGTAAAATCTAGCAATAAGACAATTAAGTAGGGGGTAAGGTAATGACTTCAAGATTACAAGAGAAATATAAAACAGAAGTTGTGGGCCACCTAATGGAACATTTCAATTATAATAATGTTATGGAAGTACCAAAGCTTGAAAAGATTACTATTAACATTGGTCTTGGCGAAGCTAAAGATAATCATAAGGCACTTGAATCAGCAGTTGAAGAACTTACAACTATTGCTGGACAAAAAGCAGTTGTAACTAAAGCTAGAAAATCAATTGCAAATTTCAAACTTCGTGAAGGTCAAAATGTTGGTGTAAAGGTTACTTTAAGAGGACAAAGAATGTATGAATTCTTAGATAAATTAATGAATGTTGCTCTTCCAAGAGTAAGAGACTTTAGAGGTGTTAAACCTACTGCATTTGATGGTAGAGGAAATTATGCACTTGGTATCAAAGAACAACTTATTTTCCCTGAAATAGAATACGATAAAGTCGATGCTATTAGAGGAATGGACATCAATATAGTAACTACTGCCAAAACTGATGAAGAAGCTAAAGTATTCCTCGAAAAGATGGGAATGCCTTTTGCAAAGGCTTAAGGAGGTACATTGTGGCTAAAAAATCAATGATTGCAAAACAAAAGAGAAAACAGAAGTATTCTTCTCGTGAATATACAAGATGTAAAATATGTGGAAGACCACATGGTGTTTTACAAAAATATGGAATATGTAGAATATGCTTTAGAGAACTTGCTTACAAGGGAGAAATTCCTGGTGTAAGAAAAGCTAGCTGGTAAAAGCCTTAGATGAAAGGAGGCAAACTGATATGATGACAGACCCAATTGCAGATATGCTATCAAGAATTAGAAATGCAAATAATGCAAGACATAAATCTGTTGATATTCCTTGCTCAAACATCAAGAAAGAAATAGCTCAAATTTTATTAGATGAAGGTTACATTAATGGATTTGATGTTGTTGAAGATGATAAACAAGGTATTATCAAAGTTGATCTTAAATATTCAGAAGACGGAGAGAAAGTTATCTCTGGACTTAAGAGAATATCTAAACCGGGACTTAGAGTTTATGTTAAGTGCGAAGATGTTCCAAAAGTTCTTGGAGGACTTGGAATAGCAATTATCTCTACATCTAAGGGAATAATTACAGATAAAATGGCAAGAAAAGAAAAAGTTGGCGGAGAGGTAATCTGCTACGTTTGGTAATTTGGAGGTGAAAAATGTCAAGAATTGGTAAAAAACCTATTGAAATCCCAAAGGGCGTTGACATTAAAGTTGATGGTCAAACAGTTACTGTTAAGGGACCAAAGGGTGAACTAACACAATCTTTTGATAAAGATTTAAAAATAGAATTAAATGACGGAGTTCTCACTGTAGAAAGACCAAATGAAATAAAAAGAATAAAGGCACTTCACGGTTTAACTAGAACTCTAATTTATAATATGATAATTGGCGTTACAGAAGGTTATTCAAAATCACTTGAAATAATCGGTACTGGATATAGAGCAGCTAAAAAGGGAAAGGTTCTTTCTCTTAATTTAGGATTTTCACATCCTCTTGAACTTGAAGATCCAGAAGGAATTGAAGTTGAAGTTCCTTCAGCTAATTCCATTATTGTAAAGGGAAATGATAAGCAAAAGGTTGGAGCTTATGCAGCTTACATCAGAAGCTTTAGAGAACCTGAACCTTATAAAGGTAAAGGAATTAGATATACTGACGAATATGTAAGACGTAAAGTTGGTAAGACAGGTAAGTAAGAGAGGAGAATTTAAGTGTTAAAAAAGATTAATAAAAATGAAAACAGAAAAAAAAGACACGCTAGACATAGAAATAATATCTCCGGTAATTCTATAAAACCTAGACTTTCAGTTTACAGATCATCACAACATATCTATGCTCAAATTATTGATGATGAAGCAGGCAATACTTTAACAAGTGCGTCAACTCTTGATAAGTCATTAAATTTAGAAAATACTGGAAATATTGATGCGGCAAAAGCTGTTGGAGAGTCTATTGCTAATAAAGCAAAAGAAAAAGGCATCAAAGAAGTTGTTTTTGACAGAAGTGGTTATGTGTACCATGGAAAAGTCAAAGCACTTGCAGAAGCAGCTAGAGAAGCCGGTCTAAAATTCTAAGAAGGAGGAAGTAATGGAGCGTTCATTAATAAATGCGGCAGAACTTGATCTTGAAGAAAGAGTTGTATCTATAAATAGAGTTGCTAAAGTAGTTAAGGGTGGTAGAAATTTTAGATTCTCTGCTCTAGTTGTTGTTGGCGACAGAAATGGACATGTTGGTGTAGGTACAGGTAAAGCTCTAGAAGTTCCTGAAGCAATAAGAAAAGCAACACAAGATGCTAGAAAGCATATTATAAAAGTAAACCTATTAAACACTTCTATTCCTCATCAAGTAACTGGAATTTATGGTGCAGGTAGAGTTTTCTTAAAACCAGCAAGAGAAGGTACAGGGGTTATTGCAGGTGGAGCAGTTCGTGCTGTTTGTGAGCTTGCAGGTATAACTGATATTCGTACAAAAAATATTGGAACTAACAATCCGAGAAATATTGTTAATGCAACTATGGAAGGTTTAAAACAATTAAAAACAGTTGAATCAGTTGCAAAACTTAGAAATAAATCAGTGGATGAAATTTTAGGATAGGAGGAAATTAGATGAGTACAATAAAAATTAAACTTGTAAAAAGTCCTATCGGCAAAATACCTAAACACAGAAAGACAATAAAGGCTCTTGGCCTTAAAAAGATTAACCAAGTTGTTGAAAAAAATGATACACCTCAAATTAGAGGTATGTTAAAACAAGTCGATTATATGATCGAAGTAGAAGAATAAGGAGGTGTACCTAATGAAGTTACATGACTTAAGACCAAATGAAGGCGGCGGAGTTAAAGCTAGAAAAAGAGTAGGTCGTGGAATTGGTTCCGGTACTGGCAAAACTTCTGGCAGAGGTCACAAAGGACAAAATGCAAGAAGTGGCGGAGGAGTTAGACCTGGTTTTGAAGGTGGACAAATGCCACTATTTAGACGTCTTCCAAAAAGAGGATTTACAAATAACTTTAAGAAAGAATATGCAGTATTAAATGTAGCAGATCTTAATGTATTTGAAGAAGGAACTGAAATCACTCCTGAATTCTTAATAGAAAATAATTATGTAAAAGCTGCAAAAGCTAAAGACGGAATTAGAATTTTGGGAGATGGTGAATTAAATGTTAAATTAACTGTTAGAGCTCAGCATTTCTCAAAATCTGCTAAAGAAAAAATTGAGGCTTGCGGAGGAAAGGCCGAGGTGATCTAATGTTATCCACTTTTAAGGAAGCATGGAAAGTAGAGTCACTTCGAAAGAAGATGCTTTTCACTTTATTTATGCTTCTAATTTATAGACTTGGATCTCATATTCCAGTTCCATATATGAATTCACAAGTTATTTCACAACTTATGAGCGGGGCTGATGGATCAATCTTTTCCTTCCTTGACTTAATGGCAGGAGGAAACTTTAGACGATTTACAATTTTTGCTGCAAACATATATCCCTATGTAACAGCATCAATTATTCTTCAACTTTTGACAATTGCAATTCCATCTCTTGAATCTTTGGCTAAAGAAGGAGAAACTGGAAGAAAAGCAATTGCAAAATATACTAGATATTTATCAATCGCAATAGCTCTTGTACAAGCTATTGGATATACTTTTGGATTTTTTAGAACTGCCATTAATGCTACAACTACTATTGAATATATAACTGTTATTATCTCAATAGTTGCAGGTACAGCAATTTTAGTTTGGATAGGAGAACAAATTACTGAACATGGAATTGGAAATGGTATTTCAATATTAATTTTTGCAGGTATTGTTTCAAGATTTCCAATTGATATTGCTAAGTCCATAGCACTTGTTAAAGCTGGTCAAGCAAGTCCTGTTTTCTTAGTGCTATTCGTAATAATTTCAATTGCAATTGTTGTATTTGTTGTTACACTTACTGAAGGTGAAAGAAGAATTCCTGTTCAATATGCAAAAAGAGTTGTAGGAAGAAAAATGTATGGTGGACAATCTACTCATATTCCTATTAAAGTTTTGATGACTGGTGTAATGCCAATTATCTTTGCCAATTCACTTCTTGCAATTCCAGCTACTATTGCAATGTTTACAAGTGAATCAACAAGAAATTGGATTCAAAAATGGTTAACTCCTGCAGGAGGACCTGGAGCTGTGATTTATATAATTTTCACAGTAATTTTGATTGTATTCTTTACTTTCTTCTATACGACAATTCAATTTAATACTGTTGAGTATTCTAAAAATTTACAAGCTAATGGCGGATTTATTAGTGGCATTAGAGCAGGAAAACCAACAAGTGATTATCTTGGAAGAACTTTAAATAGATTAGTTATGCCGGGTGCAATTGCACTTTCTATACTTGCAATTCTTCCAACAATTTTAACAATGGTTTCAAAACTTCCATTTAACTATGGTGGAACTTCAATCATTATCGTAGTTGGTGTTGTGCTTGAAATTCATAGGATATTAGAACAACAATTGATTATGAGAAATTATCGTGGTTTCTTAAAGAATAAATAGGGGGCATTATATGAAATTAGTTATATTGGGACCTCCAGGAGCAGGCAAAGGCACACAAGCTGAATATATTGTAGATAAATACAATATTCCACATATTTCAACTGGAGATATCTTTAGAGAAAATATTAAAAATAATACAGAACTTGGAAAAAAAGCAAAGTCATATATGGACAAAGGTCTTTTAGTTCCAGACGAACTAGTAATTGCACTTGTTGAAGATAGACTTGACAAGGATGATGCAAAAGATGGATTTTTGCTAGATGGTTTTCCAAGGACTGTAGCTCAAGCAGTAAGTCTTGATTCAATTTTGGATAAGAATAATGAAAGGCTTACTAAAGTAATTAATATTTCAGTTGATCCTGAGATTTTAATTGAAAGAGCTGTTGGAAGACGTGTATGTAAAACTTGTGGTATGACTTATCATGTAAAATTCAATCCTCCAAAAGAAGATGGAATTTGTGATAAAGATGGTACTAAGCTTATTCAAAGAGATGACGATACTGAAGAAACTGTAAAGACAAGAATTTCAGTTTACTTTGATCAAACTGCACCTCTTATTGACTATTACAGGGCACAAAATCTTCTTATTGATATTGATGGTGCAAAAGATATTGACAAAGTATTTGAAGATATAGTGACTGGTTTAGAATAGATAATGGATAATACATTTAGTCTTTTGAGAGGACAAGTTGTAAGATCCAAAAAAGGGAGAGACGAGGGAAAAGTATTTGTAATCACAGAGATTATAGATGAGAATTTTCTCTATCTAGTTGATGGGAAACTTAGAAAGCTAGATCGACCAAAGAAAAAAAAGGTAAAACATCTTTATATTTATAACAGTTTTGTTGATCTTGATATAAAAGATTTAAATGACAGTTATATTAGAAAGAAACTATTACCTTATAGCTAAAGGAGGATCCTTAATAATATGGCTAAAGAAGATGTAATAGAAGTCGAAGGCGTTGTTGTGGACGCTCTTCCCAATACTCAGTTCAAAGTAGAACTTGAAAACGGACATATCATACTTGCTCATATTTCAGGTAAATTGAGAATGAATTATATTAGAATTCTCCCTGGTGATAAGGTGACAGTTGAGCTTTCACCTTATGATCTTACAAGGGGTAGAATAACTTGGAGAAAAAAATAGTCCTAAAGTTAGGAGGCATTTAAATGAAGGTAAGACCATCTGTAAAAAAGATGTGCGAAAAGTGCAAAATAATTAAGAGAAACGGAAAAGTAATGGTAATTTGCGAAAATCCGAAACATAAACAAAGACAGGGATAAGGGAGGTAATTATGGCTAGAATTTCCGGTGTAGATTTACCGAGAG
This sequence comes from Peptoniphilus rhinitidis 1-13, assembly GCF_000246925.1. Classification (NCBI taxonomy): domain Bacteria; kingdom Bacillati; phylum Bacillota; class Tissierellia; order Tissierellales; family Peptoniphilaceae; genus Peptoniphilus; species Peptoniphilus lacydonensis. The sequence continues at coordinate 108,373 of NZ_BAEW01000003.1, read as the reverse complement.
AAAAGAGAGTTGAAATTGGACTCACTTATATTTACGGTATAGGAAAACCTAGAGCTCAAGCAATTTTAACTGCTGCAGGTGTTGATTTCGACACTCGTGTTAAAGATTTGACAGAAGCTGAACTTGCTAAAATCAGAGAAGAAATAGATAAATATCACGTAGAAGGAGATTTGCGTCGTGACGTTGCAATGAATATTAAAAGACTTCGTGAAATCAACTGCTATCGTGGAAGAAGACATAAAGCAGGTCTTCCTGTTAGAGGACAAAAGACTAAGACAAATGCTAGGACAAGAAAAGGTCCTAAGAAACTTGTTAGTAAAGGTAAGTAAGGGAGGACTTTGATGGCTAAAAAACAAAAAACTACACGTTCAAGAAGACGTGTACGTAAAAATATTGAAAAAGGAGAAGCTCATATAGCTTCAACATTTAATAACACTATGGTTACTCTTACTGATGTTAATGGAAATGTTATTTCTTGGGCAAGTGCTGGACAACTTGGATTTAGAGGTTCAAGAAAGTCAACTCCTTTTGCAGCACAAGAAGCAGCACAAGAAGCGGCTGAAAAAGCTAAGGAACATGGACTTAAGAGTGTTGACGTATATGTTAAGGGTCCTGGTTCAGGAAGAGAAGCTGCAATTAGATCTCTTCAAGCATCAGGTCTTGAAGTAACTATGATTAAAGATGTTACTCCAATTCCTCACAATGGATGTAGACCACCAAAACGTAGAAGAGTCTAAACTATTTGTCGAAAAGGAGGGTACCCATGATAGAAATTGAAAAACCTAGAATTAGTATTGAAGAATTAGATGAGTCAGGTTTATATGGCAAGTTTGTTGTCGAACCACTAGAAGCAGGATTTGGTATCACTATTGGAAATTCCTTAAGAAGAGTGTTACTTTCCTCTTTACCTGGCGCAGCGGTATCTTTTATAAATATACGTGGCGTTGAACATGAATTTGATACAATTCCTGGTGTATTGGAAGATGTACCTGAAATAGTTTTAAATATTAAATCTATAGTTTTAAAGATGACTGAAGATGAGCCAGTAAAACTAACAATAGAAAAAAAAGGCAAGGGAGAAATTAAAGCTTCAGATATTGAGCTTGCACCTCATGTAACGGTTATTAATCCAGATCAACATATAGCTACTTTAAATGACGATGCTGATTTTTATCTTGAGATGATGGTTGAAAAAGGAAGAGGTTATGAACCTTCTGAGCTTAAAAAAGATGAAATAACTGAAATTGGTGTTATTCCAATGGATTCTAACTTTACGCCTGTTGAAAAAGTAAACTGGAAAGTCGAAAATACAAGAGTTGGCCAAAGAACTGATTATGATAGATTGATCCTTGAAGTCACAACAGATGGTTCAATGAAAGCAGATGAAGCTACATCTCTTGCGGCAAAAATCTTGACAGAGCATCTTGAACTTTTCATTGGTCTTAAAGAACATGTCAGTGAAATAAATTTGATGGTTGAAAAAGAAGAAGATCAAAAAGAAAAGGTTCTTGAAATGACAGTTGAAGAATTAGATTTATCTGTTAGATCGTTTAACTGTTTAAAAAGAGCTGGAATAAATAGCGTTGAGGAACTAACTAATAAGACTGAGAGCGAAATGATGAAAGTAAGAAATCTTGGAAGGAAATCTTTGCAAGAAGTTACTGAGAAGCTTGAAGAATTAGGACTTAGTCTCAAATCTGAAGAAGAATAAGGAGGGTATTATGGCAAAAAATAGAAAACTTGGCCGTAATTCAAGTCATAGACGTGCAATGCTTAGAAACCTTGTTACTTCTCTTTTACGTGAAGGTAGAATTCAAACTACTCACACTAGAGCAAAGGAAGTTCAAAGAATTGCAGATCGAATGATTACGCTTGGAAAAAGAGGCGATCTTCATGCAAGAAGACAAGCTTTAGCATATATTTATTCAGAAGATGTTGTAACAAAAGTATTTGATGAATATGCAGAAAAATATGCTGACAGAAATGGTGGATACACTAGAGTATTGAAAGTTGGTCCAAGACGTGGAGACGGTGCAGAAATTTCAATTATAGAATTAGTATAAGGAAATCCAATGGGGTTTCCTTTTTTTAATTGTTTTAATATAATATATTTGGTGATAATATGATAAATGTTGTTGGACTTGGTTCTACTTCTTCAAAAGATTTGACACTTGAAGCAGTAGAAATTATGAAGAATGGAAATAATAATTATTTAAGGACAGATAATCATGATTCTGTAAAATTTTTTAAAGAAAATAAAATTTCTTATGAATCTTTTGATTATCTATATGAAGAATCAGAAAGTTTTGAGGATGTTTACAATAAAATTGTAGATTTTTTAATTGAAAAATCAAAAAAAGGTGATATAAATTATTTTGTTCCGGGAAATCCATTTGTGGCAGAAAAAACAGTGAAACTTTTATTAAATAGTGATGTTGACATAAATATTACTAGTGGTATTTCTTTTATTGAGCCTGTACTTGCAGCAGTAGGTCGTGACGCTGTTGATGGTCTTTTGTTTTTAGATTCTTATGCAAATAGATTTGATTTTGATTTAAGAAGGGACACATTAATTACTCAAATTTATAACAAGAGGATTGCATCTGATGTTTCTCTTTCATTGCAAGAAGTTTATAGAGAAAATGATTTAGCTTATGTAATTACTAATGCTGGACTTGAGGATGAAATTGTAAGGGAAATAGAGATCTATAAGCTTTCAAGAATTGAAGATTATAATCATCAATCCTGTGTATATATACCTAGAACTAGTGGAAGTAGTTTTAATGTTTTGTTTTCTAAAATAAATAATTTGTTGCGTGATGAAGATATTTTTTTAGATGAAGAAATTTTTGAGAAAATGAAATCAGAAGTTATAAAAAAATCAAAGAACCTTTCTATGGATTTTGAAAATGAGGAAGATATTCTAATTTACTCATTAATTTTGATTTTGTTAAAATATAATGAAGGTATAATTGATTTGCGAGATATTTTAGAAGAAATGGATAAAAAATTGGATAAAATAGCGATTTTTTTCAAATAAGTGTAGAAAATAAAGTCAACATGAGTTATAATTGTAACAGTCTTAGGTTTGCGTACCCACTTGCGAGTGCGTAATTTTTTTGATATTGCAATTCTAAGAAAAGATTAAAAAAAATTCTTCAAGGAGGATATAAAATGAACAAATCAGAATTAGTAGCAAGCATTGCTGAAAAATCAGGTCTTACAAAAAAAGATGCTGAACAAGCTTTAAATGGATTTTTAACTTCAGTTCAAGAAGCTCTTGCTGATGGAGAAAAAGTTCAATTAGTTGGATTTGGTACTTTCGAAGTTAGACAAAGAAAAGCTAGAGAAGGAAGAAACCCTAGAAATCCAGAAGAAGTTATTAAAATTCCTGCATCTAAAGCTCCAGTTTTTAGATCAGGTAAGGCTCTTAAAGAAGCTGTTAATAAGTAATAAAGAAGAAGGCAATGCCTTCTTTTTTTATGCAATTTTTTTCTTTGTATTGAAATTTTCTTGTTTTTTTGATATATTCATAAGTGGAGTGGATTATGAGATTAGATAAATTTTTGAAAAACTCAAGACTTATAAAGAGAAGGACTGTGGCAAAAGAAGCTTGTGAAAAGGGTCTTGTTAAGATAAATGAAAAGGTAGCAAAACCTTCTGAAGATGTAAATATTGATGATATTATTTCTCTAAAACTTGGTGATAAGGAAATAAAAGTAAGAGTCAAAGATATTTCTGATGTTAATAGCAAGCGTGATGCACAGACTCTTTATGATAGGATTAGTTAAAGGATTTTTTGATTTAAATTGGAGCGGATTTTATGAATGTTAAAAGAAAAAAATTTCCATTGGCACTTGCTATTATTATTTTAATTTCTGCTTTATATGGTTCTGTAAAAATTGGAAAGTCTATTTCTTTAAAAAAACAGAAACTTGAAATAATTTCAGAAAATAATAGAGAAATCTCTAATTTAAAACTTGAAATAGATAATTTAAATTCTGAGTTTGAGAATTCTTCTTCAACTGATTTTATTGAGAAAGTTGCCAGAGAAGAACTTGGAATGGTGAAGCCAAGAGAAGTAGTTTATGTTGATAAAAATAAGGATAAAACTTCAAAAACTGAAGGGTTAAAATAAAATTTAGGAGGAAATTATGGATTTATCGCCAGGCGATATTGTAGATGGTGTTGTTACTAAAGTCACTAAATTTGGTGCTTTTGTTGATTTAGGAGAAGGTAAAAGTGGTTTAGTACATATTTCAGAAATTGCAGATACTTTTGTAAAGAATATATCAGATCATATTTCTGAGGGTGACGAAGTAAAGGTAAAAGTTCTTAGTATTGATGAGAAGGGAAAGATTGCTCTTTCTATTAAGGATGCCATAGAAAAAAAAGAAGAACCTAAAGAAGAAAAAGTAGATGCCAAATTTGAAGATTTGTTAAGCAAGTTTATGAAGGAAAGTAATACTAAGCTTGATGAAGCTAGAGCAAGGTATAATCAAAAGACAAAGAAAAGGAATTCTAGAAATTAGTGAGTGGTTGGCTATCTTTTGATAGTTATACCACTATTTTTTATTATGGATATTTTATTTTATGAAAATTTAAAAAAGTTAAAGATTGTTAATAAAGGGGATAAACTCACTCTTGCTGTTTCAGGTGGGGCTGATTCAATGTATCTTTTTTATAATCTTATGGATTTAAAAGATGAACTTGATCTCGATATAATTGTGTGTCATTTAAATCATGGGGTTAGAAGTACAGCCAAAAGGGATGAAGATTTTGTCAAAAGTATTTGTGAAAAATACAATGTAAAATGTGTTGCAAAGACAGTGAATATGAACGATTTTGCAAAAGCTAATAAAATATCTTCTGAAGAAGCGGGAAGAATTTTGAGATATTCTTTTTTTAGAGAAAATTCTAAGGATAGAAAAATTTTAACTGCTCATAATGCCAATGATCTCGTAGAAACAGTTTTATTTAATATTATTAGAGGAACAGGGCTAAAGGGTTTAGTTGGTTTTTCTAAGGAGAAAGGCAATATTTTTAGACCTTTAATAGATATTAAAAGGGAAGACATAGAATATTATTTGCATAAGAATAATTTAAAGTATTTTGATGATGAAACTAATTTTGAAGATATTTATACTAGAAATAAAATAAGACTTAATTTAATTCCTAGGTTAAAAGAGTTGAATCCAAATATTTTAGATTCAGTTATAAGACTTTCTGAGAATGCAAGTGATGCAAATGATTTTATTGAAGATGTTGTAAAGGAAAATTATGAAAAAATAGTTATTGATAATTATTTTGTCGCAGATGAAATTTTAAATATTCACAAATTTTTAGCTTGTGAAATTATAAAGAAATATTTGGAAGAAAATTTTTATGATAAAAATATTTTAAATAGAAATAATATTTTAAATATTTATGATTTATTTAATAGCGAGAGTGGAAAAGAAATAGATCTTGGGAAAAATATGGTGGCTAGAAAATCTTATGGCAAAGTTATTATTGAAGAAAAGAAGTCTAAGGTTAAAAAGGAAAAATTCTATTTAGAATATGGTGAAAATCGCACAGATTTTGGGGATATTTTTATTTCAAAAGATCTGTTATATACTGGTAGTGATAACTTTATAAAAGTAATAGATTGTGATAAAATTAAAGGTAAGCTTTATGTTAGAACTAGAAAGAGGGGAGATAAATTTAAGCCCCTTGGAATGAAAAATAATAAGAAATTAAAGGACTATTTCATTGATAGAAAAGTAGATAGACTTTCAAGAGATGAGATAGGTCTTATTTGTGATGATGAAAAAATAGTCTGCGTAATTGGCATGGATATTTCTGAAGATGTCAAAGTGGATAAAAAAACTTTTAATAAACTCAATTTGGAGGTTAAAAATGTCTTGTGATATTAAAGAAGTTCTTTATTCTGAAGAAGAAATTCAAAATAAAGTTAAGGAACTTGGAGAAAAAATTACAGAGGATTATGAGGGAAAAAATCTTTTTCTTTTGGGAATATTAAAGGGTGCAGTTCCCTTTATGGCAGATATTATGAGAAGAATAGATTTGGATCTTGAATATGATTTTATGGATGTGTCTAGTTATAAGGGAACTCGATCCCTTGGAGAAGTTAGAATTTTAAAGGATATTTCTACTTCAATAGTTGGAAAGGACATATTAATTGTTGAAGATATTATTGATACTGGAATTACACTATCTTATCTGACTAAGGTTTTAAAATCAAGAGGGGCAAATTCTATTGAAATTGTAACTATGCTTTCAAAACCTAGTAGAAGAAAAGTTGAACTTCCTGTAAAATATAATGGATATGAAATAGAAGATAATTTTGTAATTGGATATGGAATGGATTATGATGAAAAATACAGAGCTCTTCCTTTTATTGGAATACTTGATGAGTCTGTGTATTTAAATGATGAGGAGTGATATTTTTGAATAAAAAATTTGGAGGAGCTGGGTTTTATATTGTCTTAATACTTGTACTTTTGACAACAATTAAATTTTTTAGCCCCCCCGCAACGACTATTGAAGAAAAAAGTTTTACAGAATTTGTAAGTGAGCTTGACAAGGGAAATGTTAAAAGTGTAAAACTTCAAAATGGAGTAGATTCTATTGCAAGTGTACAGTTAAAAAAAGGTGATTCATTTAAAACTGTAATACCTCAGGAAGCATCAGATACTTTTTATGCTGATTATTTAAAAGATAAAAATGATGCTGGAGAGATTGATGTCTTATCTACACCTACTAAACAGACTTCTGTCTTTGCAGAATGGATTCCAACACTTCTCATGTTTGGAGTTTTGATTTTCTTTTGGTATAGAATGATGCAACAAGCTGGAGCTGGCGGCGGAAAGATGAATTCCTTTGGAAAGAGTAAAGCCAAACTTATAAATAAAGAAAATTCTAAAAATTTGGTTAAGTTTAAGGACGTTGCTGGTCTTGAAGAAGAGAAAGAGGAACTTTCAGAAATTGTAGATTTCTTAAAAAATCCAAAGAAATTTATAAATATGGGAGCAAGAATTCCAAAAGGAGTTCTTTTAGTAGGGCCTCCAGGAACTGGAAAAACTTATCTTTCAAAATCTGTGGCAGGAGAAGCAGGAGTTCCCTTCTTTATAATGAGTGGTTCTGACTTTGTGGAAATGTTTGTTGGAGTGGGAGCTTCAAGAGTTAGAGATTTATTTGAAAATGCAAAAAAGAATGCACCTTGTATAATTTTTATAGATGAAATTGATGCAGTGGGAAGAAGAAGAGGAGCAGGTCTTGGCGGAGGTCATGATGAAAGAGAACAAACTCTAAATCAACTCTTAGTAGAGATGGATGGATTTGGAACTAATGAAGGAGTAATAGTAATGGCTGCGACAAATAGAGCAGACATACTTGATCCGGCAATTCTTAGACCAGGGAGATTTGATAGAACAGTTTATGTAGGAAAGCCAGATGTGCGTGCAAGAAAAGCAATTTTAGAAATACATTCAAGGGGCAAAAAGCTTTCAAAAGATGTAGATTTAGAAGTTATAGCAAAAAGAACTCCTGGATTTACTCCAGCTGATCTTGAGAATCTTATGAATGAATCAGCACTTTTGGCTGCAAGACAAGGCAATAGCGAAATTTCTATGGAAGATGTAGACGAAGCTTCAATAAAAGTCCAAGCAGGTCCTGCAAAAAAATCTCGTGTAGTTTCTGAAAAAGAAAGAAAGTTGACAGCAGTACACGAATCAGGACATGCTATTGTTTCAAGACTTCTTCCAGAGGAAGATCCAGTTCATATGATTACAATAATTCCAAGGGGGATGGCTGGAGGGTTTACAGCATATCTTCCTGAAGATGATGTATCCTTTATGACTAAGAAGAAAATGGAGGCATCTATAATTTCTCTTTTGGGTGGAAGGGTTGCAGAATCCCTTGTTCTAGATGATATTTCAACAGGAGCTTCAAATGATATTGAGAGAGCAACAAAAATTGCTAGAGCAATGGTGACACAATATGGTATGAGCGAAAGACTTGGAACGATAAATTATGATTCTTCAGAAAATGAAGTCTTTATAGGACGTGATCTTGGACGTTCAAAGGATTATTCTGAAAGGACAGCAGCTGAAATCGATGAAGAAGTTTCAAGAATAGTAAATGAAGCTTATTCAGAGTGTAAAGAACTCTTAAGTGAGAATTTAGATAAACTAATTGCTCTTTCTGATGCACTTTTAGAAAAAGAAACTATTTATTCAAAAGATTTTGAAAAGATTTTTAATGGAGAAAAGTTAGATGAAGAATCCATTGATATTGACGATTCAATAAAAATAACAGATCTTTCTGATGAAGCTCGCAATATAATGGATAAGAAAGATGAGGAAAAAAAGAAAGAAAATATTGAAGAAAATAAGTAGAATAAAATATAAAGGATTTAAAATTGGTCTCTGCGAAAAGAGGCCTTTTTGTTTTGTATAAAATAAATTCAAATATGATTTAAATTTATTTAGAAATTTATCTAAATGAATTTTATAATTATAAAACTCAAGTTAGACAGGTTCTAAATATATGAAAGGAGATTTTTAAAGATTCATTTATATTGTACAAAAAAACTGCTGATAAACTTTCAAAGCTTCAGCAGTTTTAATTTTATTTAATTATTATTGTTGTTATCATTGTTTTCAGAAGAAAGTATTGACTTTGATGATTTTTTGTTGTTATTGTTATTGTCATTGTCATCATCGTTGGATTCTTTTTTCGTTGAACTAGATGATCTGTACCAACCCAGTTTATTTGTATAATGTGGTTTAGTTCCATCTACAAAAATTTCTCGTCTACCATTTACATATTTAGTGTAAATTCCATCAGGTTTTTCAAATTCTTTTTTGTCTAAATCTTCGTGCATAGTTTTCATAATTTGTTTCCAAAGATATGCAGATTGAGTGGAACCAAAAGAAAGTTTTTGATGTTTGTCATTGCCAATCCAAACTGAGCAAGTGTAGTATGGAGTGTAGCCAACAAACCAAACATCTTTTTTATCATTAGTTGTACCAGTTTTACCTGCTATTTCTTGACCAGCAAAGGAAGCATTTCTACCAGTACCTCTACTTACTACATCTTTTAACATATCTGTCAAGATATACGCATTTTCTGGAGAAGTAATTTCTTTTTCTTCAGGATTAACTTCGTAAATAGTTTCTCCAGTGTTTGAAACAATTTTTGAAACTACATAAGGATCTGCGTACTTTCCTTCATTAGATAATGTTGTAAAAGCTCCTGCCATTTCAAGTGGACTTATGCCAGAAGTCATACCACCAAGAGTTAATGGAGAGTATGCCAAATCGTTGTAGGTTGGATTATCTTCTTTTTCCACAATTGAAGTAACACCAATGGATTTTAATGTTTCAACCATTTTTGCAATTGATTCGTCATCGTCGTAGGATTTTGTGTAAGTTGAGTTTTGATTAATCTTTGCGTCTTTATCTGCAGATATATCTCTTGCAACTTGGAAAGCACCTACATTTGAAGATTGGCGTAAAAGGTTTCTTATTGTAGTCCAACCTTGGTAATAATTTCCGGCATTTCTTGGAGAGTGGTTGCCAAATAAATTTTGTGGCATCTTTGCGTCAAGATAAATATCTCCAGCAGTTGCTCCATTATTAAATGCAGTTAAATAAACAGAAATTGGTTTAATAGATGATCCAGGTTGCCTTGGGACTACAGCTCTATTTAAAAGTCTTCCTCCACTTACATTTCTCCCCCCAACAAGAGCTTTAACTTCGTGAGTGTGTTGATCTATTATTACTGATGCAACTTGTGGCTGAATTATTCCATTTTTTTCTCTAAATTCTCCATAATAGTATTTTGGATTTGACACAACTTCTTCAAGAGTTCGTTGCATCTTTATATCCATTGGAGTATAAATTTTAAGTCCGCCTTTAAATAATTTATTTGTGGCTTCCTCTTTAGAATATCCAGAATTCATCAAGATTTTGATGGTGTTTTTTTGAACTACATCTGTATAGAAGGAAGAAATACCACTTTCTCTACGAGAGCCAATTTTAATTTCAATTTTTTCATTTAAGGCGTTTTCATAGTCTTCATTTGTTATTAAGTTTCTCTCAGCCATTTTCTTTAAGACTAACTTTTGTCTTTCACTAGAAGTTTCGTTGAAGACAGCTTTAACAGGCATTAGCATATCATTTTTTATTTGAATTAGTTCAAAATTATCAATTTGTCCAAGTTCATTTAAAGTTTTTGAAATTTCAATAATTCGATCAGAATTTGGCTTTGAGTTTTCATTTTTGGGAAGAAGGACAACTTCTATATTTCCAAGATCATCTGAATCCTCGATGTTTTGAGTATTGTAGGGTGTGTATTTTTCAGGTAAGTTTGTAACCCCTGCTATAAGAGCACACTCTGCAAGGTCGAGTTCAGAAACATCTTTGTTAAAGAAAGTTTTTGCTGCAGCTTGTACACCAACAGTTCCTTTGGAAAAGCCTGCAGAATTTAAGTAAGCTTCTAGAATTTGTTCTTTAGTAAGTTTTTGTTCAATCTGATATGAATAGTAAATGTCAGTTATTTTTCTAACGATGCTTTTGGAGAAAGATGTGTATAAGTTCTTTGCAAGTTGCATAGTAATTGTAGAAGCACCTTGGTCAAAGGATTTAGTTTTTATGTCGTGAACAAGTGCACCGGCAACTCTTTTATAATCTACTCCATTGTGTTCAAAGAATCTTTCGTCTTCAATTGCTACAATGGCATTTATTAAATCTTTTGGCATTTCCTCGTAGGGAACAAATTCACTAAACTCGTCAGATACTAATGATTCAATTAGTTTTCCGTCATTTGAATAAATCCTTGAAGTTTCAGAAAGTTGAGATCTGTATTCAGTAGGATCTATTACAGGAGCTTTTTTAATAATACCAAGCACAACAGCAGTTACCATAGAACCTAAAATAATTATTGCAGCTAAAATTACAAGTAATATTATTTTTATTACGCCTGATAGTTTTATCATTCCACGAGGTTTATTCTTTTTGGAATTTTTCATAATAACCTCCTATTTAGTTATTATAACAGAATTTTAATCATATAACTATAATAAATATATATAGAAAAATCCCATCACAAGGATGAGATTTTTCAAAAATTATTCTATTTATTATAAAAATTAAAAAATATTTAAAAATTTTTTTATAAAACAGTTTTTAATAAAATTATTTCAACTCTTTTAAAATTCTTGGAGTAATAATTGCTGCCACAACTGCCTTAGCTAGGTCTGGAATTATAAAAGGAATCATACCAATAGTAAAGACTTTTGATATATTCATAGGATTTCCCATTACATTGTTTAAAATGTGGTACATATAGGGAAGACCAATTGCATAAAAGATAACTTCTGCAAGAATAAGAATAAGCATAATCTTTTTAAAGTTTTTTTCTCCATGAGCAAATTTAGAAATAAATGCTGCTCCAATTGCAAAAGCAATTAAAAATCCAAAGCTTGGAGAAAAAATTGATTGAATACCTCCGTGAAATCCTGCGAAAATTGGAAGACCAATTAAACCTAATAGTATATATATAATTACTGTTAAAAAAGCATAGGAGGGAGTAAGTATTAGTCCTGTCATAAACACAAAGAAGTTTTGCAAAGTGAAAGGAACTGGTCCAATTGGTATAGTTATAAAGGCTCCCACTGCTAATAGTGCAACTAAAAGTGCAATTTTTGTTATGTCTTTTGTTTTTATTTTCATTTTAACCTCCAGGGTCTATATTACACAATGTTTACCACAAAGTCAATGAGGTTAACTAAATTTTATTTAATAAACTATTTTATAATTTTAAGGCTACATTTTGATTAAACAAATTTAAAATTACACATAATATAATAAAAGGAAGAATAATGTAAACAGAAAAGATTTTTAACAATAATTTAGTTGAAAGTGAGCTTTATACAATATATAATGAAAACAATTTGTTAAATGAGGTGTAAAATGTTATTAGTAATAGATGTTGGGAATACTTCCATAACTTGGGGTGTTTATAAGGGTGATGAACTTGTAAATGATTTTAGAACTTCCACTGTAAAGACTAGGACATCAGATGAATATGGACTTATTTTTATAGAAACTCTAACTCATGCAAATATTGATCCACAAGATATTGAAGATGTAATTATTTCATCAGTTGTTCCAAACCTTATGCACACACTTCCTTCAATGATTAGAAAATATTTTAATAAAAATCCAATGATAGTAAGTGCAGATTTGAACTTGGGACTTAATATAAAATATGACAATCCAAAAGAAGTTGGTGCAGATAGAATTGTGAATGCAGTTGGAGCACTAGAACTTTATGGAGAGAAATCAATTATAGTTGACATTGGAACTGCTATGACTTTTTGTGTAATTGATGAAGAAAAAAATTATCTTGGAGGTTTGATTATGCCAGGTATTGGGATTTCTGCTGAAGCTCTTTTTATGATGACTTCAAAGCTTCCAAAAATTGAAATAATTGCACCAGATAGAGTTATTCAATCAAATACAGTTGGAGCAATGCAATCTGGACTTTACTACGGGTATACTGAGATGATTGATGGAATAGTTGCGAAACTTTTAAAAGAACTAAATTGGAAAGAAGAGGAAACTAAAATTATTTCAACTGGCGGTTTTTCCACAATGTTGACAGAAGATTCTAAATATAATTTTATAATCAATAAGTTCTTGACACTTGAGGGGCTTAAAATTATATACGAGAAAAATAGAAAGATAGATTGAGAGTGATTTTTTGTTAAAAATTTTAGCACCAATGGCAGGATACACTGACATAGCTTTTAGAGAAGTTGCAACAGAAAAAGGTGCAGATATAACTGTAACTGAAATGGTGTCTGCAATGGCACTTGTTTACCAAAATAAAAAGACAATTGATTTATTAGATATTTCTCCAAGAGAGAAAAAAGTTTCTGTTCAAATTTTTGGAAGTGATCCAAAAATTATGGGTGAGGCAGCTTCTATTTTAAATGATTACAATTTTTCTTATGTTGATATAAACATGGGCTGTCCTGCTCCAAAAATTGTAAAAAATAAGTCTGGATCATATCTATTAAGTGATCCTTCACTTGTATATGACATTGTAAAATCTGTTGTGGAAAATTCAAAAAAGCCAGTATCTGTAAAAGTGAGAAAGGGAATTGGCGGAATGTCTTCTATAAAAGCCATAAAAAATATTGAAGCAGCGGGTGCAAGTTTTGTAACAGTCCATGGTAGAACGAGAGAAGAATATTACACAGGAAAAGCTGATTGGGACTATATAAAAGAAGTTAAAGAAAATGTAAAAATTCCTGTAATTGGAAATGGCGACATTGAAACACCAGAAGATGCAATTGAAAAAATAAATTATTCAAAGGTCGACGGAGTGGCAATAGGTCGCGGTGCTGTGGGTAACCCATACATCTTTAATCAAATTGAAGAATTATTAAAAACTGGAGATTACAAAAAAACAAGTGATAGAGAAAAACTTCTACTCATGATTGATGAGCTTGAGAGAAAGATAAAGTACAGAGGAGAAAAACTTGGTGTTCTTGAGATGAGAAAAGTTTATTCCGATTATTTTAAAGGAATGAAGGGCTCAAAGGAAGTTAGAAATAAATTAAACACCCTAAAGGACAAAGATGAGATAATAGAAGTTATAAGAGATTATATATCTAATTTAGATTTATAATTTTTTAAAATTCAAATTTAGTTTTAGGTTTTAAAGGGAGGACTCTATATGTTTTATTCATTAGCGGTTTTGGGAATCATTGTATACTTGTTAAATCACAAGAAAAATTCAATTAGGAGATTGCCAGTCTTAATTGGATTAACTGTAGCATCTTATATAATATTTACAATTTTTTTTAAAAAATTTAATATTTATAGCAAAATGACTTTTTACGATTTTTGTTCCTATTTAGTAATAGGCTGTGCAATAGACAATTTAATTTTTTTCTATCAAAATAAGAATAAGGAAAAAGAAAATAAAGTTAAATAGATTTTAAAACTCTGTGATGAAAGTTGCAGAGTTTTTATTTATAGAAAAATTTTTTCAAATACTTTAAATTCTTGACATTTAGAGAACTATAAACTATAATAGCCTAGATTAAAAGGTTTGTTAAAGGGCGGATAACGCCTTATTTTTTATATATGAGGAGAGAGAATTTTGGCAAAGGATATATTTTTTACACCAGAAGGTTTAGAAAAAATTGAAAATGAAATTGAATATTTAAAAACTGTTAGAAGAAAGGAAGTTTCTGAAAGAATTAAAGTTGCCCTAGGTTATGGCGACCTTTCTGAAAACTCTGAATACGATGAAGCAAAAAACGAACAAGCACAAGTTGAAGAAAGAATTGCAAAACTTGAAATGATGGTTCGCAATGCTAAGATTATAGATGAAAAAGATTTAAATACAGATGTAGTTAATATTGGTTCAAATGTAAAAGTTAGAGAAGTTGAATCTCACGAAGAAGATGAATACACAATTGTTGGTTCTGCAGAAGCAGATCCCCTTGAAGGTAAAATTTCCAATGAATCGCCTGTTGGGTCTAAATTAATTGGCAGTCGTGTTGGCGATGTAGTTGAAGTTGAAGTTCCAGATGGAATTATAAAGTACGAAATTTGTGGAATAACTATTTAGGAGGCAGTTTGTGAAAAAGACAGAAGATGCAAAACTAAATGAAATGCTTTTGTTAAAAAGAAGAAAGCTAGATGAGTTAAAAAATGAAGGGAAAGATCCTTTTGTAAATGAAACTTACGATGTGACTGCTCACTCAAAGGACATTAAAGAAGAATTTAATGAAGATGAAGAGAGAGAAGTTTCCATTGCTGGTCGTGTAATGAGCAAAAGACGTCATGGAAAGATTTGTTTCTTAGATGTGAGAGATTCAGTTGGAACTATCCAAGTTTTTGCTAGAAAAGATGTCTTAGAAGATAAATATGAAGACGTCAAGGGACTTGACATTGGAGATATTATTGGTGTTAAGGGAATTGTATTTAAAACAGAAGCAGGTGAAATTACAGTTCGTGCAACTGATTTAACTTTACTTTCTAAATCACTTCAAATTCTTCCAGAAAAATTTCATGGACTTAAAGATCCAGACCTTAGATATAGACAAAGATATGTAGATTTAATCGTAAATCCAGAAGTAAAAGATGTATTTATAAAGAGAAATAAAATTATCAAAAAAATTAGAGAGTTTTTAGATAATAAAGGCTTCTTAGAAGTTGAAACACCAATACTTGGAACAGTAGCAGGTGGAGCAAATGCAAGACCTTTTTACACTCATCACAACACTCTTGATATTGATATGCAACTTAGAATTGCCAACGAACTTTTCTTAAAGAGATTAATTGTAGGTGGATTTGACAAAGTTTATGAAATGGGAAAAATGTTTAGAAATGAAGGAATGGATCCAAAACACAATCCTGAATTTACAAATATTGAACTTTATCAAGCTTATGCAGATTATGAAGAGATGATGAGAATAACTGAAAATCTATTTGAATATGTTGCAAAAGAAGTTTTGGGAACAGATACAATAAATTATCAAGGCACAGAAATTTGTTTAAAAGCTCCTTGGAAGAGAATTACAATGATTGACGCTGTTAAAAAATATGCTGATGTTGATTTTAACGAAATTGACACAGATGAAGATGCAAGAGAAGTTGCAAGAGAAAAGGGACTTGAAATATCTGAACATGATACATGGGGAAAAGTTTTATCAGAAATGTTTGAAGAGTTCTGTGAAGAACACCTTGTTGAACCAACTTTTGTAATTGGTCATCCAGTAGAAGTTTCACCACTTGCAAAAAGGAATCCAGAAGACAAAAGACTTACACAAAGATTTGAAGCTTTTATCAACACTTGGGAGTTTGCAAATGCTTTTTCAGAACTTAACGACCCAATAGATCAAAGAGAAAGATTTGAAGCACAAGTTAGAGAAAAAGAATCAGGGGATGACGAAGCTCATCCAATGGATTCAGATTTTATTAATGCAATAGAAGTTGGACTTCCACCAACAGGAGGACTTGGAATTGGTGTTGACAGGATGATTGTGTTATTAACTGACCAACCAAGCATTAGAGATGTATTATTATTCCCAACAATGAAGCCAGTAGGCTTAGAAAAGGCAGAAAATAAAGATTCGTCAAATGAAACTTACGAAACTTACGACAAACTTACGAGAGAAAAAATCGACTTTTCAAAAGTGAAAGTAGAACCAATATTTGAAGATATGGTTGATTTTGATACATTCTCAAAATCTGATTTTAGAGTTGTAAAAGTTAAGAACTGCGAAGAAGTTCCTAAGTCAAAAAAACTATTGAAATTTACATTAGATGATGGTTCTGAAAAAGAAAGAATAATACTGTCAGGAATTAAAAATTTCTACAGTGCAGAGGAACTTGTGGGCAAAAAGTTGGTGGCGATAACAAACCTTCCACCAAGAAAAATGATGGGAGAAGAATCCTGTGGAATGCTTTTATCAGCAGTATGCGAATATGATGGAGAAGAACTTTTGAATTTAGTAATGGTAAATGAAAATATACCAGCTGGAGCAAAACTATATTAAAAGAATGCGCTAAAATTAAATAATAAATTATAAAGACGATAGAAAATTAAAATTCTATCGTTTTTTAATTAAAGGTGGTGAAATAAAGGCAGAAAATAATCTTGCAATACAAGAAAATAAAAAAAGTGGTTTAGTAATTGAAAATTTAGATAGGAATGGAAAATATATTATATCAAGTGGAGATTTAAAAAAAGATAAAGTAAATCCAATAGATACAAGACAATTTTTAACATTTAAAACTAAGAGCAGATTACTTATAAATTTAAAATAATGTAAGCTCTTAAAAAAAGTAGAAGAACAAGACCTACTCTATATGATTGAATCAGAAGATGAAGTGGGAAATAATGAAGATGAAAAAGAGATACTAGATGAGGATGATGAACTATTATAGAGGAATAAAATTTAAGTACAATTGAACTTTTGTCCCAGATATGATATGATATTTGGGACAAAGGAGGATTGTAATGAGTTCATATACAGAAAAAATATCAGATAAAATAAATGATTTTGACTCACATAAAGTATTTTTTGCTAATGACTTTTTAGATATTGCTTCTTATGAAACTGCTAGAAAGACATTGAATAGAATGGTTAATGAAGATAAAATTAAGCGTGTCATTGATGGCTTTTATTACAATCCAAGATACAGTGAATTAATCGGAGAGTACGAAGCAGTATCAATTCACGAATTAGCACTTGCCATAGCAAGAAAATACAATTGGAATATTGCACCATATAATAGCACAGCCTTAAACTTATTAGGACTTTCAACACAAGTACCAACACATTATAAATATATATCTAGTGGAAGATATAAGGAATATAAAATTGGGGATACGGTTTTAGAATTTAAAAAAGTAAATCCAGGAGAAATTGCCAATATGTCCTTAAAGACTGCAACAGTTATTCAAGCAATTAAGTCTTTGGGAAAAGAAAATATAAGTAACGAAGTTATACAAAAGATAAGAAAAAATTTAAGTGAAAAAGAAAGAATAGACTTAATGAATGAATCAAAATCAGTTCCATCATGGATATATGAAGTGATAAGGGAAATTTGTGAGGGTCAAAATGAATAAGTTTTATGTAGAAAACAAAGAAGATCTAAGGATTTTAATAGTAAACACTGCAAGAAAGAAAAATATATCTGAGGCAGTTATTGAAAAAGACTATTGGGTTACTTTTATCTTAGATTATCTATTTAATGAAAACAAATGGAGGGAATATTTTACCTTTAAAGGAGGAACATCACTTTCAAAGTGTTTTGGTCTTATAGAAAGATTTTCTGAAGACATAGATTTAATCTTAGATTGGCGAGTATTAGGATATGAAGAAAAAGAACCATGGATAGAAAGGTCAAATACCAAACAGGATAAATTCAACAAAGAAGTTAATGAAAAGACAGAAGTATTTTTAAGAGATGAATTTTTAAAAGTTTTAAAACAAGATTTAAAGGACATGGACTTTGAATTTATGATTGATATTCTTGATCCACAAACAATTCTATGTAAATATCCTAAAATCTTTGAATCTAATTATTTAACACAAAATATAAGACTTGAAATAGGAAGCCTTGCAGCATGGACACCTGCAATTGGAGTTAAAATTTCACCAATAATTAGTGAAGCCTACCCAAACGTATTTAAAGAAAAAACTAATATTAGAACAGTATCAGCAGAGAGAACATTTTGGGAAAAGGCAACTATACTTCATCATGAAGCGAATAGACCAGAATCTTCTCCTATGCCCCATAGGTATGCAAGACACTTTTATGACTTATATAAAATAGCAAAATCAGATTTTAAAAACAAAGCCTTAGAGGATAAAGAATTACTAAAGAAAGTGACTGAATTTAAAATGAAATTCTACCCTAGAAAGTGGGCAAGGTATGAAGAAGCATTAAATGGAAGATTAAGATTAATTCCAAGAGAGTTTCGATTTTCTGAAATAGAAAAAGATTATAAGGCTATGTCAGAAATGATATATGGAGAATATCCAAACTTTGAAGAGATTATAAATGTCCTTCAAGAAATAGAAAAAGAAATTAATAAGTAAATAAAATTCTCCCGAAAATAATATAATATTCAGGGAGGAAATTTAAGCGAGAGATAAATTTGGGGTTTATAAATATCTATTGGGAGATGAAAAAATAAGTTCTATAGGAGCACTAGGCTCTACTATTTCTTTTTATTTTATTAGAGCATTATTGTTACAACGATATGTGATAGACAAGATAGAAGTGATTTTTTGAATTTAGTTATTTTTATTTTGAAAATACAAATTATATACACAGCTATTATGTCAGGAATGATGCTGATGTATATAATTACTTTAGGAAGTTATTTTAATTATATTTTAAAAATTAATTTATTAAGTGGATTTCAAGATTATTCTTTCTTCCGTTCAAATACTAAAGTCAAAAGAAATCATTTTGTTATACTAGTTTGACAAGTCATAGTATCAATTATATCTTTGATTCTTAATTGCAATAGTGGACTTATGCCATTATGTTTTAATATAATTGTTCCAATTATAATGTTGATGTTTCATGTATTAACAGGTTTTGGAAAAGTAGAGAATTTAGTAAATAGTGGACAAAAAGTAGAAATGAATGAAGTTAAAGAATATGTTAGATTTAATATTCCTCTTCACATTACATATTTTACTTTGTATCTAATATCTACTTTGCTATTTTAACTTATTTTATCTAATTAATATATAAGTATTTTATTAAAATTAAATAATAAATTAAAAGGCGACAGAAAGGGAAAATCTGTCGTCTTTTAAAAAATAAGGGCATAAATAGTTATTGAAATATTTAATTTTAATTTTTATCATTTTAATTATTTAATTTATTTTGTTTTGTTATATAAGCTTTTAATAATTTATATAAACCATTTAAACCACTAATGTGTGTTCTTTCATAGCCATGGCTTGCAGCAACGCCACTCCCAACTAAAGCGTGGCGGAAGTCATTTGAACTAGACATTGCAGCAGAGGCATCTGATCCGTAGAATGGGTAAATATCTATTGCATAATCTATTTTATTATCTTTAGCTAAATTTATTAATTCATTTGTTAAATCATAATTGTAGGGACCAGAGGAATCTTTGGCACAAATAGATACTTTTGTTTCATCTGTTTTTAAATCATCATAAACTACTCCCATGTCAACTGCAATCATGTCTGTTACATTAGATGGATTTCCACTTGCAGCACCATGTCCAACTTCTTCATAAATTGTAAACATCATATAAAGTGGACGATTTATTTTTATATTTTTTTCTTTTATTTCTTTTGCAAGTGCCATTAGAACTCCAGCACTGGCCTTGTCATCTAAGTGTCTAGATTTTACAAAGCCATTTGAAAGGGTAAATCTTGGATCAAGAGCAATAAAATCCCCAGAGGAAATTCCTAGTTTTTCAGTTTCTTCTGCGGAGTTTGTAATTTCATCTATGACAACTTCCATATTTTTATCGTCACGAGAAATTTCCTTTGGATCACTTGAACCATGGACTGATGGGTTATTTATTCTCATTACGCCAGTAAATTCTTTTCCATTTCTTGTAATAATAGTTACATTTTCTTGTTCCACATAGGAAAGAGGAAATCCACCGAGAGTTGTGACGCGAAGTCTTCCATTTGATTTTATACTTCTTACCATAAGTCCCAAAGTATCTATGTGAGATGACAAAAGTAGCCCTTCACCTTCACATTTGTTAATTGGAACTATTACATTGCCTTTTATGCTTTGGTAAGGTTTGTAGCCCATGGAAGTAAATTCATCTATTAGATATTTTTCGGCTCTTTTTGTGTAACCTGTTGGTGATGGTGTATTGCATAAGTTTTCAATATATTCTAAAATTTGTTTTTCCATTTTTCCTCCTCCTAGCGTGAAGATTTTTCTAAATCTATCATATTATTTAAACAAATAACAAGTGCGATTAATTTTTCTGTGTAATTTTCATCTAAAATAGTAAGTTCATAGGTGTCTGTAAGGGCAAAAAGTTCCCTAGTAACTTTTCCTATTATTTTTTTATTTTCATTTTTTATATCAAAGTCAAGATGCCAATAGTTGCCTGAGAGATTTAAAGTTTCATCGTCTAAATAAACTTCGACTTTGTGTTTAAGAAACTCGAATTTTTGTTGTACAATCATATTTGTATTGTCGTTAAATGTAACATTGTATCTTGGGAAAAAAGATATAATTTCCCTGTTTATATTAAATATATTTTTGCCATTAAAATCTTTGACAGAGGATTTATAACCGATGAAAGTAAAATCTTGATCTAAGTAGTAAACTTCATTTTCGTTTTCATCTAGTATAGGGTAATGATCTGTAATTTTAAAAAATTTTTCTTTAAAATATAATTTTTTCATAATTTCTCCTTTTTAGAAAATATAATTATTAAAAATAAATATATCCTTTGCTATAAATTATAAGAAATCAACTTTTTTACAGCATTGTAATTATATTATACAACTTATATAAATAATATCATAACCTATGTTTATGATGAAAGTTATTTGTATATGAAATTAAAAATCATGTAATTTTTGGAGAAATTTATGAAACTCTTATATTTGTAATATATGTAGGAGTTTTTTATTATTTATTTAAGATTTTTAAATTATAAAAATTTTTTATTTTATCTTAACGCAATCTTTATACTCCGAATGTTATACTATTTGTGAGGTGAAAAAATGAAAGATTTTGTTGATAGAAAGTTTTCTTATGCAATATTAATTTTATCTATTGCGTTTATTTTTTATGGATCTTATAGATCTGAAGTGGATACTGTGCTTTCAAAGGCTATAAAAATTTGCTTGGAGTGCGTTGGAATTGGATAATTTAAGAAATAAAAGAAATTTCGTACAAGGATTTTTTACGATTTTTACTAACTTATATATCACAAATTTTTTTAAGGGTACAATTTATACTGGCAAATTAAAAAGTGCTTGTGTACCAGGGCTCAACTGCTATTCATGTCCCGGTGCGGCTTTGTCTTGTCCCATAGGTTCCTTTCAAGCAGTGGTTGGCTCATCAAAATTTAAGTTTTCTTATTATGTGACGGGACTTATGCTTTTATTTGGAACTTTGTTCGGGCGATTGATTTGTGGATTTTTATGTCCTTTTGGATTTTTTCAAGATTTACTTTATAAAATTCCAACAAAAAAGTTTAGCACAAGAAAATTTTCTTTTTTAAAGTATATTAAGTATTTTATTTTAATTTTTGTGGTGTGGATTTGTGGTGTGATTTTTACAGATGAACTGGGGATAGCTTCACCTTATTTTTGCAAGTATATATGTCCACAGGGAATATTGGAAGGTGGAGTACCACTATCTATTGCAAATAAAAGTATTAGAGCTTCTCTTGGTAATTTATTTTTGTTGAAATCAGTTATTCTTATTCTTATAATTGTACTTTCCATATTTTTTTACAGACCTTTTTGCAAATACCTCTGTCCCTTAGGGGCATTTTATGCACTAACTAATAAATTTTCTTTTTATCAATACCATGTTAATGACAGTTGTATTTCTTGTGGGAAGTGTAAAAAAGTTTGCAAGATGGATGTGGATATGTCGAAAAATCAAAGAGCTTTGGAATGTATTAGATGTGGTGATTGTATAAAAGCTTGCCCTACATCAGCAATTTCAACCTCATTTAAAAATAAAAATTTTAATAAAGGAGATATAAATGAAAAATATTTATTCGAAGATAAGTAAGTTGTCAATTATTTTATTTTTAGTTTTTACTCTTGTAGCTTGCACAAGTAAGGCACCAGAAGGCACACAACTTTCTACGGGAGATTTCTTCCCAAAGTTTGAAGGAATTGATTTTAAAGGAAATCCTATAAATAATGAAGTTTTTAAGGATAGTCCAGTGACAATTATGAGTATTTGGTTTACTGGCTGCAAGGGTTGTATAGATGAAATGGAAACTCTTCAAAAAATAAGTGAAGAATTAAAAGACAAAAATGTAAAAGTTATGTCAATATGTCTAGATACTTATGAAAATAAAAATATTAAAGAAGATGCACAAAAGATTTTGAAGACTAAGGGAGTTACTTACACAAATATTGCTGTAAAGCCTTCTGAAGAAAGTGATGCTTATCTTAAAAATTTGACAGCTTTTCCTACAACTCTTTTAATTGATAGAGATGGAAAAGTAATTGACAATATAAGTCTTGGTTCTCAAGAAAAAGTTGATGAACTTTACAAGAAAATTGATGAAATAATAGAAAATGAAAACAAATAATTTTTAAGAAAGTAAATTTAATAAATCCTCATATTATAAAAAACTCGTGCTTTGCCATGAGTTTTTTCTTTGCAAAAATTTACATAGACAAGACAATAATTGTTGCATATGCAACAGAAAAGTATAAAAATTTTTATTAAAATATTTTTAGAAATTAAATGTAATGAGTGAAAAATAATAGGAGGAGAAAATATGGATATGTTTTGTTTTCAATGTCAAGAAACATTTAAGAACACAGGTTGTGTGAAAAAGGGTGTATGTGGAAAAAGTGCAAAAGTTGCAAATTTACAAGATTTTTTGATTTGGATATCAAAGGGCCTTTCTGAAATTGTAATAAAAAGTGGAAAAGACAATAAAGAAGCAACAGATAAAGTCATCTTAAATTTGTTTACTACTATTACAAATGCAAATTTTGACGATATTGCAATAAAAAATAGAATAGAAGAAACAATTAAGCTTATGAATTCTTTGAGAGAAGAAAAAAATTATAGCGATGCTGCAAATTGGAGTACAGAAAAATTTTCTGAAATTGAGAATAAAATAAATTCTGGCGAAGTTTCTATTTTAGCTGAAGATAATGAAGACATTAGAAGTTTAAAGGAACTTATAACTTACGGTCTAAAGGGCATGGCAGCTTATACTAGACATGCAAAAGTTTTGGGCTATGAAAATGAAGAAGTAAATAATTTTATTTTAAAAACTATGGCAGAACTTTTGACAGAAAAAACGGTTGATGAATTAGTTGCACTTACGCTTAAAACTGGCGAAATGGGATATAAAGCAATGGCAACTTTAGATAAAGCAAACACAACAACTTACGGAAATCCTGAAGTTTCTAATGTAAATATTGGAGTTGGAAAAAATCCAGGAATTTTAGTTTCAGGTCATGATTTAAAAGATTTTGAAATGTTACTAGAACAAGCCAAAGGTTCTGGAGTAGATATTTATACTCACAGCGAAATGCTTCCTGCAAATTATTATCCTAAGTTTAAAAAATATAAAAATTTTGTTGGTAATTATGGAAATGCCTGGTGGAAACAAAGAGATGAATTTGAGTCATTTAATGGTCCAATACTTATGACTACAAATTGTATCGTTCCTCCAAAAGATTCTTATAAAGATAAATTGTTTACAACAGGAGCAGCGGGTTACCCTGGTTGCACTTATATAAAAGAAGACGAAAAGGGACACAAAGATTTTTCTAAGATAATTGAACTTGCAAAGAAATGTGATTCTCCAGAAGAAATTGAAAAGGGAGAAATTGTCGGTGGATTTGCTCATTCTCAAGTTATGGCTCTATCTGATAAAGTTATTGAAGCTGTAAAAAATGGCGATATAACAAAATTTGTTGTAATGGCAGGGTGCGATGGAAGAATGAATGATAGAAATTATTATAAAGAATTTGCAGAAGAACTTCCTGATTCAACTGTAATTTTGACAGCGGGTTGTGCAAAATATAGATACAATAAACTAAATCTTGGCGATATAAATGGAATACCAAGAGTATTAGACGCAGGGCAATGTAACGATTCTTATTCTTTAGTTCAAATTGCACTTGCATTAGTCGATGCTTTTGGAGTTGAAAGTGTAAATGATCTTCCAATAGTTTACAATATTGCATGGTATGAACAAAAAGCAGTAATAGTATTACTTTCACTTTTATCACTTGGTGTAAAAAATATTCACCTTGGACCAACTCTTCCTGCATTTTTATCTCCAAATGTTGTAAATGTATTAGTTGATAATTTTGGGATTTCTGGAATTACGAATGTTGATGAAGATATTAAAAATCTTATAACAAAATAAAAAAAGTGTTGACATTTAAAAATTAACCACGTATAATAATAACAATTTATAAATAAACTTTTTGAGAAGAAGAGTACCTTTAAATTGTGACTTAAGAGAGCTTCGTTTTGGTGAAAGAAGTGGATCGATTTTTGGGGAACATGGCCTTTTCTAGGAAATATCGATATTAGATATTTACGGGACTTCCCGTTACAGAAGTAGAGTATGATAGTACTTGAAGAGGTTGCTTTTGTGAGGAAGTGACAAATTAAGGTGGTAACACGAGCTTTCGTCCTTATTGGATGAGAGCTCTTTTTTTATTGGTGGAGGAAAAATGATTGAAGTAAAGAACTTAGTTAAAGAGTTTAAGACAGATGAAAAAAGTTTTAAAGCTTTAGATGATGTTTCTTTCAAATTGAATAGAGGAGAAATTTATGGCGTCATAGGTTTATCTGGAGCTGGTAAATCCACTCTTGTAAGATGCATTAATAGACTTGAAGAACCAACTAGTGGAGAGATATTAATTCATGGAAAATCTATTTTAGATTTAAATGAAAAAGAACTTAGAGATGAGAGAAAGGACATTGGTATGATTTTTCAGTCCTTTAATTTATTTATGCAAAAGACTGTTGCAGAAAATATTGCTTATCCTCTTGAAATTTCTGGTGTATCAAAAAAAGAAACAGAAGATAGAGTTGATGAACTTTTAGATTTTATAGATTTAAGGGAAAAGAAAAATTCATATCCAAAAGAACTTTCTGGAGGACAAAAGCAAAGAGTTGCAATAGCAAGATCTATTGCAACAAATCCATCCATTTTACTTTCAGATGAGGGGACATCAGCACTTGACCCAGCAAATACACAGTCAGTTTTAAAACTTCTTAGAAAAGTTGTAGAAGAATACAATACTACTATAATTATGATCACTCATCAAATGGAAGTTGCAAAAGAAATTTGTGACAGGATTGCTGTGATGCAAAGTGGAAAAATTATTGAAGAAAATGAAACCAAGGAACTTTTTAAAAATCCAAAAACTTCTGTTACAAGATCTTTTATAAAAAATTTGCAAGATGAAACTGAAGAGGGATATTTAAATTCTGATGATTATAAGGGAGATATTTTAAGGCTTTCTTATGCAGATGAAAATTATGACAAGCCAATACTTTCAGAATGTGTAAAAAGATGTGGCATAGATTTTTCAATACTATCAGGCAATATAAATAAATTAAACATTTCAAGTGTGGGTTATCTAACAGTGGAGATACTGGGAGAAGAAAAGGATAGAAATAAAGCAATAAAATTTTTACAAGAAAACAATGTAAACGTGGAGGTGTTATAAGTGGAAAGAATTTTAGATATAATTTTGCCAGCAATACCACAAACTCTAGTAATGGTGTTTGCATCTACAGCAATTGCTCTTTTAATAGGAATGCCACTGGGAGTAATTTTGACAATTACAAGGCCAGGAGGACTTAGTGAATCAAATTCATTTTACTCTTTTTTAGATGGACTTATAAATATACTTCGTTCCTTCCCCTTTGTAATTTTGATGATAGTTGTATTTCCACTTTCAAGACTAATAGTTGGGAAATCCTACGGAACTGCAGCCATGATAATTCCCCTTTCAATTTCGGCAGCACCCTTTGTTGCGAGATTAATGGAAGGATATTTTATGCAAGTTGATCATGGAATAATTGAAGCAGCAGAGTCCATGGGTTCGACAAAAAAAGAAATAATATTTAAAGTTTTAATACCAGAAGCAATGCCTATGATTGTGGGAGCAATTACAATGACAATTATAAATGTAATAGGTTATTCTGCAATGGCTGGAGTAATGGGAGGTGGCGGACTTGGAGATGTTGCCAATAGATATGGATATCAAAGAAATGAACCATTAATACTTTGGTCCGCAGTAGTAGTAATAATAATATTTGTACAAATAGTACAATTTGTAGGAAATAAAATAGCAGATAAAATTGATAAAAGATAGGTATTTATTCTTTTTAGAATTTATATAGAATATTTTAATAAAATTATAGGAGGGAAAAATGAAAAAAATAATTTTAGCATTGTCACTATTTTTAGCGTTAACTCTTACAGCTTGTGGAGAAGTGAAAAATGGAAATGTAAATGCAGAAAAAAATGAAAAAGTGACAGAAGAAAGTAAAAATGATGACAATAAAATTGTTGTAGGTGTTTCACCAACGCCTCATGGTGAAATTGTAGAAGGGCTAAAAGATGAATTTGAAAAAGAGGGGCTTGATGTAGAGGTTGTAAATTTCGATGATTATATTCAACCAAATTTACAATTAGAATCAGGAGATCTTGACGCAAATTATTTTCAACACAAACCATATCTTGATAGTTTTACAGAAGAAAGAAATATCGAAAATTTAGAAGTTTTAGGATATGTTCACATAGAACCAATGGCATTATATTCTGAAAAATATAAATCAGTTGATGAAATAGAAGATGGGTCAGAGATTATAATACCCAATGATCCAAGTAATGGTGCAAGAGCATTAATACTTCTTGAAGATGCAGGACTTATAAAATTAGAAGATAAGAAGAATCTAAACTCAACAGAAAAAGATATAAAAGAAAATCCAAAAAATTTAAAATTCACAGCAATGGATGCACCTTCAATTGCACAAGTTTACAAAGATTCAGGTGCAGCTGTAATCAATTCAAATTTTGCAATAGCACAAGGCCTTGACCCAGTAAAAGATTCAATCAAAATAGAATCAAAGGATTCACCTTATGCAAATTTAGTCGCAGTTAGAAAAGAAGATGTAGAAAAAGAAAAGTTTAAAAAATTTATTAAAGTTTTAAATTCAGAAGAATCTAAAAAATTCATTGAAGAAAAATTTGAGGGTGCAGTAATACCAGCATTCTAGAAATAATTAGTTTGAAATAAAAATGTTTGACCTCTTTACTGAGAAAAAGTGAAGAGGTTTTTTAGTGAAAACTTAATTAAAAAGATATTTATAAATTTTTAAATTATCAAATTAAACTTTGCAAAAATTTTGCAAAAAAAATTGTTTATTTTTACATAAGTTATATAAAATTTGGAAGTAATAATTTTTGAGGGAGGAAAATTTTGAAAATTGTAAAAAAATTGTTTGTTATTTTGGCATGTGCAACATTATTTACAGCATGTGGGTCAAAAGAAAGTCCTAATGCAGATTTAGATTTAAATAGTTTGACACTTGAAGAAATAACCGCAAAGGCAAAAGAAGAAGGAAGAGTTAATTCTCTCGGTATGCCAGATGCTTGGGCGAACTGGGTAGGAACATGGAATGATTTAAAATCTGTATATGGAATCGATCACTTAGATACAGATATGTCTTCTGGAGAAGAATTGGCAAAATTTGAAGCAGAGAAAAAAGATGCAACTGGTGATATTGGAGATGTAGGTATAGCTTTTGGTCCTTTAGCTGTTTCAAAAAATCTTGTTCTTCCATACAAGACTTCTTATTATGATGAAGTACCTGACTGGGCAAAAGACAAAGAAGGAGTAGGAAATTGGGTAATAGCTTATACTGGTTCAATGGCATTTTTAAGTGACAAAAATTCAGTAAAAAATCCACCGAAATCTTGGAAGGAACTTAGAGATGGAGATTATACAGTAACCATAGGAAATGTTGAAACAGCAAATCAAGCACAATTTGCAGTACTTGCAGCAGCCATAGCTTTTGGCGGCGATGAAAATAATCTTGAACCAGCAATGGACTTTTATAAAGAACTTGCAGAAGAAGGAAGATTAAAAGTTACAGAAGCAGACATTGCAACTTTATCATCTGGAGAACATCAAGTTGCTCTTCTCTTTGATTTTAATGCACTTAATTATAGAGATCAAATAGATAAAGATAGATTTGATGTAACTATTCCAAGTGATGGATCAGTTATGACAGGTTACACAACTATTATAAATAAAAATGCGAAGAATCCTTACGCTGCTGCACTTGCTCGTGAATATATATTATCAGATGCAGGACAAAATAATTTAGCTCGTGGATATGCTAGACCAATTAGAAATGTAAAACTTGATGAGGATGCGAAGGCAAAACTTTTGCCAGACGAACTTTACAAATCTGTAGTTCCAGTGAAAGATGAAGAAGCTTGGGATAATGTTTTAGAGAAATTGCCTGGAATGTGGCAAGAAAAAGTAATTTCTTTTCTAAAGTAAGGTGACTTTATGAAAAAACAACTTAAACCTTTTAAAATAACGATGATACTTTTTAGTGTCATTGTTATTTCTATTTTATTGTATCCCTTGGTTAAAATGATAATTTCAAGTTTTATGACAAGTAGCGGAGATTTTACTTTAGAAAATTACAAAGAAATATTTTCTGCAAAGATGTACGTAGATTCTTTTAAAAATTCTATAATTTTATCATTTTTTTCAGCACTTGTTGGAGTTATATTCACTTGGCTTGCAACATATAGCATAATTAGTCTTTTTCCGAAGGCTCGTGAAAAATTTTTAGTTATTTCTAATTTGACATCAAATTTTGCAGGAATTCCTTTAGCTTTTGCATTTATTATACTTCTTGGCAATTCTGGAGTAATAGTTTTATTTGATAAACTCACTGGAATAAATTTATTAAAAGATTTTAATTTATATTCTGTAAGTGGTCTTTTACTAATTTTTATTTATTTTCAACTTCCACTGGGGATAACTTTAATGGTTCCAATTTTTGATGCGCTTGATAAGAAATGGAGAGAAGCCGCAGAACTTTTGGGAGCAAATAGTTTTTACTACTGGAAGAAGATTGGACTTCCTGTGCTTGCACCTAGTTTAATTGGAATTTTTTCAATTATGTTTGCAAATGCACTGGGGGCATATGCTTCTGCAGAAGCACTTACAGGATCTTCAGTGAATTTACTTGCGATAAGAATTGGAAATACAGTATCAGGAGATATTTTTGCAAGACCTGAAATTGGTGCGGCACTGTCTTTAGTATTGTCGATTATTTTACTTGTAAATATGTTGATTTCATCGTGGATGACAAAAAAGTTTAGGAGGGATTTATAATGAAAAAGGCTCTTAAAGTTTTGTCCATAGTGTTGCTTTTGTTGTATTTATTTATTCCATTAATAGCAACTTTTTTATTTTCAATTTGCTCTGATTGGTCTTATTCAATTTTGCCAAAGGGAATAACCTTTAAGTGGTATATAAAATTGTTAACAGATCCTAGATTTTTATTGTCTATTGGCAGATCTTTCTTTTTAGCAGGAATTTCAATATTTATATCAGTAATACTTCTTGTACCATCTATATTTGCAATAAATTTATATTATCCAAAGTTAAAAAAATCAATAGGAATTATAACTGTTGCCTGTTATACAGTGCCAGGAGTGATACTTTCAGTAGCACTTGTTTCGGCGTATGCAAATTTAGGTGTGCCAATGTTAATAGTTGTACTGGGAGCGTATATAATTTCAAGTTTTCCATTAATATCTCAAGGGACATTAAATAGTCTTATGGCAATTGATTCGAAATCTTTAATGGAATCGGCAGAAATTCTTGGAGCATCAAGATTTGAGGGATTTAAGAAAGTTATTCTTCCAAATATTACAAGAGGAGTATTATCTTCTTCTCTTTTTAGCTTTTCAACACTTTTTGGTGAATTTGTAATAGTAAATCTTTTGCTTGGGGCGAGATTTGAAACTATACAAATTTTTTTGAGAAAGAATATGGTTGTAAATGGACACTTATCCTCAGCGATTGTAATATTTTACTTTGTAATAATTATGTTAATTACAATTTTTGCATTAAATCTTGTCAAGAGAGAGAAAGGGTTTAAAAAATGAGTTTTATAGAGATAAAAGACGTCAAAAAAAGTTTTGGTTCAAATCTTGTTTTAAAAGGTTTGAATTTAGATATGAAAAAGGGAAGTTTGAACACTTTATTAGGTTCTTCTGGATGTGGAAAATCTACACTTCTAAGGGCAATAGCAGGTTTAAATGATATAGATAGTGGAGAAATTTATATAAATAAAGTTAGAGTTGATGACAAGATTCCATCAGAAAGAAACATAGGAATGGTGTTTCAAAATTATGCACTTTTCCCCAATATGACAGTTGAAGAAAATATTAAATTTGGTCTTGAGATGAAAAAGATGGACAAAAAATTGCAAGACGAAAAAGCTAGAAAGATGATTGATTTAGTTGGACTTTCAGGAAAGGAAAAAGAATTTCCAAAAACACTTTCTGGTGGTCAACAACAAAGAGTTGCACTTGCAAGATCACTTGTTACAGAGCCTTCAGTTTTGCTTTTAGATGAACCTTTATCAGCTCTTGATGCACAAATAAGGAATACGCTTAGATTACTTATAAAAAATTTACAAAGAGAACTAGGAATAACTATAATTTTTGTAACTCATGATCAAGAGGAAGCTATGACAATGAGTGATTATATTTATATAATGAATAATGGAGATATAATTCAAGAGGGAACTCCTTCTGACATATATAGAAATCCACAAAATGAATTTGTCGCAAGATTTATAGGTTCGTATAATGTGTATGAAAAAGAGAAGTTTGAAGAAATAGACAATAATTTAGAAATAAAATCTAAGTTTGTAGCTATAAGACCAGAAACCATAAGTTTGGTTCCAATAGAAAATTCTGTAAATGTAAAAGGAAAAATTATAAATATTTCCATGTTAGGTTCTCTTTTAAGATTTGATATTGAACTTAATAATGGTTGTAGAATATCAGTTGACAGATTAAATAGGTCAGCAAATTTTAGAGGAATAAATGAAGAAATAAATTTGTTTATACCTTATGACAGTATTATAGAGGTAAATTAGGTGATAAATTGAGAATATTACAATTGACAGATCTTCATTTTGGGAGTTATCCCTTTGATGACACAGATCTAAAAACTATAAAATTAATAGAAAAATTAGTAAAGAAATACAAAGTAGACTTTATAGCGATAACTGGGGATTTAATATGGGCATCAAGTTTAAATGCACTTGAAATTTTTGAAGAACTTATAAAATTCCTTGACACTTTGGAAGTAGAGTTTGCCATAACTCTTGGCAATCACGATTCAGAAAGAGAAAATTTAAATTACTTAATTGAAAATTTTGAAGAACAAGATGAAAAAGTTAAAAATGAATTTAAAAATTCAAAGGAATTGACAAAATACAAAGAAAATTATAAAAATTTAAAACCATATGGGAGAAAAGAACTATTTGACATAATAAAAAAATCAAAAAATCATGTGAAGATAGAAAATGAATTTTGGAGTTGTGATAAATTTCACTATTATGTAGATAGAAAAAATATTAGATTAGTTTTTTTAGATACAGGAAGCTATGACAAATATGGTTTTGGACTTTATGAGTTTTTAGATTTTTCTTCAATAGATTATCTTGAAAATATTACAAAAGATAAAGATTCATATGTATTTTGTCATATTCCCTTTAGAGAATATTTTGATGCAAAAAATAAAGATCTTGCAGTAGGTAATCAAGATGAAGAAGTATGTGCGGGGAAAATAAATACAGGAGCCTTTGCAAGACTTAATTTTAATACAAAAACTAGAGCAGTTTACTGTGGACATGACCATGAAAATGATTTTACGGCAAAATACGGAAATATTATTTTAAATTATGGGAGATGTGGCGGTTATAATACCTATGGAAATTTAAAAAGAGGCGGACGAATTATAGACATAAGTGGGAATAAATTTAAATCTTTTGTAGTAGAAGATGAAGATTAAAAAAATGTTATTAATATTAATATAATTAGAAATCTCTTTTTTATTAAAGCCAAATGATAAATCAATTTTTGTGTTATAATTAAGTAAATTAATAAAGCATAGAAAGAAAGTGTATATTGTGAAAAAATAAAAGGTTCTAAAATTATTTTATTGTTAATAGCTTTTTCACTACTTACAGCTTGTGGCAATAGAAATTTATATTCCATGAAGACGGATGTTTCTGATTTAAAAGGTGTAGAAAAAATTGTAAATAATCTCAATTGGGAAAAAGAAAAAATAAAGAAAGTAAGTGTAGAGGATAAAAATATAAAAATATATGCAAAAGGTGAGTCCAAAGATTTTTATGAAATGGATTTGAAGCCTCAAGTTGTAAATGGAATTTATCTTTTAATTCTTACAGATGCAAATGAAATAAATTATTTTGATAAAAATGGAGAATATTTTTCTATTGATAGAGCAATTGTAGATGAAATTCTGACAAAAGTTTACAGTAAAAGCATAGCAGATTATAAAAACGATGAAAAAGAATTTAAAAAGCTAGAAAAGAAATTAAAAGATTTTAAAGTTGAAAGTGGAGATGTAAAATTCAAACTAGAAGAATAATATAATTATCATAAAATATCTTTATTAGGTTGTGTATACAGTGCAGATTTATTTTGTTGTCTTGTTAAATATAATTACTTTTATTTTATATGGATTGGATAAGTTTAAGGCAAAATTTAACGCGTGGAGAATAAGTGAAAGAGTTCTTTTGACTTTTTCTATTTTTGCAGGATTTGGCGGTCTATTGGGAATGAAAATTTTTCATCACAAGACTAGAAAAAAGAAATTTTATATTGCAAATATTGTTGGAATATTTGTAACGATTTATTTAATATGTAAAAACTAAGGACGCAGTGTTGCGTCCTTTTTACTCGTCTATTTCTGCTAGTATATCCCTTTTCTTTAGCATCTTTAAAATATTTTTTATATCCAAAATTATTACATTTTCATCTTTTAATTTTTGTTTTGTTTCTTCTTTTAAAAAGGATGTGTTTATAAAAAGTACAGGAGTTATATCTTCATAAATGCCTGAAAATTTATTTACAAGAGCGTCTACCTCTTCTTGGGAAAGTACATGAGTGTCATTGTATTTTTTTATTTCAAGAGCATATCTCTTGTTATTTTTCTTGACATAGTAGTCAAAATAAATTTCGTCTTTT
This sequence comes from Peptoniphilus rhinitidis 1-13, assembly GCF_000246925.1. Classification (NCBI taxonomy): domain Bacteria; kingdom Bacillati; phylum Bacillota; class Tissierellia; order Tissierellales; family Peptoniphilaceae; genus Peptoniphilus; species Peptoniphilus lacydonensis. The sequence continues at coordinate 74,803 of NZ_BAEW01000003.1, read as the reverse complement.
TTATTTTTGAAACGCTCCACTTCATATCCTGTTCTTTGTAGTGCTATTTGAGCCAATTTTTCCGCAGTAGCTTCTTCATTTAAACTGTATAGTCCTCTTAATAGGTTTTGAGGAAAAATCTTAAATATGCCTGTACAAATAGATTTATCTTTTTCCATATTTTTTGTGTCAAATCCAATTAACATTCCATCAACAATATTAAAGTGACCATGTGCAATTGCATTTCTAATGTGACGAAGAAGACAATCTGTTTTGGATTCTTCGTCTTGTTTTGTCAAAAGAATTTTTTGTTTATCAGTACATATTGAGTCCTCATAAAATTTTACTATTTCATCGTCAATATAGTCTAAAAAGGCAATATCTTTATTTTTTAGATTCATATAATTCTTTATAATTCCAAAAACAAAATCTTCAAAATCAAGTGAAGACGTGAGTTCATTTTGAGGTGATTGAATTGAATTTATATTTGGAACATACCACAAAAGATATTCCAGAGTTTTTGTCATCTCGGCATTTAATGCTATTGGCTTTTCTTTGTGATATATAGAATAGGATTTTTTATTTTTGCAATCTTCAAATTCAAATCCAAATTTTTTTAGATCAGGTAGCACGATAATTCTCCTTTAAAAAATATTTCAAATAAAGTATATCATAGAATTAAATTAGTTCAATTTCATTTTACAATTAAAAAATTACAAATAAATTTTTTATGCTTGCAATTTAATTTTTTATATGGTATAGTGGTCTAAATTAAATAGGAAACCAGTTTTTAGAGAGGCTGCGACTTTTAAGAGTAGATTTCGAAAGGAAAAGTCGCCGAAGGTAATTACCTGGGGATACAGAAAAAATCTGTATAACTGTCACATAAAAATGCCCAATTTTTTTGTTGTGTGCTCTAAATTCTGAGGGCAAGAGATAGTTTTAAACCATGAGTCTTTTGCTCATGGTTTTTTGTATTGAGGAGGAAGAGATAATGGAAAACACAGAAAATATAGATAAAAAAAAGAAGTTTGTTCCCACAATTGAAACAGAACTTAGAAGAAGACAAGTGTCTGTTCCTGAAGTTTCATATAGAGCAAGTGGAATAAATTTTATGGGCAAAAGAATAAAATCTTTTATATTCACAAATGATATTCCTGTAATAGTAAATAACAATGCACAGGCAATTATGTCAGTTTATCCCTTTACGCCACAATTAAAAATTATCAATTCAATAATTGAAGCTGCATCCGTTCCAGTTTTTGTGGGAGTAGGAGGCGGAACAACATCAGGACTTCGTGCAGTAAATATTGGGCTTCAAGCAGAACTTTTGGGAGCAAGTGGTGTTGTAGTAAATGCACCAATGGAAAATGACAATATAGAACTTTTGGCAAAGGCACTTGATGTGGCTGTAATTGCATCAGTAATTACAAAGTATGATGACATTAAAGGAAAAGTTGATGCAGGTGCAAGGGTTTTAAATATTGCTGGTGGGAAAGAAACGGCTTCACTTGTAAAATATACACGAAAAATTGTTGGAGAGGAATTTCCAATAATTGCAACAGGTGGACACACTGACGAACATATATTAGAAACAATTGATGCAGGTGCAAATGCAATAACTTATACACCTAAGTCAAGTTCAGAAATTTTTTCAGAAGTAATGGAAAAATATAGACTTAATATGGAAAAGAAGTCGGAATAAAAATAATAAGAAAGGGAGAAAAAAATGGAATTTGGAATTTTATCAATAGTTCCTCCAATAGTTGCCATTGCTTTGGCGTTAATTACAAAGGAAGTAATAACTTCTCTTTTAATTGGAATTTTGGCAGGGGGATTAATTTTTACAGGTGGAAATATCATAGCTGCTTTAGAAACAGTTTTTGAACTCATGGGAACGAAGCTTGGCGACAATGCACTTATGTTAGTATTCTTGACAATGCTTGGATCTCTTGTGATGATTATGAATATGGCAGGAGGATCTTTTGCCTATGGGAAGTGGGCAAGTCAAAAGATAAAGAGCAAGAAAATGGCAAAGTTTGCCACAGCTTTTTTAGGAATTTTAATTTTTATTGACGATTATTTTAACTGTCTTACAGTTGGGGCAGTTATGAAGCCAATAATAGATGAAAATAAAGTATCTAGAGCAAAACTTGCACATATTATAGATTCATGTGCTGCGCCAGTCTGTATATTGGCGCCAGTTTCATCATGGGCAGCAAGTGTAGTTGCGGTAATTGGAGATACAGGTGTAAAAAATCCAATGAGCGTATTTTTAGATACAATACCAATGAATGTGTATCCAATATTGACTTTAATTATGATTCTTTATTTTAGTTTTTCAGATGTAGAAATTGGTGTAATGGAAAAATATGAACTAAATGATACATCTAGACTTGTTGAAAATGAAGATGTGGGATATGAATATTCAAAAGATGGTAAAGTTTTTGATTTAATTGTTCCAATATTGGTTTTAATTTTTGTAACAATTTTGATGATGCTTAAAACTGGAGGATTTTTCTCAGAAGATATAAAAGCAGGTGCAGCATTTGGAGATGCAAATGTAAATTTATCGCTCGTAATAGGAGCATTTTTTGCAATAGTTGTTTCGTTTATAATGTATATTCCTAGAAAGCTTTTAAAATTTGAAGACTTTATGAAGGGAATAGTTGAAGGAATGAAGACAATGATCTCTGCAATTGTAATATTATCTCTTGCTTGGACTATTGGTGGAATAACTAGCGATGAATTTTTAAATACTGGTTCGTATATTGCATCACTTATTTCAAATTCAACTATGCCAATGTGGCTTTTGCCTGCAATAATTTTTGTAGTTGGAGCATTTTTATCTTTCTCAACAGGGACAGCTTGGGGAACTTTTGGAATTTTAATTCCAATAATGGTTCCAATATTAATACACACAAATCACATGCACTATCTTGAAATTGTATTAGCAGCAATTTTCTCTGGATCAGTATTTGGAGATCACTGCTCACCAATATCTGATACGACAATTTTGGCATCAGCAGGAGCAGGTTGCGATCACATAGCCCATGTATCAAGTCAATTGCCTTATGCACTTAGCGTTGGGATTTCATCAGCACTTGCATTTTTAATTTCAGGAGTTATAGGAAGACCAGAATTAACACTTTTAATAGGATTGATAATACTTGCAACAATAACTTTTTTCTTAAAAAGAACTACATCTAAGAAATATTTAAAAGTAGAAAAAATTTAAATCTAATAAAGACTAACTAACAGTGCGAACTTAAAAGTTAGTCTTTTTGTTTTAAATATTTTTTGGTGGTTAAATTTTACTTTTTGTGATATATATATATATATATATATCGCTGGTAAAGGAGGAAGGTATGAAAAAGAAGAATTATATTTTAGGTGCAGTAATAGTTATTTTATTAATTATTTTATTTGCACCGAAAAAGAGTGAAAGTTATTACTTAGATGCAAGTGTTGAAAAAGTTGAAGACAGTATCTTGTTCAGTAATAAAAAGTATAAAGTGGACAAAGAAATAGTTAAAGATAAGAAAATTGACGAAAGTGGTTACAGTTTTTCAGACAATAAAGATTTACTTATTGAAATTAAAAATGAAGGTTCTGAAGAATTAAAAGTAGCACTTCAAAATAAAATTTCTTCATCTGTGTTTTTTATTCCAAGAGGTGAAACTAAGTATATTTTTATTTCTGAAGGCAATAAAAACAAAAAATCTCTTGATTTTATAACAGATTCTGGGCAAATAAAGGGACAATTTTCAATTTATAAATTGGACGAAGTTAAATAAGGTAGAGAGTAAAAGACTTAACGAAGTTTAAAATAGTTTTGTTAAGTCTTTTTTATTTTTAAAATTTTTATTTTACCCCTTTAAAATTTGTTTTTTGTGGTATATATTTTAAATAAAGTAAGTAAAGGGGTGTAATATGAGTTTATTTATTGAAAAGGAAAGTATTTTGAACTGCGAAGTGGACGCTATTGTAAACGCAGCAAATGTAAACTTAGAAAGAGGAGGTGGAGTCTGCGGTCAAATTTTTAAAGAGGCAAATGATAAAGCTTTGGAAGAAGAGTGCAGGAGTCTTGCACCAATAAATCCTGGCAAATCTGTTATTACAAAGGGATATAATTTAAAAGCAAAGTACATAATTCACACCGTGGGACCAATTTATTTTGATGGAAATAAAAATGAAAGAAAAACTCTTGAAGCGGCATATAAATCAGCACTTGATATTGCATTAGAAAATAATATAAAGAGCATTGCCTTCCCACTTTTGTCATCTGGAATTTATGGGTATCCACTAGATGAAGCGGCAGAAGTGGCAGTTTTTACGATAAATGATTTTTTAGAAAAAAATGATTTGGATGTAACTATTGCTGTTCTTAATGACGAAGTTTTAAAAATTTTAAAAGAGAAAAACAAAGAGTGGATTGAAAAGTAAATGAAATTTTAAAAGGACCTATGCAGGCCCTTTTTTGAATACTGTTTAAACTAATTTTTTTAAATCATTTCTAAATTTAATTTTCCCTATATGATATGCGATTTTGCCACTGTGTTTTGGATTTAAAAGATTTAACATTCTAAGCCTTCTTTTTCTGCGTGTCATGTGCCTTTTCATCTTTCTTTTTGGTTTCACAAGTTTAAAAAATGCAATTAATTTAATGAATTTTGATAAGTTTTTCATATTGTTCCTCCTATTATTTTTTATATTTACTACCTTTTATTTTAGTTGAATTTTTTGTATTGCTATTTTTATCTTTTGAATTATTGTCTTCGTTATCCATATTTTCTTTGTACCATTCTCTTGTGTGCACGTCGCAATAAGACTTAGGTATGGTCATGTAATCTTCAGGATAAATTCCATAGTGGGATTTGGGGTCATATCCCTCTGGCCTTTCAAAAAGAACAGTGTATAAGACTGTTTCACTTGGACAAAATTGTGTTGCAATTTTATTTGATTCTGAACAAATTAAATATTTTTTAAATAAATCGTCATGATCCTTTGGTTCAGTTCCAGAGATGTATTTTTCTTTGTAACTTGCATTGGCATAGTCGCTCATTTTTGTCGCAAGTTTTCCACTTTTTGAAGATATACTTCTTTCAACTATATAAGATGGATCTACGTCAAATTTTTCATTTTCATAAGTGTCCTTTGTCATTTTGTTAAAAAGTTCAATGGTAGATGACTTGTCAGACGATAGAGAAATTTTTGGAGAATCTGCACCAATCCACATAGAGATGCTGTGGTTCTTTGTAAAAGCATTTATAAAATAATCTGAATTATTTTTATTTTCTCCAAGATACCCTCCAGTTTCAGAAGAAGAAATTTTAATTCTCTTGGCATTTCCTCTATTGGCATTGGAAATAAATACATCTTTTAAAAGATGAGAATTTTTTTCGTCAAAAAGTTTTTTGTTTTTATTTGAGTTGTCAATTATAATATTTCCACTTGGATCTTCAATTTTTAAGATTGCAGTTTCCTCTTTATAGACTCCATCATTTGCAATTGTCTGATACATCTTTGATAAATCGGATAGAGTTACACCAACTTGCATATTTCCAAGGGCTAAGGATTCTAAATTTTCATCATGCTTTTTTTTATTTTCACTTCTTCTTATAAAATAATCTTTATTTTCATCATTGCTATCTATTATTCCAAAAGTTTTTAAAACTTCAATTGCTTTATTTTTTCCCAACTCATTTAAGACTTCTGCAGCAATTACGTTGGAAGAGTTTTCCATTGCAAGCCTCATTGTCATAAGTCCCTTGAAGGAATCGTAATAATTATGTGGCCAAAACATTCCATCGTAGGTGGTTGGCACGTCATCGTAGACATCGCCGAGAGTTTTTTCGTTTTCAAGTGCAGGAAGATAAACTGTAAAAGGAGTGATTGCACTGCCAGGTTGTCTATAAGAATCTGTTGCACGATTTAAAATCTTTGCATTTTTTGTACGAACATCAAGTCCACCTATTATACCTTCGACAAATCCACTTTCATTGTTTACAGCAATCATTGCAGATTGAGGTTGCATCACTGGATTTGGATTAAAGTCGAAATATTTATTTGAAATAATTAAATTTTCATTTTCGATTTTATAGAAATCGGGGACATTTTTTAAATAAGCACCGTCAATAATTAAATAATTATTTTTTAGTTCTGCTGAACCCTTTTCAATTTTTAAAGGGCCAATTTCGTAGGTATTTAAGATTTTATCCTCATCAATTGTGAAAGCATCAATGATGTCTATTTTTTGACCTATTTCTTTAAAAAAACTATTTTTTATTTTCAAATCTCCATGGGAAGATATATTGTAAGAAGATTTTGGAATAACTAGATTAAAGTTTTCATCAAAAATATTATTTCTTGCAAAATATAAAATTTCGTCTTTATATATAATATTGCCACTTTCGTCAAAAGTTAAATTCAACATTTTACTTCCGCCAGCAGAAGATTTCGTAATCAAAAAATTTTTAAAGTTTTCATATTTATCTTCTAAATTTTTTTGGATTTCTTCGTCAATTGTGGAGTAAACTTTGTATCCACCTGTAAATAATTTGTGTTCCCCTTCTTCGAGAGTTGTTTTATAAAAGTCGGCTAAGTACTTTGACGCTTCCTTTTTTATGTAGTCAGTAGAGTAGGTACTCATAGTGTGATTTTTAAAATTGCGAGGATTGATTGCACTTACAATGTCATAATTTTTTGCACGTTCATATTCTTTGTCGTCAATATAACCAAGCTCGTGCATTCTCATCAAAACTATTTTTTGTCTATCAAAGGCGTCTTTATTTAAGACCATATAATAATCTTTTCCATCAATTTCTCTTGTTCCAATTATTTTAAAATCATCTTTTAAATACTCACAAGGCACAGATTTAAAGGGCGAATAATTTGCTGGAGATTTTGGTATTCCTGCAAGGAGTGCAGATTCTGCAATATTTAAATCAACTGCATCTTTGGAAAAATAAGTTTGTGCTGCTGCCTCAATGCCATAAGCACCTTGTCCCAAATTAATTCTATTTAAATAAGCTTCCAAAATTTCATCTTTGTTTAAAACATCTTCTACACGAAGAGATAAATAGGCTTCTTGAATTTTTCTGCCAAAAGTCTTTTGATTTGTGAGATATACTGATCGAACAAGCTGTTGAGTTATAGTAGATCCACCACGAATTAGAGAGTGTGATTTTATATTTGCAGCAACAGAAGATGCTATGCCAATTGGGTCTAGTCCCTTGTGCTTGTAAAATCTGTGGTCTTCAATTGCAATAAAAGAATTTTTTACATTATCAGGTATGTCATAAATATTTATTAAAGTTCTGTATTCAAGTGATTCAACTTTTTCAATTAAATTGCCATCTTTAGAATAAATATAAGAACTTTGATTAAAGGAAGAACTTAAATTATTTAAATCTGTGGCAGGAGTTTTTGAAATTATTGAAACAACTATTGCAGAAAAAAGTGAAACAATTAGAACAAAAACTGAAAGTATAATTAAAAGGATAATTTTAATTTTTTGATTTTTATCTAAATTTTTAAAATTAAATTTTTTAGTTTTATTTATTTTAATTTTTTTATTTGCATTAGTTTTCATAAGGACTCCTTTTTTTAATTATATCATTTTAATACGCTAATTACTATTATTGGAACTTATATTAGAAAGTCTATTTATTTTAAAAGTTGAGAATAATAATTTTGTAAAATTTTAAATGATAAGTTGTAAAATTAAATGGGACACGAATAAAAAATAAAAGAGTAAAAATTTTTTATGTAGTATAATGTAATTATGGATAATGTTTATTTAGAGAATTTAAATTCAAATAAAAAGTTAGAAAAAGTTATAATTGTTGGCACAAATATTGGTGCTTACCCTCACAGCCTTGAAACTTCTATGAAGGAGTTATCTGATCTTGTATATGCTGATGGAGCAGAGGTTGTGGGAGAAGTCACGCAAAACATTTTAAAATTTAATCCAAAATATTTAATTGGAGCAGGTAAAGTTGATGAAATAAAAGAAATGGCAAAACTTTTGGAAGTTGATGCCATTGTTTTTAACGATGAACTCTCAGGAATTCAAGTTAGAAATTTAGAGAAGAGAATAAAGAAAAAAGTAATTGATAGGACAAACTTAATCTTAGATATTTTTGGACTTCGTGCAACTACTTATGAAGCAAAACTTCAAGTTGAGCTTGCAAGGCTTGAATATCAAATGCCTAGACTTCTTGGCATTGATGGTTTGTCTAGAACTGGTGGTGGAATTGGGACTAGAGGGCCTGGTGAACAAATAATTGAAACTGATAGAAGAAGACTTAAAAGAGAAATAGACAAAATAAAAGAGAAACTTGAAAAAGCAAAAAAAACTAGGGACACAACTAGAACTAGAAGACTTGAAAATAATATTCCAATTGTATCCCTTGTAGGATACACAAATGCAGGTAAGTCCACGATTTTAAATAGATTAAAAGAAGAAGAGTCTGGAGAAGTTTCTGTAAAAAATATGCTATTTGAAACTCTTGATCCAAGTTCTAGAAAGGCAAGGCTTTTGTCTGGTCGTGAATTTATAATTTCTGATACAGTTGGTTTTGTTTCAAAACTTCCTACAAAAATTGTGGAGGCTTTTAAGTCAACTCTTGAGGAGATAAAATATTCTGATTTAATTTTGCACGTAATTGATGCATCAAGTGAAGATTTGGAAATTCAATACAAGACAACTATGTCAATTTTAAAAGAAATTGATGTATTGGACAAAAATATTATTACAGTTTTTAATAAAGTGGACAAGGTAAATATTGAAGAGATAAATCTTCCTCTAAAAGTTTTGCCAGATAAAAAAGTTTATATATCTGCGAAAAACGATGAAAATATGGACAGTCTTCTTAAAATTATTGAAGACAATTTAGAGGAAAAATATTTTGATGTAAAATTAAAATTTCCTTATGACGACACGGAGATTCTCTACAAGTTAGTTGATAAATTTGAACAAGCTCCAATTTATGAAGATGATGGCATTTATTTAAATTTAAAACTTCACGAGAAGGAATATGAAAAAGTAAAGGATTATGAAGTAAATGTATAATTCAATTTTAAAAAGTGGGAAATCTGAAATAGAAATAAAAAAATCTATTTTCATTGGACGAGCTTTTTTTGTGAAAAGTGAAGAAGAAACTCTTGAAATTTTAAAAAATGTAAAGGAAGAAGAGAACTCTGCCACGCACAATTGTCATGCCTATATTATTGGAGAAGATGGACTAACTCAGAGATATTCCGATGACGGTGAGCCAAGTGGCACAGCTGGAGTTCCCATGCTTGAAGTCTTAAAAAAGGAAGATATGAGAAATGTCCTTGTGATTGTAACTCGTTACTTTGGTGGAACAAAACTTGGTGCAGGCGGGCTTGTTCGTGCTTACACAGATGCAGTTGTAAAGGCAATTGACGATGCAAAAAGAGTAGTGAGGAAAAATTTCACTAGAACAAAAATTATTTACGATTACACCTTTCATGGAGCGATTATAAATTTACTTGCCAATGAAAATTTTAAAATTATCGAAGAAAATTACACAGATAAAGTTGAAGTTACAATTGATATTGGCGAAGACAAAAGTATTTTAAATAAAATTAAAGATTTAACAAGTGCAAATTTTGAAAGTGAAGACTTAGAGGAAATTGAACTTCCTACAATTGACGGAAAAATTATTTATTAAAATATTTAGGAGATATTATGGATTATAAAAAAGTTACAGAAGATTTAGTAAAATGGGTAGGAGATTATGCAAAAAAAATTGGTGCAGAAGGATTTATCTTTGGACTTTCTGGTGGAATTGATTCAGCAGTAATTGCTGCAATCTCAAAAAGAATTTTCCCAGAAAATTCTCTTGGACTTATTATGCCTTGCGATAGTATAAATGAAGATAGAGAGGATGCGTTAAAAGTTGCTAAAGAAATAAACCTAGAAACAAAGACAATTGATTTAACAAGTACTTTTGATGAACTTATGAAAGCATCTTTTATTTCAGGAAATAGAATGGCAAAATCAAATATAAAACCAAGACTTAGAATGACAACACTTTATTATTATGCACAAGACCTTGGTTACTTAGTCCTTGGACCATCAAATGGAAGCGAAATGTATCTTGGTTATTCTACAAAATATGGAGATTCTGGTGCAGACTTAATGCCAATTGCAAATATTTTAAAGACCGACATTTTTAAAATAGCAAAAGAACTTGGACTCCCAGAATTTATAATAAATAAAAAGCCATCAGCAGGACTTTGGATTGGACAAACTGACGAAGATGAAATGGGGTTTACTTATGAAGTTCTTGATGCCTACATCAGGGGAGAAAAAATTCCAGAGCCTGAAATAAAAGAAAAGATAGACAAGATGCACAAAAACTCAGAACATAAGAGAAAATTGGCTCCAAGGTTTGAGCTTAAATAAAAAAATTTACAAAAAAATTACTACTATTTTAATGCGATTTTGCTTAAATATTATATTGATTAATTGATAAGAATGATATGCAGAAAGAATAGTTATGGAACATTGGCCGAGAGTTTCTTGGACTCAAAAATTATGGACATTTAATTTTAGAGATACATGCAGTCCTATCTATCCAAGTTGGATTTCGGGTGGTAAATATAAGTATAAAACATACTTTTATTCAGATTCAAATAGAAACGAATTAATAGGAGTAAAAAATTATTGTGATTGTTAATGAGAAAAATATTTAAAAACTTTAGCTTTTTAGTTTTATTGATGCTAATATCTAATATTTATTATTTTTATAAAAATAGTTTTTTGAATATAAGCCTAATAAAACAGGATATTTTTATGCTGTTAGTATACGTTATATTTTCACTATTTTTATATAAATTTAAAAGGTAGATAATTCTAAAAATAATGTCACACTTATTAATTTGATTAAAAAAAATCATAATATTTTTATTGATGCTAAGGAATTTGTTAATATAATTTATTTGAAAGCAGGTATAGTTTTAGGAGGATAAAATGAAAAAGTTTATAGTTCCAACAATTGTATTGGGTTGTGTTTTACTTACAGTTCCTGCATTTGCAAAAAATTCTGATACAGTTAATAATCAATATAGAGAACAAATCATAGAATGTACTAATAAGGAAGATAAAGAAATCACTCCTTATAGTATGGTTATTACTACAGGCTCTTACAGAGGAATTGAGTATGAAAAGTATTGTCAATTGACGAAAGGGAATGGAAGTAAAGTAAACTTTTGGATAAGAAACAATGGCAGGTACCCTGTTGTTATAAAAATTAATGGAGGAAATGCTGTTACTGTAAAAACAGGAGGACAAGGCTATACATCAACTTCAGTTGGAAGATTTAGTAAAGATTATAAGTTTACAGCTAGTTGTCCTCAAGGTGGAGATATAGATATAGACTTTAAAATTGTTCAAAAAGATTAATTAAAGTATAAGTTATAATAAATAGTAAAATATTATTGTTTTTTAGCGTGAAAATGATATACTTAAATAAAGTTAACTTAGTATATTGTAATAATTATTACACAAAAGGTTTAATGTAAAAGAGTTAAAAGTTTAGTAGGAAAACGCTATGAAGAGAAAAAATATTTTGGTTTTAACAACAGTTATTACTATTCTATTTTCTAGTTTTCCAATGCTTATTTTTGCTGAATAAGAGTAGCTTGATAATAAAACATCCCAACAAGAATACGTAATTGAAAATGAAGAAAATTCAATTAAAGATTTAGAAAGAAAGAATGAATTAAGAAGTTCTACGATTGAACATGGTGATTTATATTTTGATGGAGGTCAAACTGAAGATATAGTTTATTCAGAAATTGGACAAACATATAAAGGGAAAAAATTAGGGCATGATTATAATGTAATGGCAATTGTTCATGTTGGTAGAAATAGATATTCTAGTGGTTGGAAAAAGAATTTTGCAAGAATAACTAAAGAGAGATCTTTTTGGGCAAATGAAACTGCATCTTATGATTATGAAAGATTATTTTAGAAAAAGGGTCATCTTTGATGACTCTTTTTCTCGTAAGAAGGTATAAAATGAAAAAATTCATAAGAGTATTTATTTTTTTACAAATTTGTTTGGCTATATATTTGTTCAATATATCATTCTTGGATATGTATGATAAAAATAATATTTTGCCTAATGATTATAATAAATATGAGATTGCTGACAATAGTGTTGAAAATAGAAAAATTTTATTTAATACTATAAGATCTAGTAATTATAATTTAATCACCCTAAAAAGTAATTATGAATATGACAATAAAAGTAGATATAAAATATTTTCATTAAAGGAAATTAACTATAAAAAGAAACCTTTGTCACAAAGTGTAGTTTATAGCTATGGAGTTTTGAATTACAATAGATGGCAGGATTCTACTAATACTTTTTATTCAAATTCAAGTATAAATGAACTCAATTCCATTTTGAAAGGGAAAGGGATTGAAATAAAAGAAGTAGATAAGGATTTAATCGATTATAGAATTGTTATTAAATATTTTGCGTTTAATATTATATTATTATTGGTAAATGTTCAATTGGTTTATTTAATTTATTTTTCTAATACATTAAAAAGAAATGGATTAAAAATGATGATGGGTTTTTCCAAAGGAAAAATAATCAAGGAGTTTTGGGAAGAAGTAATTAAAATATTTATAGTTAATATCTTTCTGATTTTTTTTGTATATGGAATGTATTTAACTATAAATTCTAAATTTAGTTTTAAATATTTTGCGTTTTTAAGTACATATTTATTAATATTAATATTGATTAATTCCATTTTAATTTATAATAGTACATTTATAATAAAATTTATAGACATTGAAAATATGATAAAAAACAAGCTATATACACGCAAATACAGTATATTTTTAAAGTTTTTAAAAGTATTAGTCATGTCTTTAGTTTTGATTTTTACAAATAATTTAAAAAATAGTATTTCTGAGATAAAAGAAAGCAATAAAGATTTATTAAGAAATCAGGAATTAGGGGATTATTACACATCCTATGGTCTTGATATAGAAGCTGATGATTACAGATTGGGAAACATAGAAATATACGATGGATACGATAAAAACATTAAAAGATTATTAAAAAATAATAAGAATTATTTAATTGACACTTCTAATTATGAAAATTATTTAGAATCTAAGGACAATAGATTTAGTTTTCTGGTGTGCAATTATGATTATTTTAAAAAGTTTGTAAAGTTAGATAGAGAAATAGATTATGATAAAAAAACTTTAGAAAATAAAATTTTAATTCCTCAATCTAATAATTATGAAAACAAAGAACAGGTGATTTCTAATTTAATCGACAGTATAGAAACAAATAAAAATTATAAAGCTTTAGATTTGAAATTGAAAAATGAGTATAAAAAAATTGGAAATATTGAAACTTTAGAAATCCCAAATGGAAATATTAAATTATTTTTGAATTCTTCAGGTATTAAGAATGCGAGTCTTCCAATAATCTATATAGATGATGGGAAATTGTCAGGAAGTTATTATATTAATTTATTTTCAAGACGAGGAATTTATTTTGAGGAAAATAATTTAGAAGATTTTATTCAGATGCTATCAAAATATAAATTAGAGAATTTATTAGTTGCACAAAATGCACTAAATCTATTTAGAGATGATATAGATAATCTTCAGTTGATAGTTAAAAGTGAGATATTGTTTATTGTTATTTTTAATATAAGTTTGATATTTATTATAATTGTTAGCAATTATGTAGATAATGAAGTAAATAAAATTAAATATGCAATTATGTATACTCTTGGTTTTTCGCATATAAAAATCTTAAGAAAAGAAATTTTTTTAATGTTGATTAGTTTTATTATTCTTATAACTTTATATTTTGTATTACAAATTTCCTTACCTATAATAGTCGCATATCTTTTGATTGATTTATTGACTTATATATCATTTTACAAAAAAGTAGTTTTTAAAAATATTGTTGACGTTATAAAAGGAGTTTAATATGGCATTAATTGAGATTGTAAATATGAATAAAAAGTTTAATGATAATTATCTTTTTAAAAATCTATCTTTAGAGATTGAAGAAGGTGAATTTATTGGACTTATAGGGTGCAGTGGAAGTGGCAAGACTACGCTTTTAAATATTATAGGTCTAATTAGCAAGCCTACTAGTGGTCAAGTTAATATTGCAAATAAGAAAAGCGTAAAAATAAATTCAAAAGATGCAATGCTATTAAGAAGATACAAAATAGGATATTTACTTCAAAACTATGGTTTAGTAGAGGATGAAAATGTTAAATGGAACTTAATGTTATCCTTAGAGTATAGCAAACTTTCTAGAAGGGAGAAAGAAGAGAAGATAGAAAGATATCTGGAAAGTTTTAACATGAAAGAGTCTTTAAATAAAATGATATTTGAGCTATCTGGAGGAGAACAGGAGAGGATATCTATTATTAAGTTGTTTTTAAAAAATAGCGATATAGTTATAGCTGATGAACCTACTACAGGTTTGGACGATAAGAATATAAATATTGTAATGGATTATTTGAAAGAACTAAATAGACATGGTAAAACAATTATAATGGTAACACATGATAGTAGTTTGTATAAATATTTTTCTAGAATTATAAATGTTGATGAAATCAATTGTAAAAATAATTAATAGTCCAAGGACATCAAGTAATTTGAAATATTATAAAATTTTTCTTAACTCAATTTCATTTTACAATTAACCTCCCTAAAAAATTTTTTGGGAAATTAAAAAAAGTATTGACTTTATTTTGATACTAGAATATAATCATCTTAATTTAATAAAAGCGTTGATAGAGAAAAAAGAATTTTTGATGATTTAAGAGAGTTGTCGTTTGGTGCGAGGCAATACACAAAAATTTAATATACACTCTAAAGCTTATTTGTTGAAATTAGTAGGCAAGTACGGAAGCCACCGTTAACTAAGGCTAGAGGTTGTTGGACCTTAAAGTGAGGTAATCTTTTTGATTATAAAATCGGGTGGTACCGCGAAGTCAGTCTTTCGTCCCAATGTGGATGAAAGACTTTTTTTATTTTATGGAGGTTTTTATGAAATTTAGGAAGGTTTTTATTTTAGTTTTATTGTCAATTTTTTTAATATCTTGTGGAAGTGATGTCAAGAAAGAAAATGGAAGTGAAGAAAAAGTTTCAAAGACAGAAAAAGTTCAAAGGGCAAAAAAAATCGGTGTCGTTCAAATTGCAGACCACATTGCACTTGAAAGGGCAAGGAAAGGTTTTGAAGATGAAATAAAAAAGAAAAGTCCAGATGTAGAAATTATTTCGAAAAATGCAAATGGAGATCTTTCTGTTGTTCCATCAATTATAAAATCTTTTAAAGACAAAGATGTTGATTTAATTTATGCAATTGCAACGCCAGCTGCACAAGGTGCAAAAAATGGTGTAAAAGATATTCCAATTATTTTTAACGCAGTGACTGACCCAGAAAGTGCAGATCTTGTTAAAAATTTGGAAGAACCAGAAGAAAATGTAACTGGTGTAAGTGATTATTTTTCAATAAAGGCACAACTTGAAGAGATAATAAGTATTTTTCCAGATATAAAAACTGTTGGAGTTATGTTTTCTACTAACGAGGCAAATTCAAAATTTCAAGTTGAAGAACTTAAAAAAGCTGCAATTGAATTTGATTTAGATGTCGCTGAAGTTGGAGTAAATAACATTAATGATGTTTCGACTGCAATAAAGGCACTTGAACCAAAAATGGATATTTTTATGGCGATTACAGATAACACAGTTTCATCTGCATCGACAATTATCGCTGAAAGTTTAAAAACTGCAAAAATTCCATCCTTTGCATCAGAAGAAGGCCCAGTAGAAAATGGAATTTTAATGAGTGCTGGAGTTGATTATTTAGATCTTGGAAAAAAGGCAGCAGAAATGGCAAGTGAAGTTATAGATGGGAAAAAAGTTTCTGAAGTTCCAGTTTTATTTTCAACAGATACAAGAAAAGTTGTTAACAAGAAAACTGCTGAGGCTCTTGGACTTGATGATGACAATAATTTAATGGATGATGCAAAAGTTGTCGAGTAGATAATTTTAGTTTTAGGAGGAAGAAAGTTGAATTCAGTAATAATTGAATCTATTGTAATGGGACTTATATTTTCTGTTTTGACAATAGGAGTAGTAATAACATTTAAAATTTTAGATTTTCCAGATATGTCTGTTGAGGGGACATTTCCCCTTGGTGCTTTTGCCTTTGCAAAGATGATTACACTTGAAATGAATCCTATAATTGCAATGGTAGTTTCATTTTTGGCAGGTGGTGTAGGTGGATATATAACTTATATTTTGTTTAGAAAAGTTAAAATTGAGTCGATTCTTGCGGGAATTTTAACAATGACTTTTTTATATTCAGTTAATCTTAGGATTACAGGTACGCCTAATATTACATTTTTTGATTATAAAACTGTATTTCAACTTTTTGAAAGTGTTCCAAAAATATTAATTTTAATTGTAATTGTTTTAATAATAAAATTTGTACTTGATTGGTTTTTAAAAACTGAAAAGGGATATTTGCTTCTTGCGACAGGGGATAATGAAACTCTTGTAAAATCTCTTGGCAAAAATCCAGACAAGTACATTGCAATTGGTCTTGTGATTTCAAATGGACTTTCTGCACTTGCAGGAGCACTTATGGCACAATCAAATGGATATGCAGATATAACTATGGGACAATCAATAATTGTTTCTGCACTTGCATCAATAATTATTGGAGATGCTTTTTTAAAAAATGCAAAATTTTTAAACAGAACGACAAGGGCAATTATTGGAGCGATTATTTATAGAATAATTTATGGAATTGCCCTTTACATGGGACTTGCTCCAAGCGATTTAAAGGGAGTAACAGCAGTTATAGTTGTAGCATTCATAGTTTATAACAATGTTTCATTAAAAAGATTATCTACATTAAAAGAAAAGAGAGAAGAAAATGTTAAAAATTAAAAATTTATCAAAGACATTTTACAAGGGAATGGAAGAAGAAAATAAAGTATTTGATAATTTTTCCCTTGAAATTGAAGAAAATAAATGTGTGGCAATTTTAGGACCAAATGGTTGTGGCAAGTCTACATTATTTAATATGATTTCTGGTTCACTAAATCCAGACTCAGGAGAAATTATCTTGGACAATGTGGATATTGCAAAATTATCTGAAGATGAAAGAGCTATTGACATTGGAAAAGTAAATCAAGATCCATCAAAGGGAGTTTGTCAAAGTTTAAACATCTTGGAAAATATGTCAATGGCTTTAAAAAAGGGAAGTGAATTTACTTTCAGAAGATTAATTGACAAGAAAAATAATGAAGATATAATAAAAAAATTAAAGAGCATAGATCTTGGACTTGAGAATAAATTAAAGACACAAGTAAAGTTTTTATCAGGTGGACAAAGACAATCACTTTCACTTTTAATGGCTACAGTAAAAAAACCAAAAATTTTGTTGCTTGATGAGCACACAGCTGCACTTGATCCAAAAACGTCAAATATTATAATGGATAAGACAAAAGACCTTATAAAAAAAGAAAAGATTACAACACTTATGATCACTCATAATTTAAAAAATGCCATAGAATATTCTGACAGAATCGTAATGCTAAATAAGGGCGAAGTAGTTTTGGATATAAAACCAAGTGAAGTCACAGAAGAAGAATTAAATAGAATTTACAATGAAAAAATATAAAGGGATAAAATTTGATATATTATATGAAAGGGGATATAATTAAATTGTAGGGAAAATGTTTTTCGATTAAGTAGGTCTATTTATGTTTAAAGAAAAAGTTTCTAAAGTAGTATTAAGTTTATTAGTATCATCAATACTTATAACAAGTGTTTTTGCAGGTGATTTTTTTTAGTGAAGGTAATAAATTACCTTTTGATGGAGAAAGACTTTTTAATAATCCATTTACTTATTCTTATGAATATGACAATATGAGATTGACACATTCAGAACATTTTAATCAAGCTCAAGCACATGATAGAGATAAATGGGTTGATGCTTGCCATAGGAGTGATGTGTAATGGATACACAATGCCTCTAGGAGCTGTAATTGGAACTTATAATGAATTCGATGGTTCACATAAAAATCCTGGAACTTTAAAAATTTGGACTGGAGAAAAAAGAGAAATAGCAATTTCAAAAATCACAGGTGAGTCTCATGTAGTCAATAAATGGTTTAATTATAAAATAGTTTATATAGGGGAAGATGAAAGTACTCTATTAAATAAGAGTGGAATTGTTCACGAAAGGTAGTTTTTTAGTATGTTTGATGAAATATATAAAGAAATAAAGCATCCCTACACAGAAAAGAATTTGTCGTACAAAATATTTAAATATGCACGTAATGAAATGATAGGAATTTATATTATAATGTTTATTTATAATTTAATATCCTTCAGATTTAAATTAATTGGAAATATGAGTAAATATATTGAAGTACTAGAAATGCAACAAAATTTAAATTTAATTTTTGGATCTCTTATATTTATATGTTTTCTTATAAGTATAATATTTAGAAAGAAACTATAATTTAATATTAGTAATAGTGCTTAGTATAAAAATAAAAAATAAGCCTACTAAATTGAACTGACCTCCGTGAGTTGGACTAAAAAACCAACTTACGGAGGTCAGTTCATATTGTGAGCTAGGTCTTTTTAAAGGCTCTATGTCAAATATTGGGGAGACTCGTTAATTCGAGTCTCTCTTTTCATTGAATATAAAATTTTATTCTATCTTAATTTAAGAGTAAATTCGTCACCAATTGCTTGTTCTCCAATAGACATTTCTTTGTTGTCATAGCTGTGGACTGTCACTCTGTATAATTGACATTTTAAGGTTTTAATTTCATTTAAAAGTTCATCAGCAGTAACTTTACTAGTTACTGGTGAGAAATATAGAGTAGAAGTATTTTTTTCTGCTTCACAAGTTTCAAAATAGACAAACCTGTCCTTGGAATCTCTTGCTTTTATAGAATAAAGATAGCCGTTTTCGGTGTCAGGATAGGTTAATAGGATTTTTTGTGAAGCTGGGCTTATAGTAAAGCTTTCAATTAAAATCTTATTAGTATCTGGAATGGTAAAGTCCCTTACTATAAGATTTTTCTTCATTTTCATTTGAGACATATCTATATTTGTTGAGAGAGTAATTTTTTTCTTGTTGCCTAAAAATTCATCAAAGGAAAATTCTAAATTAACTATGCCTTCTTTTGGCAATGAGTCTTCTAAAACATATTTAAGAGAAGTAACATTTATTTTTTTATCTTCAGGCAAAGTATAAGCAGAGCCACTGGATCCAAGAATTTTATTCTTCTTACCATTAACCTTAAGTTCAGTTAATTCAACTTCTCCACTAGGATTTTTTTCTGAGTCATTTAGACTCAAAATTACAGTGTATAAATTGTTATCTTCAATAATAAATTTATCTAAAATATATTTTTTGTCATTTATTTCAAAAGCTTCATTTAAATTTACGCTGTATTTATCAACATCTCTTGAAAGATCCATAGCATTTGATAAGGTAATTTTAAAATTATTTACTAATTCTCTTGTCTTAGCAAAGACGTAACCATCTGATGTGTAGTTTGATATCCCAAAAATTAATATAAATGATGCTACAAGTGTAATTATTTTTTTATTTAACTTATTCTTTTTATTTTTTACTTTCAATGATTTAATCGTCTTATTAAGATTTTCTCTTTCAAAATCATTAAGAGGAATTTCTTCATATTCTATTTTAATGTCGTTTAATTCATCATAAATATTATTTTTCATAAAAATTTCTCCTCCATTTTTTAAAAAATTTTCTTCCTCTACTAACTTTTTTATAAGCATTTGCTGTGGAAATGTTTTGCTTTGATGCCGCCTCTTTGTAAGAAAGCCCATTGATAAAGATATTTTCAAAAAGTTTTTTATCTTCATTATCTAAAAGTGAAAGAATTTCTTGAATTTCTAAGTTAGAGCTCAAGTCAGAATCATTCACTGCATAATTTTCTTCTAGTTCAAGGCTTTCAAATTTAACTTCTTTTCTGAGCAAGTCTATGGCCCTATATTTTGAAACAAGAGCACACCAATTTTTAAAAGTAGACCTACTTGGATCAAAGTATTCAATATTTTGCCATATACTTAAAAGAGCATCATTCATAGCTTCTTCCCACAGGTTTGGATATTTCCAAAGTGTTTTTGAAATAACACCCTTCAATATTTTTCCATACTCTTCAATAAATATGTAAAGGGCATCTTCATCTTTATTTTTCAGCCTTTGTATTAAGTCTTTATTATTCATATTTCCTCCTTTCACTAATATATTCGTGATAGAGATAATGATTCTGACAAATTTTTAAAATTAAAATTTATAAAAAATAATTTTGAGCATAAAAATTCCACCCTTAGGGGTGGAAAGTAATAATATAATACTAGAACTTGTAAACTGCAAGCCATAGTATTAAGTACAACTATAGAGTCATCTTAAAAATCAAAAGGTAGTTTTTAAAATTAGTATTTAAGTTCTTTGTTGTTATAAATTGAATAAGTTAACACAATCATTAGAACAAAGATAAAAATATTTACTCCTATTGCAATTAAATTAATATTTCCGCTTATAAAGCTAAAAGGTTTAAAGGCTTCGTTAGTGAAGAAGTTGACAACATAGCCAAACATATTGCCCACTACTTTTCCGACTATTGTTATTAAAATTATTAGCAATACAAAAAGCACAGATACTGCATCTTGATGTATGGAGTTTTTGGACATGGAAGAGAAGAAATATCCTATTGACATAAATACTAGTCCACTTCCAAGAAGTCCAACAAAAATTTTTACAACTGATTCGAAAATATCAAAGCTTGTAATGTTTAAAGCATCACCGCTTCCAATGCCAATTGAATTAATACCCATTACAAGACCAGTTGTTGCAAGAGCCATTATAATTAAGAATAAAAGATAAATTACAATATTTGCTGCAAATTTTCCTGTTACAATTTCTGACTTTGAAATTGGATTTGAGTAAATATATTCAATGTTTCCACTATTTTGTTCCTTTGCAAGAGAGTTTGCACCAAGTTGCATTGCAAGAATAAAAATCAACACTGCAAGATAGTGATAAACAAGAGCGATGTAGTCGCCAACATTTACAATATCCATTCCGTCATAAAAACCTAAAATATTTCTTGTGGGTTCATTAAAAGATCCTACCACAGAATTAAAAAGTGAGTTCATTTGTGATTCTGCAAGGAAAGGATAAAAGGCAAGCATTAGCCCAAGTAAAATTATAAGGACTATTGCCCAAGCAATCATCTTCCCAAAATTTGATTTAAATTCCATATTAAATATCATTTTCATCCTCCTTTAGCTCTGTATCCTCTGTTTCGTTAAAGACACCACTATCAGAAGTTTTAAAAATAATAGTTTCCTCATTTTTATTTTCTTCTACATCTTTATCTTTTATTTTATGTTCATCATCCACAAAAAGATTGGTCTTTGTGTTGTGAATTTCGTCTTTTTCAGATGTGGATGGTATTATACCATCAACTTCATTAAAATTATTTTCTGATTTTGAAGCTTTTATTGTATTTTCATCCATACCATTAATTGTAGAAGTTTCAACTGTATCTTTAGAAGAGTGATTTATTATTTCTGTTTTGTTTTCTTTTATTAAATTTTCTTTTTCTACAGTTTTTTCTCTTCTAGGAATATTTGCATTTTCACCTTTATAATAAGCATTGACTTTATCATCTAGTTGTGCGTCTTCAAGTACATAATTTTCCAAGGCTTCCTCGTATATAACTTTTGAAAGTTCAGGGAGAGGCCCATCAAAGTATAGAATAGTTTCATCTTCTTCATCTTTAATAATTCTTGCACCGATTGATGTAAAATAATTTAAATTTCCTCTAAAGGAATCAATTTTTAAAACTTTGTCGCCGGTCACTTTTACATTATTATATTCAATCTCTTGAATTTTTCCATCAGATAGGTAAGCAATTCTTGCGGAATATTTTTTAGCTTGTCTAAGAGAGTTTGAAAGTAAAAGAACAGTTAAATTTTCAGTTTCATTTAATTTTTTTAGATGTGAAAAAAGTCTGTCTATATCCTTTTCTTCTAAGAATTTTGAAGGATTATCTAAAACTAAAAGTCTTGGCTTAGTTATTAGTGCATTTAAAATAGCTAAAATTTTTCTTTCTCTATCTCTTAAATCGCAAACTCTAATATTACTGTTAAATTCAAAATAGTCACTTAGTACGTCGATGTCCTCTGTGTTTATTAGATTATGCACTTTTAGCGTTTTTTTGAGAAGATTATATGATTTTATTTTTGAGTCAAAAATCATTTCTTCTGGTACAAAAGACACGCTTTCTTTTATTTCTTTTGATTCTTTAAATGAATCCATATCATAAACCTTAATAGTACCACTACTAGGTTTTAAGTATCCCATAATAATTCTTGCAAGAGTTGTCTTCCCAGAATCTTCCGTCCCAAGTAGAGAGAAAAATTCTCCGTCTAAAATTTCTAAATTTAAATTTGATAAAACTTTTTCTTTTCCCTTGCCTTTTGTCAGGTCATTTATGACGATGGCACTCATCCCATTCACCTCTTTATATAATTAGTAAATTCATTATACAATAAAAAATATTTAATTGGAAGTTTTCCCTATTCTTTTGACAAAATTTAAGAATTAAATAATTATAAAAGTGTATAGTTTATTTTTCACGTTTATAAAAATAAAATTTTCGGCGAAATAAAATTAATTATAAAAACTTTAAAGGCAGAAAATAAATGACTTATTAGAAGTTCTTGTGATATAATTTTATTTTGAAATGGAGGTTTTCTAATGAAACTTGGAATTGTTGGACTTCCCAATGTTGGGAAATCTACTTTATTTAATGCTCTTACAAGTGCTGGTGCAGAAGCTGCAAATTATCCTTTTGCAACTATTGAGCCAAATGTTGGCGTTGTAAATGTGCCTGATGAGCGTTTAGATGTTTTGGCAAAACTTAGTAATTCAGAAAAAGTTGTTCACACTAATATAGAGTTTTATGATATAGCAGGACTTGTTAAAGGAGCAAGTAAGGGCGAAGGGCTTGGAAATCAATTTCTTTCTAATATCCGTGAAGTTGATGCAATAGTTCATGTTGTTAGATGTTTTGATGACGAAAATATTATTCATGTCGATGGTTCTATTGATCCAATACGTGATATTGAAAATATAAATTTAGAGCTTATTTTTTCAGATCTTGAGCAAGTTGAAAATAGATATGGAAAAGTTGTAAAAAAATCTAGGGCAGAAAAATCTCTTGCTAAGGAAAGAGATTTGCTTGAGAAAATAAAAACGGCTCTTGAAGAAGGAAAATCTGCAAGAAAAGTTGAAATTGATGAGGAAGAAGAAAAAATCATAAAAAATTATGCTCTTTTAAGTGCAAAGCCTGTCATATATGTCTGCAATGTAGCTGAAGAAGAACTTTCTAATGATGATAATGAATATGTGAAAAAAGTTAGGGAATATGCAGAAAATGCTGGCGACGAAGTTGTCGTAATTTCTGCAGAAATTGAAGCTGAAATTGCATCTTTAGATGAAGATGAGAAAGAACTTTTCTTAGAGGAGCTTGGTCTTGATTCATCTGGTCTTGATAAATTGATTAAGTCAAGTTACAAACTTTTAGGTCTTATTTCTTTTCTTACAACTGGCGAAATGGAAACGAGAGCTTGGACAATTAAAAGAGGATCTAAAGCTCCAACTGCTGCTGGAAAAATTCACACAGATATGGAGAGAGGATTTATTAAAGCAGATACTGTAAGTTACAAAGATCTTGTTGATTCTGGCTCAGTGGCTGCGGCAAGGGAAAAAGGACTTATAAGAAGTGAAGGCAAAGATTATATTGTTGAAGATGGTGATGTAATTGTCTTTAAGTTTAATGTATAGGTGATTTCGTGATAAAAATAGTTTCTATGGATTTAGACGAAACTCTTCTAAATTCAGACAAAGTTATGACAAAAAGTTTTTATAATTTTGTCGACAAATTAAAATCAAATAATATAATTCCTGTGGTTGCAACGGGAAGAGAATATTATTCTGCTCATAAATTTGTAGGAGATGTAGATATTGATCTTATTTGTAACAATGGAAATGTCATAAAAGACAATTTAACTGGAAAAGTTGAATATGTGAATCCAATTAATAAGGAAGATTTAAAAAGCGTTATGGCTTTTGATGACAATAAAAATATTTATACATCTCTTCACATTGCAACTGACAACGAAATTGATTTAGTTTATAAGAGAAAAAATTTTGAAAATTTTGAAGGAACTTATATTGACGCTTTTAGAAATAGAAATTTAGCTCTAGACGATTTTAATAAATTAGAAGGAAAGCCTCTATCAATTGTATTTGCAGGCAGTCACGATGATTTAGTTGAACTTAGAAATAGAATGAAAAAAGAAATTTCTGATAGATTCAATTTTCATATTATGAGAATAAGAAGAGAGCCAAAGTGGATGCTCGAAGTTCTTCAAAAAAATGGCGACAAGTTTTATGGGATAAAAAAATATGCGGAAAATAGAAATATTAATTTAGATAAAGTGGCTGCAATTGGAGATGATTCTAACGACATTATGCTTATTAAAAATGTTGGTCTTGGTATTGCTATGAAAAATAGTGTAGATTCTCTTAAAGATGTAGCAGATGTAATTTCTGACTTTGACAACAATAATGATGGAGCAATAAAAATTTTGAACAAGGTTATATTTGGTGGTTAAATGAATATTAATTGGTACCCTGGTCATATGAAAAAGACCATAGAGGACATAGAAAAGAAATTAAAACTTGTTGATTTTGTTATTGAGATAATTGATTCGAGAATTCCTTATTCAAGTAGAAATCCTCTCTTTGATGAACTCTTAAAAAATAAAAAAAGACTTTTAATTTTTAATAAATCAGATTTGTCCGATCCTAAATTAAATGAAGAGTGGATGAAAAAATTAACTGATGAAAATAATTTTGCAATTTCTTATAATGCAACAAAACCCAATGTAAATATTGTTGTAAAAAAGGCAGAAGATTTAATGAGTGAGGAAATAAAAAAATATGAAGAAAAAGGGCTAAAAAAGGGGCCACTTCGTGCTATGATTGTGGGAATACCAAATTCTGGTAAATCTACTTTTATTAATTCTATATCAGGCACAAAATCTGCAAAAACTGGAAATAGACCAGGAGTTACAAAAACTAATCAGTGGATAAAAATTCATCCAAAACTTCATCTTTTAGATACTCCAGGAGTTTTGTGGCCAAAGTTCGAAGAAAATGTTGGCCTAAATCTTGCTTTTACTGGTGCAATTAAAGATGAAATTATGGATAGAGAAACTCTTGCACTTAAATTAATAGAGAAACTTGTAAAAATTGATTCAACTTTAATAGAAAATAGATATAATTTAAAAGATATAAAAGAACTTTCTTCAATAGAAATAATGGACGAAATTGGTAAGAGAAGAGGAGCTCTTATGCGAGGTGGATTTATTGATTACGAAAAAGTTTCTGGAATTATTTTAGATGAGTTTAGAAAGGGTCTAATGGGAAAGGTCACATTGGAGGGGCCAAATGAATTTTGAAAAATTTGAAGATGATTATTATAAAAAGGGATATAAAAATATTTGTGGAATAGATGAGGTTGGAAGAGGGTGCCTTTTTGGAGATGTAGTATCTTGTGCAATAATTATGCCAAAGGGTGATTACATTGAAGGAGTTAATGATTCTAAAAAGTTGACTCCAAAAAAGAGAGAAGAGCTCTATACAAAAATTTTAGAAAATTGTGTTGCCGTTGGAATTGGAAGGGCGGATGCAGACATAATTGACAAAGTAAATATAAAAATGGCAACACATATTTCAATGATCAATGCTCTTGAAAATTTAAAAGATAGTGAAGGGAAAAAAGTGGAAGCTGATTGTGTTTTAATAGATGCAGAAACTATTAAGACTGGTATTTTTCAAAAAGCAATTATTAAAGGAGATGAAAGTTGTTATTCCATTGCTTGTGCATCTATTATTGCAAAAGTTTATAGAGATAATCTTTGTAAAAGATGGGCAGAAAAATATCCCAATTATGGAATTGAAAAACACAAAGGCTATGCTACAAAATATCACAGGGAAGCTTTAAAAACTTATGGGCCAAGCGATATGCACAGAAAAACTTTTTTAAAAAATATAAAATTATGGTAGGACACAATTTATATTTTGGTAATCGTGGAGAGGATATTGCCACAAAATTTTTGGAGAAAAAAGGTTACATAATATTAGAGAGAAATTATAGAGCGCTTGGAACTGAAATAGATATTATTGCAAGAGATAAAGATGAAATAGTATTTGTTGAAGTTAAATCAAGAAATTCTAGAAAATATGGGGATGCTTATGAAGCAGTGACTGAATTTAAAATGAAAAATATAATACAGACTGCTACTGCATATATTATGGAAAAATCTCTCTTCGATATAATGGTTCGATTTGACATTATAGAAATTTATTTTAATGAAAAAGAAATAAATCACATAGAATCTGCATTTATACTTTCTTAAACTAGGTTAAGCCTAGTTTTTTTATTTTTGGAAATTTATTTGAAAATTAAAAAACTTGTGTTATTATAGTTAATAGAAAAAACATAGTAATTTTGTATGAATTATTTTTTATAAATGGAGGAAGTATGACAGAGTTATTAAGAGTAGAGAATTTAAGTGCAGGCGTTGAAGATAAAGAGATTTTAAAAAATATAAATTTAAAAATTAATTATGGAGAAGTTCATGTAATTATGGGTCCAAATGGGTCTGGAAAATCCACGCTTGCCAATGTAATAATGGATAATCCCGTTTACAATGTGACAAGTGGAAAAATATTTTTAGATGGTGAAGATATAACAGATCTTTCAACGGACAAGAGAGCTAATAAAGGACTTTTTATGTCTTTTCAAACTCCAGAGGAAGTGCCAGGGATTTCAGTTGAAAATTTTATAAGAACGGCTAAATCCTTAAAAGAAGATAAAAATATTTCAATTTTAAAATTTAAAAAGCAAATTAAAGAAGAGATGGAAGAATTAAAAATGGATTCTTCTTACGCAGAGAGATATTTAAATGTTGGATTTTCTGGTGGAGAAAAGAAGAAGAATGAGATTCTTCAAATGCTAATGCTAGATCCAAAACTTGCAATTTTAGATGAAACTGATTCAGGACTTGATGTTGATGCTACAAGAATAGTATCAAATGGAATTGAAAGATTTTTAGATAAAGATAATGCAGTTTTAATTATTACTCACCACAAAGAGCTTATAGATAATATAAAACCTGATTTTGTTCATGTAATTTTAGATGGACAAATTGTAAAAGAAGGGGACGCTTCTCTAATAGATAAAATCGAAGAAGAAGGATTTAATTGGATAAGAGAAGAGGTGAAATAATTGACTAAAAAAGAAAAAACTTATTTAGAAGAAATGGATCGTGGTGTCTATGACATCAAAAATAAATTCACTTATAGATCAAAAACTGAAAAGGGACTTACAGAAGATATTGTAAGACAAATTTCAAAGGAAAAAGAAGAGCCAGCGTGGATGTTGGAGAGCAGGTTAAAAGCTCTTAAAATTTTTAATGAAAAAGAAAATCCAAAATGGGGTCCAGATATTTCTGAAGTTGATATGAATGAAATTACAACTTATATTAGGCCTGATGCTGAAATGTCAGACGATTGGAAAAATGTCCCTGATGATATAAGAGATACTTTTGATAAACTTGGAATACCTGAAGCTGAAAAAGAAGCGATGCTATCTGGTGTTGGTGCACAATATGATTCAGAAATTGTATATCACAATGTTCAAAAATATCTTTCAGATCAAGGAGTAATTTATACAGATTTTGAAACTGGTTTAAAAAAATATCCTGAAATTGTAAAAAAATATTTTAGCAAATGTATTAAGCCATCTCTTCACAAATATGCAGCACTTCATTATGCTGTTTGGAGTGGAGGATCTTTTGTATATGTTCCTAAAGGAGTAAATGTTGATATACCTCTTCAATCTTATTTTAGATTAAATGCTCCAGGAGCAGGTCAATTTGAACACACTCTTATTATTGTGGAAGATGGAGCATATTGTCATTTTATAGAAGGTTGTTCTGCTCCAAAATACAATGTAATTAATTTACACGCAGGAGCTGTTGAACTTTTTGTGGGAGAAGGTGCAACTCTAAGATATTCGACAATAGAAAACTGGTCAAGAAATATGTATAACTTAAATACTAAAAGAGCAATTGTAGAAAAAGATGGAAAGATTGAATGGGTTTCTGGATCTTTTGGATCAAAAGTTTCAATGCTCTATCCTGGTTCAATTCTTGTTGGAGAAAATGCAAGCAGTGAGTTTACAGGGATTTCCTTTGCAGGAGAAGGACAAAATCTTGACACAGGTGCACAAGTTATTCACGCTGCTCCAAATACAAAATCAACTATAAACACAAAATCAATTTCAAAAAGTGGAGGAATTGCAATTTATAGAGGACTTGTTGATATAAAAGAAAATGCAGTGGGAGCAAAAAATTCAACATCTTGTGAGTCCCTAATGCTTGACAATATATCTAGGTCAGATACTATTCCTACAATAAAGATTGAAAACAACGACATAGATATTGGACACGAAGCAAAAATTGGAAGAATTAGTGATTCTGTAATTTTTTATTTGATGTCAAGGGGAATTTCTGAACAAGAGGCAAAAGAAATGGTAGTTAGAGGATTTGCAGAGCCAATTGCAAAGGAACTTCCTATGGAATATGCAGTTGAGATGAATAATTTAATTAATCTTGAACTTGTAGGATCAATTGGGTAGGTGAAACATGACAAATATTATTGGAAATGAAATTGCTTTTAAAACTTTTACTTATTTAAAAGTAAATGAAACTGAAATAAAAATTCCAGAAATAAAGGGAAAATCATATAAAGAAGCTGGAGAAAAAAATCCAAATGAAATTTCTGAATTTGAAAATATAAAATATGGAATTTCAAATGAAGTGCTAGAGTTAAATAGAAAATATTTAAATTATTATAATTTATATAAAACTTCTTTAGAGGAAGAGAAAGAAGATTTTAAGCTTTTAGAATTAGACGACAATTACAATGAACTTTTTGATCTTCACGATATAATTGCAGAAAAAGATTCTAAAATAAAAGTAATAATTGATTACACTTCTTATGGCGAAAATAACAAATTTAGGAATTCTGTAATTAGAGTCCTTGCAAAGGAAAATTCAGAGGTAGAGCTTTTTATAATAGCAAGGGATGACAATAGATCGCTTGTGCTTGAATCAATTGGGGTTTACACAGAAAACGGCGCAAAGGTAGCTGTGCACCAATATGAACTTGGAGCATCAAAACTATACACAAATTATAAATGTGAACTTATTGGAGAAAATTCCTCTTCAATTGTAGATTCAATTTACTTTGGAAAAGAAGACGAATATTTAAATATGAACTACGATATGATTCACAGAGGAGAAAAAACTGAATCTGATATTTTAGTAAATGGAGCACTTAAAGATAATTCTTCAAAGAATTTTAAATCCAATTTACAATTTATTGAAGGAGCAAAGGGCGCAGTTGGTGCAGAAGAAGAATATTCTATTTTACTTGATGACACAGTTCATTCAGTATCAGTACCGCTAATGCTTGCACATGAAGATGATGTAGTAGGAAACCACGCGTCTAGTGCTGGAAAACTTGATATGGACCAAATTTTTTATCTAATGAGTAGAGGAATTAGTTTAGAAGAAGCGGAATCTCTAATAGTTGAATCAAAATTTTCTCGTGCAATTGATTCATTAAATAATGAAGAATTGATAGAAGAAGTTTGGAACTCTGTTAGAAAAATTATAAAGAGAGGGAATTGAAATGTTTACAAAGACAGAAATTGAAGAGATAAGAAAAGAGTTTCCCTTTTTAGAATTAAAACCAAATGGGAAAAATATTGTCTATTTTGACAATGGAGCAACAACTCAAAAACCTCGTGAAATTATGGAAAACATAAAAAACTTTTATGAAAAAGAAAATGGAAATCCTCACAGAGGTGCACATTATCTAGCAATGAAGTCAACAGAAGTTTATGAAAATTCTAGAGAAAAAGTTCGTGAGTTTATTGGTGCAAAAAAAGCTAGTGAAATTGTATTTTTGAGAAATGCAACAGAAGCTATAAATTTATTGGCATATTCTTATGGGCTTAATAATTTAAAAGATGGCGACGAAATTTTAATTTCAATTATGGAACATCATTCTAATTTAGTTCCATGGCAACAAGTTGCAAAGAAGACTGGTGCAAAATTAAAATATCTTTATATAGATGAAGATAAGCAAATTCCATTTTC
Organism: Peptoniphilus rhinitidis 1-13; assembly: GCF_000246925.1. Classification (NCBI taxonomy): domain Bacteria; kingdom Bacillati; phylum Bacillota; class Tissierellia; order Tissierellales; family Peptoniphilaceae; genus Peptoniphilus; species Peptoniphilus lacydonensis. The sequence goes on along the minus strand of NZ_BAEW01000003.1, from coordinate 44,415 downwards.
AGAAATAGAAGAAAAAATTACAGAAAAGACAAAAATTTTATCAATAACAGGTGCATCAAATGTTGTTGGTACAAATCCAGACATTAAAAAAATTGTTGATTATACAAGAAAACATTCAGATGCAAAAATTATTTTAGACGGGGCACAACTTGTTCCTCATAGAAAAGTAAATGTCAGTGAACTTGATGTTGACTTTTTAGCCTTTTCTGGTCATAAGATGTATTCTGCACTTGGAATTGGTGTGCTTTATGGAAAAGAAAGTTTATTAAATGAAATGGAACCTTTCTTATCTGGTGGAGATATGATTGAATATGTTTATGAAGACCACACAACTTTTTTAGATGCACCACAAAGATTTGAAGCAGGAACTGCAAATGTTGAAGGAGCAGTAAACCTTTCAGCAGCAATTGATTTTATAAATAAATATGGAATGAAAAAAATTGATGAGTATGAAAGATATTTAACTGATTACGCTTATGAAAAACTAAAAAAATTAGATTATCTTGAAGTTTATACTACAAGTGATAAAAATAGAGCTCCGGTTATTTCTTTTAATTTTAAAGAAGCTCATCCACACGATGTTGCATCAATTTTAGATACTTTTGGAATTGCAATAAGGTCAGGTCATCACTGTGCACAACCACTTCACAGATTTTTAGGATCAAATTTTTCTTGTAGGGCAAGTTTTGCAATTTACAATACCACAGAAGAAATTGACTATTTTGTAGAACATCTTGATGATGTAAGGAGGATTTTAGGAATTGAATCTTGATAGTATTTATACAGAATTAATTTTGGAACACTCTAGAAACAAACATAATAGGAGAGAATTGGAAAATTATACACACAAAGAACTTGGACATAATCCAAGCTGCGGTGATGAAATTACTCTTGAACTTAAAGTTAAAGATGGAATAATAGAAGATATTTCTTATACAGGTCATGGCTGTGCGATTTCTCAAGCATCTACTTCCATTATGTGCGACAATGTCAAAGGTGTTTCTGTTGAAGAAGCAATTGACAGGGCGAAAAAATTTATTGGAATGGTAAAGGGCGAAGTTACAGATCCAGATGAACTTGAAGAACTTGATGATGCAATTGCCTTTGAATCCATTAAAAGTCTTCCTGCAAGAGTAAAATGTGCAGTTCTATCTTGGTATACTCTAAAGGATATGTTAGAAAATAATAAAGAAAAAGGATCTTTTATTCCTTCATAAGAGGTGATTAGATGAAACTTTCTACAAAAGGTCGTTATGGTCTTATGGCAATGTATAATTTAAAAGAAAATATTGGCAAAGGGCCAAGATCATTAAAAGATATAGCAAAGGATGAAAATTTATCTGAATCTTATTTAGAACAACTTTTTTCCCTTTTAAAAAAAGCAGGTCTTGTAGAATCAACAAGGGGAGCAGGAGGAGGATATGTACTTGCTAAAGATCCTAAAGATATTCCAATAGGAGAAATTATAAATGCACTTGAAGGAGATATATCTCTTTCTTGTTGCGATCTTGGTAAAAATGAAAATTGTGGAAAACTTTCTGATTGTGCAACAAGAGATATTTTAGCAAAGCTTCAAGGGAAAATTGAAGGTGTAATGGAATCAATGACATTGGCAGATATGTGAGGTATTTATGATTTATATGGACAATGCTGCTACTACAAAAATAACAGAGAATGTTTTTAACGAGATGCTCCCATATCTCAGAGAAAATTATGGGAATGCATCTTCTATTTATTCTCTGGGACAAAAATCAAAAGCAGCAATAGAAAATTCGAGAATAAAAATTGCAGAAATATTAAAAGTAAAACCAACTGAAATTTATTTTACGGCGTCAGGATCTGAATCTGACAATTGGGTTATAAAAGAAACATTGAATCAAAAAGAAAAAAATCATATAATATCATCAAAGATAGAACATCCAGCTATCTTAAATTCTTTAAAATCAGTTGAAAAAAAGGGAACAGAGTATTCTCTTATTTCAGTTGATAAAGATGGCTTTGTAAAATTAGATGAATTAAGTGAAAGTATAAGAGAAAACACAAAATTAATATCTATTATGTTTGCAAATAATGAAATAGGAACAATCGAACCAATTGCTGAAATTTCAAAAATCGCAAGAGATAAAAATATTTTGTTTCACACAGATGCAGTGCAAGCAATGGGAAATATTAATTTTAATTTAAAAGATCTAGACGTTGATATGCTTTCTATATCAGGGCATAAGATTGGTGCACCAAAGGGTATTGGAATTTTATATAAAAAAGATAATGTAAAAATAAATCCTTTTATAAATGGTGGGGAGCAAGAAAGATCAATGAGGGCGTCTACGGAAAATGTAGCATCAATTGTTGGAATAGGAAAAGCAATTGAAGATGCTTATGAAAATATTGACGAGGATATAAAATATACAAGAGAATTGAGAGATTATACTATTGAAAAGCTTCTCAACATAGATGGGATTATTTTAAACGGTTCCAGAGAAAATAGACTTCCAGGCAATATTAATATAACTCTAAAAAATGTAAAACCACAAACAATAGTTCAGTTTTTAGATATGTATGATATATGTGTTTCTTCGGGATCTGCTTGTGCAGCAGGAAGTATAAATCCATCTTATGTTCTAAGAGCAATTGGAAGAAGTGAAGAAGAATCTCTTTCCATGCTTAGATTATCACTTAATCGAGATAATACAAAAAAAGAATGTGATTTTGTAGTGGAAAAAATTTTGGAAGGAATGAAAAAGTTCAAGAGCAGGTGATGATATGTTGGAACAGATTTCTGGCAACGCTTCTAGATTTATGATTTATGCAATTGCAATACTTTCTATTATCCTAGTTTTTTTGACTATTTATTATTTAATAAATATAGGAAATAAACATATAGAAAGTAAAAAGAGAATAAATTTAGATCTGCCCATAATAATAAAAATATTTTTTGGAATTTTAATTTTTTATTCCATAATTGTTATTTTTAAAAAATTTTCAATACTTGGATACACACTTTCCTGCGTGATTATAGCAGTGATTTTTGCATATATTATAGATCCACTTGTAAATTATCTCGAGAGAAAGGGGATTAAAAGGCAATTTGGCGTAATAATAGTTTATATAACAGTTATTTTAATTTTCGCAGTACTTATAATTTCAGTGATACCAAAAACTATTAATGAAATTTCAAATTTACTTACAAGTTTGCCAGACATGGTTGACACTCTTACTAAGAATGTTAACGACTCCATGTCAGAATTTTTTGCCAAATTCAACGTTGAACTTCCAGATAATTTTATAGATGTATATAAAAAATCAAATCCAAAAGTGGAAGGTAATGTAGAAACACCTGAAATTGTATCAAATATTTTAGATTCCATAACTAAAGCTGTAAATAAACTAGTAGGAAACATGCAAGAATCTCTTATGAAATCTGCATCAAATTTACTTTCAAAATTATATGGCCTAGTAACTGGTGTCTTTAGACTTTTATTAGTATTGATTTTTTCTTTTTACTTTTCAGTGGACAAAGAAAAATTTACTTTAAAATTAAAAAAAGCAATACCAAATAAGCACAGAAAAGACGTAACATATCTAGCGACAAGAATTGACACAGCACTTCAACAATTTATTAGAGGAAGACTTTTGATGGCAATTTTTGTTGGAGTTCTAACGATGATTTATTTACTAATTCTTAGAGTGGATTTTGCAATTATAATTGGACTTATAACTTGTGTTGCAGACATAATTCCATACATTGGTCCATTCTTAGGTTGTGCACCTGCAGTTTTATTCGCATTTATGGATTCTCCTATAAAAGCACTTTGGGTACTTATTTTATTTGTTTTAATTCAATGGGTTGAAAATAATATCTTAGCACCGAAATTAATTGGAGATAGCACAGGCCTTAGTCCACTTATAGTTTTAATTTCAATAATAATTGGTGGAGGATTATTTGGAGTTTGGGGAATGGTTATTTCTGTTCCTATAACTTCAATAATATTTATACTAGTTGATTTTGTTAAAATAAAATACAATGACAGATATAGCGTTGATTGACAATAATAAGCTTTATAATTATAATATTTATAGCACATCCTCCCATGGACTGGGAGGATTTTTAATAGGAGTTGTATATGAAATATTTAGGGTTACACGATATAAGGACAGAATTTTTAAAATTTTTTGAATCAAAAAATCATTTTATACTTCCAAGTTTTTCACTAATTCCAAAAGATGACAAATCACTACTTTTAATAGGAGCAGGAATGGCACCAATGAAAAAATTTTTTACTGGAGAAGAAGTTCCACCTGCAAAAAGAGTTACAACTTGTCAAAAATGTATTAGAACTGGTGACATAGATAATGTAGGGCTTACAGATAGACATGCTACATTTTTTGAAATGCTTGGAAATTTTTCCTTTGGAGATTATTTTAAAAAGGAAATAATCCCTTGGGCATGGGAATTCTTGACAGTGAATTTAGAAATTCCAAAAGAAGATTTGTGGGTTACTGTTTATTTTGAGGACGATGAAGCTTACAATATTTGGAGAGATGTAATAGGAATTCCTGAAGAAAAAATAATTAGATTGGGAAAAGAAGATAATTTTTGGGAACTTGAAGTTGGCCCATCAGGTCCTTGTTCAGAAATTTATGTGGACAGAGGTTTAGAATATGGATCTGAAGAGGAAAAACCAGGTGATGAAGGTGATAGATTTATTGAAGTTTGGAATTTAGTTTTTACACAATTCGATAAAGATGAATCTGGTAATTACAATTCACTTTCACATCCAAATATTGACACTGGAATGGGGCTTGAGAGAATTGCGACAGTTTTGCAAAAAACTGAAAATATTTTTGAAATTGATGCAATAAAAGATATTATAGAAGAAATTGCAAAAGTTTCTGGGAAAAAATATGGAGAAGATAAAGATTTAGATATTTCTTTTAGAGTTATAACTGATCACATAAGGGCCATGACTTTTATGATTTCTGATACTGTTGTGCCTTCTAATGAAGGAAGAGGTTATGTACTTAGAAGACTTATAAGACGAGCTGCAAGACATGGTAGAAAGCTTGGTATTAAAAAAGCTTTTCTATTTGAAATTGCAGATATGGTGATTGACTCTTGGGGAGATCAGTACGAAGAATTAAAAGAGAATAGAGAGTCTATTAAAGAAATAATTAGGAGAGAAGAAGAAAAATTCTTAGAAACAATTGATGGTGGACTTGTAAGATTAAATGCAAACATAGAAGAAATGAAAAAATCAAATTCAAAATTTTTAGATGGAGAAAAAGCATTTAAACTTTATGACACTTATGGATTCCCAGTGGACTTGACAGAAGAAATTTTAAAAGAGGAAGGCTTTGATGTAGATATGGAAGGCTTTCAAAATGAAATGGATCTTCAAAAGAAAAGAGCTAGGGATGCAAGAGATGACTCCAATGTTGGTTGGTCAAACCAAGATAACAAACATCTCTTTGAGGGTCTTCACAATGAATTTTTAGGCTATGAAAAAGATAAGTGCAGTGGAAATATTATAAGAATAATTTCAAATGATAGAATAGTAGATTCTCTAGATAAAGGTGAAAAGGGAATTGTAATTTTAGATAAAACTACTTTTTATGGAGAAAGTGGTGGTCAAGTTGGAGATACTGGAGAAATTATTTCTGATAAATTTAAATTGAAGGTCACAGATACTAAGAAAACTAAAGATGGACTGCATCTTCACTTTGTTGAAGTTGTAGAAGGAAAATTAGAGAAAAATCGTGCAGAAGTTATAATTGACTCAAAGAGAAGAAATAATATTAGAAGAAATCACTCAGTAACACATCTTCTTCACAGAGCTTTAAAAGATGTACTTGGAAATCATGTAAATCAAGCTGGTTCTCTTGTTATGGATGATAGAATGAGATTTGATTTTTCCCATTTTGAAGCAATGACTAGAGAAGAAATTGAAAAAGTAGAAAATATTGTAAATGAAAAAATATTCGAATCACTTCCAGTTGAAACCAAAGTTACAAATCTTGAATGCGCTAAAAAAATGGGTGCAATAGGTCTTTTTGAAGACAAATATCATGATGAAGTTAGAGTTATTTCCATGGGAGATTACTCACGAGAACTTTGTGGTGGTACTCATGTAAAAAACACTTCTGAAATTTTGATGTTTAAAATATTATCTGAAAATGGAGTCAGCAATGGAATAAGAAGAATAGAAGCTATTACTGGGCCTGCAGTATATAATTATTTAAATTCCTTAAAAAGCGAACAAGATGAAATAGCAAGGGAATTAAAATCTAATAAAGATGAAATTATTTCAAAGATAAAGTCAAATAATAAAAGTTTAAAAGAAATGGCTAAAGAAATAGACAGGCTTGAACATGAAATGGCAAAAGATCAGATTTCTGGAATTTTAGATTCAGTTAGAGAAAAAAATGGTATAAAATACGTAACAAAGAAATTCGAAGGAGTTGATGTGAATACTCTTCGTGATTTAGCTGATGAAGTGAGAAATAAACTTGGATCAGTTGTAGTTTTATTTGCAACTGTAAATGATGATAAATTAAATTTTGTATGTGCAGTTTCAAAGGATCTTGTTGAAAAGAAAATTGTAGCAGGTAAACTCATAAAAGAAATTGCAAAAGTAGCCGGTGGTGGTGGAGGTGGAAGACCTGATATGGCAACCGCCGGTGCCAAAGATTTAAACAAGATTGATGAAGCTCTAAATAAAATAAGTGAATTATTATAATATTATCAAAATAGATATTTTATGATATAATCTATTTGGAGGCAATTATGGATCAAAACAATAATACACAAATTTTTGAAAAAAACATTTTGGAACAAGAAAGAATTAAGAGTATTTTAAAAGTTGTTTACAATGCTCTAGAGGAAAAAGGATACAATCCTTCTGACCAAATTATTGGATATATATTATCAGGCGATCCAACTTATATAACAAGTCATGATAATGCAAGATCCATGATACAAGAAATAGAGCGTGACGAGCTTTTACAAGAGATGCTAAAAGTTTATTTGGAAAAATTTTGAGATGGCTAGACCATCTCTTTTACATATTATATATGTACCTGTAAAGGTTGTGGTTAAATGAATAAAGTTTTAGGCTTAGATGTAGGAGATGTGTGGATTGGAGTTGCAATAAGCGACCCTCTTATGATTACTGCACAACCTCTTACTACTATAAAAAGGGAATCAAATAAAATAGCCTATGATAAAATTCATGACATAATAAAAGAAAATAATGTAGAAAAAGTAGTGGTAGGTCTTCCCAAGAATATGAACAATACTATTGGACCTCAAAGTGAAAAAGTCATTAAATTTGCAGAAAAATTAAAAAATAAATACAAAGTTGATATTGAGTATGTAGATGAGAGAATGACTACTTTAATGGCAGAGAAAGTTCTAATAGAAGGTTCTGTTCGAAGAGAAAATAGAAAAAAATATATAGATAAAATTGCAGCAACATACATTTTGCAAAGCTATCTGGATAGAATTAATTTATAGGTGATAATAGTGGAAAAGATAAAATTGTATGATGAAAATAATGAGGAAGTTGAATTTTTTGTAGATGCAAAATTTTCAATTGACGATACAGATTATGTAGCACTCTATACAGATGAAGAAGAGCCAGAAATCTATATATTAAAAGTGGTAGAAGATGAGTTTGGAAATGAACTTCTTGCCGGTATAGATGATTATGAGTTAAATGAAGCAAAAAAAGTTTATGAAGAACTTTTAGATGAAATAGATGGGTGATTGACTGTATGGATTTAAATACTGATCCTGTAAAGAAGATTCTAAAGGACGCAGGATATAAATATACAAAACAAAGAGCTAGGGTCTATGAAGTTTTTTTGAAAAATCAAGATAAACATCTTACCACAGAAGAAGTCTATAATTTAGTGGCTGAGAAAGATCCTGAAATGGGAATTGCAACTATTTATAGAACTGTTCAATTGTTTCACAAATTAGGAATTTTGGATCAAATTGCTTTTGATGATAATATTCTTAGATATGAACTTAGATTAAAGCAAGAAGGACATAGACATCATCATCTTGTGTGCTTAAATTGTGGCAAAGTAGAAGAATTTGATGCCGACGATTTAAATGAATTGGAAGAAGAAATAGAAAGAGAAAAGAATTTTAAGATTATTGACCACACTCTAAAATTTATGGGTTATTGCGAAGACTGCCGCCACAAATTTGAGGAGAAGGCAAATTAATGAGAAATACAAATAAAGTGAAGATTATTCCACTGGGAGGACTTCACGAGATTGGAAAGAATCTAACGGTCATAGAATATAGAGATGATATTATTATTGTCGATTGTGGTATGACATTCCCAGAAGATGAAATGCTTGGTATTGATGTAGTAATACCAGATGTAACTTATTTGGAAAATAATAAGGATAAAATAAGAGGACTTGTGCTAACACATGGTCATGAAGATCATATTGGTGCAATTCCTTATGTTCTTAGAAAATTAGATTTAGATATTTATGGTACTGCTCTTACAATTGGTCTTTTAGAAAATAAATTAAAAGAACATAGACTTTCAAGAGATAAACTTCATGTTGTAAGTGCAGGAAACGTAGTAAAACTTGGCAAAATGGAAGTTGAATGGATAAATGTAAATCATTCTATACCAGATGCTTGTGCACTTGCAATAAAAACTCCTCTTGGATATGTTTATCACTCTGGAGATTTTAAAGTAGATTTTACACCGATTAGTGGAAAGCCAATCGATCTTACAAGAATTGCAGAAATTGGTGAAAAAGGTGTACTTGCAATGATTGGAGAAAGTACGAATGTACTTAGACCAGGCTACACGATGAGTGAGTCAAAAGTAGGGGAAACATTTAATAGACTTTTTCAAAATCTTTCAGAAAACAGAATTATTATTGCAACTTTTGCATCAAATGTTCATAGAGTTCAACAAATAATAAATTCTGCAGAAAAATATGGTAGAAAAGTTGTACTATCAGGTAGGTCTATGATAAATGTCACAGAAACTGCGAAAAAACTTGGACAGTTTAGAGTTAAGAAAGATACATTTGTAGATATAAAAGACATGTATAAATATGATGACAGTGAGATTGTTTTAATAACCACAGGTTCACAGGGCGAACCTATGTCAGCTTTAACTAGAATTGCTTATGGTGAGCACAGAAAAATAGAACTTACTCCAAATGATGCTATAATTCTTTCTGCAACACCAATACCAGGTAATGAAAATGCAGTTACGAAAGTTATAAATAGACTACTCGAAAGAGGAGCAAAAGTAATATATGAAACTCTATCAGAAATTCACGTGTCTGGTCATGCTTGCCAAGAAGAATTAAAACTTATTTTGAGTTTAATTAAACCAAAATATTTTATTCCAGCTCATGGAGAAGTTAGACATCTAATGAAACATGCAAAAATTGCAGCACAAATGGGAATACCTGAAGACAATATTTTTATAATGGAAAATGGAAATTGTCTTGAAATTTCGCAAAAAGATGCAAAACTTGTAGGAGATGTTCCTTCTGGCAATATTTTAGTTGATGGTCTTGGAGTTGGAGATGTTGGAAATATCGTACTTAGAGATAGAAAACATCTTTCAGAAGACGGACTTATAATTGTAGTTATAACTATAACAAAAGAAGGCAAAGTTGTTTCTGGACCAGATATTATTTCAAGAGGATTTGTATATGTTAGAGAATCTGAAGATTTAATTGAGGATGCAAAAAATGTTGTCAGAAAGATATTAAAAGAGGAATCTAATGAAAATTTAAAGGATTGGAATGGATTAAAGTCTGACATTAGAGATAATCTTAGATCATATATTTTGAAAAATACAAAGAGAAATCCTATGATTTTGCCAATTATTATGGAGGTTTAGGATATTTAGGGAATCTATAAGGTTCCCTTTTTTAGAGGAATTATGCCAAATATAAATTATGATTATATAGAAAATTATTTAAGAAATTTAAAAGAAGTTCACGATGAAAAACTTTTGGAAATGATTGAGTATGCAGAAGAAAATCATGTTCCAATTGTGGAGAGGGAAAGTGAAGAGTTTATAAATTTTTTAATTTCAATGAAGGAACCAAAAAAAGTTTTAGAACTTGGGACTGCAATAGGTTATTCATCAATTTCTTTTGTGAAGAGAAATAAATGTATAAAAAAATTTGATACTGTTGAGTTAAATTCTGAAATGGTAAAAATTTCTAGGAAAAATATTTCTAGTGAAGGTTTAGATGAAATTATAAGTGTCCATGAAAGTGACGCTTATGATTTTTTGGAAAATTTAGAAGAAAAATACGATTTAATTTTTATAGATGCTGCAAAGGGGCAGTACAAAAAATATTTTGATTCTGCTTTAAAAAATTTAAATAAAGATGGTATTATAATTTGTGACAATGTTTTATTTAAAGGAATGGTCACAGAAGATAAGCTCATTGTGAGAAGAAAGAAGACTATTGTTAAAAGACTTAGGAATTTTTTAAGTGATATTTCAGAAGATGATAATTTTATATCTTCTGTTGTCCCCATAGGAGATGGGATACTTTTAGTTAGGAGAAAAGATGAAGAAAATTGAACTTTTAGCACCAGCTGGTGATATGAATAAATTAAAAACTGCAGTAGAGTATGGAGCTGATGCTGTTTATCTTGGTGGAGAAAGCTTTGGGCTTAGAAAGGCTTCAAAGAATTTTTCCGTGGAAGATATAAAGTGGGCTACAAATTATTTGCACGAAAGAGGAAAAAAGATCCATGTAACTTTAAATATTATTCCTCACGACAAGGATATAGTTGGAGTTGAAGAATATATTGAAAAATTAAATGATATTGGTGTTGATGCATTAATTGTTGCAGATCCTGGTATGTTTATGAAAGTTAAAAAGGTTGCACCTAATTTTCCTATTCACATTTCTACACAAGGTTCTGTTACAAATGTAGAAACGGTAAAGTTTTGGAAAGACCTTGGAGCAGAAAGAGTTGTAATGGCTAGAGAACTAAGTTTAGAGGAAGTTTCTGATATTATAAAAAATGTTGGAGATGAAATTGAAATTGAAACTTTTGCTCATGGTGCTATGTGTATGTCTTATTCTGGAAGATGTCTTCTTTCGAATTATATGACTGGAAGAGATGCTAACATGGGCGATTGTGCACAGCCTTGCAGATATAAATATCATCTTGTTGAGGAGAAAAGACCTGGAGAATATTTTCCAATAGAAGAGCATGATGAAGGTACTTTTATAATGAATTCTAAAGATTTGTGTATGATTGAACACATTGACGATATGATTCGTGCTGGAATTTCTAGTTTAAAAATTGAAGGCAGAGTTAAAAGTGAGTACTATCTTGCAACAGTTATAAGATCTTATAGAATGGCAATTGATGCATATTATGAAGACCCAGAAAATTATAAATATGATCCATATCTTTTAGAAGAAATTAAAAAAGTAAGTCACAGAGATTTTACAACTGGTTTCTTTTATGGAAAAGCTAATGAGAATTCTCAAGTTTATGAAGATAATTCTTATATAAGAGGTTATGATTTTGTTGGGATTGTTTTAGATTATAATAATGATACAAAGGTTGCAACCATAGAACAGAGAAATAGGATTTTTAAGGGAGAAGATATAGAAATTTTTGGCCCTGGTATAAAACATTTTAATTATAATATACAAGAGATGTATGATGATAAAGATAGAGAAATAGAAGTTGCAAATAAAGCTAAGCAAATTTTTAAAATAAAAATAGATAAACTTGTCAAAAAGGGATTTATTTTGAGGAGAGAGAATGACGAGTAAAGCTTGTATTATTGGGATTTGCGGAGGAAGTGGCAGCGGTAAGAGCACTGTTACTAAAAAATTAATAGAACTTATTGGTAGAGATAATGTTTCTGTAATTGAGCAAGATTCTTATTATAAAGATCAATCTAATTTGAAATTTGAACAGAGAGTAAATACAAATTATGATCATCCACTTGCCTTTGACAACGATCTTTTGTATGATCATTTAAAACTTTTAAAATCTGGAAGAGAAATTGAAAAACCTATTTATGATTTTGCACTTCATAACAGAAAAAGAGAAAGAGAAATAGTCTTTCCAAAGCCAATAATTATTTTAGAAGGCATTTTAATTTTTAGTGAAGTGAATTTAATTGACATTATGGATATAAAAGTTTTTGTAGATACAGACTCTGATGTTAGAATTATCAGAAGGATAAAAAGAGATATGAAAGAGAGAGAAAGGTCACTTGATTCAGTTATTGATCAATATATGAAGACTGTTAGACCTTCTCATCTTCAATTTGTTGAACCTTCAAAGAGGTATGCAGATGTTATTATTCCTGAAGGTGGGGACAATGAAGTTGCAATAGATCTTTTATATCAAAAAATAAAATCTTTAGTGTAAAATGTTTGACAATTAATAAACTTTGTGTTATCATATCGTTTGTTATTAAAGAAGAAGTCCGCTTCTCACCTAATGGCGAAGTCATTTAGGTTATTTTAAAATTATGATGAATTTGCGGGCATCTTTGTGTGCTCGCTTTTTTAATTTACGGAGGTGCTTAGAAATTAAAGAACTTCAAATTAATGAAGAGATAAGAGAAAGGGAAGTCAGATTAGTAGATGATGAGGGCAATCAATTAGGTGTTGTTGCTACAAATCAAGCAATCGATTTGGCTATATCTAAAAGACTGGACTTAGTTAAAGTTGCGCCAAACGCAAAACCACCAGTGTGTCGTTTAATGGATTATGGTAAATACAGATACGACATGGAGAAAAAAGAAAAAGAAGCAAGAAAAAAACAAAAGGTAATCAATATAAAGGAATTAAGACTTACTCCCAATATTGAGGATCACGATTTAAATACAAAAGCTAATAGAGCTATTGATTTCTTAAAAAATGGTGATAGGGTTAAAGTTGCAGTTAGATTTAGAGGTAGAGAAATGGGTCACACTGATCTTGGACGCGAAGTTCTCGATAAGTTTGTAGATTTAATTTCTGAGTATGGAGTTGTGGACAAAAAACCTAAGATGGAAGGAAGAAATCTAGTGATGTTCCTTTCAGAAAAAAAAGACAATGACAAGTCTGATAAATAAGGAGGATTTTTATGGCAAAGATGAAAACTCACAGAGCTTCCGCTAAGAGGTTTAAGAGAACAGGTTCTGGCAAGCTTAAGAGATTTTATGCTTATAAAGGACATTTAACAGGTAAGAAAACTGCTAAAAGACTAAGAAAACTTAGAAAAAGTAGTACAGTTTCTAAAGGTGATCAAAAGAGAATCGATCACATGATTCCTTAATAGGAGGTAAAGATGGCTAGAGTAAAAAGAGGCGTTAACGCCAAAAAAAGACATAAAAATATTCTAAAGCAATCTAAAGGATATTTTGGTGCTAAATCAAAATTATATAGAACTGCAAATCAAGCTGTTATGAAATCTCTTAACTATTCATACATCGGTAGAAAACAAAGAAAAAGAGATTTTAGAAAACTTTGGATTGCAAGAATTAATGCAGCTGCAAGACTTAATGGAATGAGCTATTCAAAATTTATTTCAGGTCTTAAAAAGGCAAATATAAATATTAATAGAAAAATGCTTTCTGAAATGGCAATTAATGATCCAGAAGGTTTTGCAAAATTAGTTGATGTTGCAAAAGAACAATAATTAGGACTCCCTTTGGGAGTCTTTTTCCATTTAAATTTTAAAAAATTGTATAATGAGGATATTATGATTAGAAGATTAAAAAAGAATCCACCTTTAATAGTTTGTCTTTCTTTTTTTGCACTAATTTTATTGGGAGCTATTTTATTAAATCTTCCAGCAGCAAGTGCAAATGGAGAAAGTATAGGCTTTTTAAATGCGTTTTTCACATCAACTTCAGCTTCATGTGTCACAGGTCTTATTGTGACTAATACGGCAACTCAGTGGACTGCCTTTGGTAAATGTGTAATTATTATTTTAATTCAAATTGGTGGGCTTGGAACTATGGTGTTTTTATCTCTAATTGCCATGGTTTTAAACAAGAAAATTGGAATATCTGAAAGAAGAATTATAAGAGAACAGACAAATGCTGATACAAGCAAGGGAATTATTAGACTTGTAATTTATATTATAAAATTTAGTTTGATTGTGGAACTAATTGGGGCAATTTTACTTTCAACAAAATTCATTCCAGACTTTGGGCTTAAAAAGGGAATTTTATTTTCGCTTTTTCATTCGATTTCAGCTTTTTGCAATGCTGGATTTGATATTATTGGAAATTCGCTTTCAAATTATGTTTCTGATTTTACTGTTAATATTGTAATTTCACTTTTAATAATTTTTGGTGGACTTGGGTTTACAGTTTTTATTGATATTTACAAAAAAAGAAAATTTAAGAATCTAACGCTTCATTCTAAAATAGTTGTTTCAATTACAGCAATATTGATTCTTGTTGGAGCAATTGCATTTTTCTTAATTGAACATGATAGTCCATCAATGGAAGGGTTGAGTCTTAAAGGTAAGATTTTGTCTTCTCTTTTTATGTCTGTGACATCAAGGACTGCAGGATTTAATACGATAGACATAGGGAAGATGCAAGAGGGTTCTTTGATTGTTACTATTATGTTAATGTTTATTGGAGCATCTCCGGCGTCAACTGGTGGAGGAATTAAGACGACTACTTTTGGAGTGTTATTGTTTTCTACTATTTCTGTTTTAAGAGGAAATGAAGATACAGAAATATTTCACAAAACTATATCTCGCGACGCACTTTTGAAGTCTTTGTGTATATTTTCACTTGGAAGTGGAATAATTATACTTGCATCACTAGTTATTACAATTATTGAACATGGACAATTTTTGTATATAGATATATTATATGAAATTGTTTCAGCTTTTGGAACAGTTGGTACAAGTAGAGGCATTACTGGGAATTTGAGTTCTTTTTCAAAAGTGATTTTAATAGTATTAATGTATCTTGGAAGAGTTGGAGCAGCAACTTTAGGTATAGGAATTTTAAATAGAAAGACAAAGAAGCATACGAGATATTCAGAAGGTAAAATTATAGTGGGGTAATTATGAAGACATTTATTGTATTTGGATGTGGTAGATTTGGTTCTACTGTTGCCACGAGATTGTATGAATTGAAAAATGAAGTTGTAGCAATAGATTTAGATCAAGAAAAAATTGATTTAATTTCTGAAAAAGTAACTGAGGCAATTGTATGTGATCTTGAAGATGAGAAAGCAGTGGAAGAGCTTGCACTTAAAAATTATGATGTTGCAGTTGTGGCAATTGGCGAAAATTTAGCTGCTGCAATAATGGCAGTTCTCGCATCTAAAGAAGCTGGAATTGATAGGGTTATTGCAAAGGCACCGTCTTATAGATTTGGTAAAATTTTATTGAAATGTGGTGCAGATAAAATTATATTTCCTGAGAGAGATATTGGGTATAGACTTGCAAATAATTTGTCAAATGACAGTTTGTTGGATTCTAATGAAATATCTAAAGGATATAGTATTTATGATTTTAAAGCAATTCCAAAGATGAATGGAAAAGAAATAAAGGAACTAAGACTTAGAGAAGATTACAATTTTAATTTGTTAATGGTAAAAAGAGAAGGAGAAAATTTTGTAAATCCAGAATCTAATTTTAAAATTAAAGAGGAAGATATTTTAACAGTTTTAGGTTCAAATAAAGATATTAAAAAATTTACAGAGGAAAATTAATTGTAGGGCTGCATATTTTGCAGCTTTATTTTTTATATGGAAATATTTTTAACTAGTTTCTGAAGTTTAGATTTTTTGTCATAAAAGTTTATGCACTATTTACATATTTAATGATATAAATTAAAATAAAATAGATAAAGTGAGAAGAGAGGTAAAAAATTGAAAAAATTACATAAGATTATGATTTGTGTTGCTATGGCAATGACTTTAGTAGCATGTAATCAAGATACAACAAATAAAAAAGCAGAAGTAGAAACAAAAAAAGAACCAGAAAAAGTAGTTTATTATTCACCACTTAGACATGAAGAAACAAAAGAAGATATATCAAAGAATAAAATTTATGCAGTTATGATAGATAATCACGATGATGCAAGACCACAATCTGGACTTGATCCTTGCGATGTTATTTATGAATATCGTGCTGAGGGCGAATATACAAGATATATGCTTTTATTTCAACAAAATTATCCAGATGTAATAGGACCAGTTCGCTCTGCAAGACCTTACTTTGTTGATACAGCAAAGGAATATAATGCTGTTTACATTCATTGGGGCGGCAGTGAAGCTGGACTTGCTGAAATTCACAAGAGAAACGTTGTGGACTTAGATGGAATTGCATTGGAAGGAATAATTTTTCATAGAAACAAAGATGTGGGGAAATTTGCTCCTCACAATGGATATATTGCACTACCAGAAATGATTGAGTATTTAAATAAAAAAGATATAAATACAATGGATAACAACGCATCACTTTCCTTTAAAGAAGATGATGAAAAGGCAAAAGGAATTGATGTAAATGAAATTGAATTAAACTTCAATCCAAGGTATAAGACAAAGTTTATTTATAATGCCAATACAAATAAATATCAATACAATAGACAAGGAGAAGTTGTTATAGATGAATCATCAGGAGTTGAAATTGGTACGACAAATGTTTTAGTACTTTTTCAAAAGGCAGTTGTCGCTGGTCCTAAGGGAACATTAAAATTAGACAACATTGGCAGCGGGAAAGGTCTTTTTCTTCAAGGGGGAAAACTAAGTGAGATAACTTGGGAAAAAGCAAATGAAGATGCTAGGACAATTTTTAAAGATGAAGATGGAAATGAAATTAAATTTTATCCAGGAAAGACTTTTATTTCAGTAGTTGATGATGAAAGTCATGTATTTTATGAAAAACCAATAGATGAAGACGCATATTCAAATCAAAATAATAATGGCGAAAATGCACAAAAAGTGGAAAATAAATAATTTTAAAAGAGATTTTTTTGGGTAGATATCTTGGGAGGTGATATTATGATTAATATGACAAAAATTGATTATGTAATAAATACTACTGGTGCAAGCTATGGTATAGTGAGAAAGGCTCTACTAGATAGTGATGGCGATGTTGATCTAGCAATTGAATATATTAATGACGGAAAATATGAAGAAAAAGAAAATCAAAACTTTTTCGAAGAGGAAGATTCCAAAGTTTTTGAAGATGAAGAAGAAAAATCTTCAAATGAGAAAAAAAGAAGAGCTGGAAAAGAATATGTAGATGAAGTTGTAAATTATCTTGATGAAATTGTAGATGCAATAAAAGAAATTTGGAGAAAGGGAAATGCAAGAAGACTTGTTGTCGAAAAGGATAACGAAACAGTTTTATCTCTTTCACTTACAACATCTGCTATTGGAATGATTTTGGCACTTCCTGCATCACTTCTTGGAATTTCTGCAGCTTATGTATATGATTATTCTTTTAAAATAATTATGGAAAGCGGAGAAGTTATAGATATCAAAGAGTATTTAAAAGACAAGAGTAAATTTTTATAATTTTTAAGAGAAGAGCCCTTCGGGGCTTTTTTATTTATAGGTTGAGGAGAAAAATGATAATTATAAGTAAGAATAATGATACATATAAGTTTTTAAAAAGTTTAAAGGAGAAGAAATACAGACAAGAACATAGATTATTCATGGTGGAAAAGCCAGTAGTAATTGAGGAAGCAAGTGAATGTGAAGTAGAATATATTGCTTTAAGTGAATTCTCTTATAAAGAAAATAAATTTGAAAATATTTTAAAAGATATAGATAAAGACAAAATTTTAATTTTTTCAGACAAAATTTTTGACGGGCTTTGTGATGCAAAAACTTCTCCAGGAATAATTGCATACTACAAAGAAATTCACAGAGAATTCAATGAAAAAAATGGAAAATTTTTATATCTCGATGATATAAGGGAGCCGGGAAATCTTGGTGGAATAATTCGTTCTGCTGATGCTTTTAAATTAGATGGAGTTATAATTTCAGAAAATTCCTGCGACCTTTACAATCCAAAGACAGTTAGGTCTTCCATGTCTTCAATTTTTAAAGTGCCAATTTATTTTATGAGTAGAGAAAGCTTAGTAAATTTAGATTTTAATATTATTGCTACTTCTCTTGATAACTCCACATCAACAAGAGATTATGAATTTAAAGATAAGGATATTGTTGTAATTGGAAATGAGGCAAAGGGAATTTCAAATTTTTTGATGTCCCACGCAAATAGTTTTTTAAATATACCAATTAGTGAAAATGTGGATTCCTTAAATGCAAATGTAGCTGCCTCAATTATAATTTATGAGATGATGAAATGAATTATGTAATTGTTGCAGAAAATTTTCCAGAAAAATCTTGCAAGAAATTAAAAGAATACGGGAATCTTGTGAGAACTAAATCAAATAAAAACTTAATGAAGGGACTAGATTCTCACACAGATATTTTAGTCCATCCACTTCCAGATGGCGAAATTGTTGTCGATAGAGATAACTTAAAATATTACAAAAAAATTTTTTTAGATAAAAATATTATCCCATCAAAATCAAAACTAGGGGCAAAGTATCCTCTTGACATTCCACTAAATGCCTTTAGATTTAAAAATTATTTTATCCACAATTTGAAGTACACAGATGAAGTTCTTTTAGATTACTACAAAAATTATGGATACGAAATGATAAATATTAAGCAGGGCTATGCAAAATGTTCATCTCTTGTGACAGATGATTTTATAATCACAAGTGATGGAGGAATTTATGAAAGTCTAAAAGATTTTGTTCCAATTTATAAAATAAATCATGGTGATATAAGATTAGGAAATTTTAATTATGGTTTTATTGGTGGGGCGAGTGGAGTCTTGGGCAAAAAAATTTTCTTCACAGGAGATTTTTCTCATCACTCATCCCATGAAGAAATTTTAAAAATAATAAAAAAATATAATTATGAAATTGAAATTTTATCGAAAGACCCAATAGAAGACTTTGGTTCTATTTATTTTATTTAAGACCTTTGTAAAAGTGACAAATATAAAAGATGGTATGTAGAAGGGTTAATTCCCTTCTTTTAATACATCTTTTATTTATAATATAATTATTAGGATATTTATAAACATATACTATCTATTTACTTTGTTTTGAAGAATTTTTTTATATAAAAATTTATTGTCATCGATATAATCAAACATTAACTTAAAAAGCAAATCTTTAAAAACTAAATCTTCTTCAAGGTAAGATTCTTTAGAAACCCCAGAAACATAAGTCATCTCTGTTAGAAGTCTACCACTATTTGTAGACATATATTTAGTCTTTTCTTCAAGTATAAAAAAAAGGAAATTACCATGTTCAGCTTCATGTGGATCTACATATTCTATACTTTTTTCATTTTCTATAATTTTAAAGAGACGAAAGGACATTTCTTTTATCTCAACATTTAACTTAACATTTCCTACGTAATATTTTGCATTTTCACTAAGCATATCTCTCTTGTAAGGAGGTAGTTCTGAAAAATTAATTTCAACAACATCAAATTTATTTTTGAGATAATCTATAAGGTCTTTTGAATCTCTCTCACCAATAGGAATTAAATGCTTGAACATTTTAATTTGGGTTTTGTAGTCCATTTTACTTTTACATCTCCTCAAAGGATTATTTTATAAAATAGTTTAAACTCCTCTTAGGGAGTTTTTTTCTTTCCCTTTAATAAGTAAAGGGACAAGACCAGGCCAAGTACAAAAAATATAATTGAAGTGAAGGAGTAGTCCACAACTTTAAAAAAATAGAAGATAAAAAAGTTGTTGTAGAGGATTGGGATAAGGAAAAATATAAAAAATAAAAACTTTTATTTTTGTATATGAAGGGCAGAGAAATTAAAAGGGGCAAGACAAAGGGGCTAAGCCCATAAAAATTTATAAAGGCAAAGAATCCAAAAAAATCATCTTCAAAGACAGGTAGAATAGGAATAGATCCCATAATGATAAGAGCAATGATAAAATATTTTAACTTATTTTTCATACTTGCCTCCAAATAATTTTTTCTTCATAAATTATATCAAAAAAAAGAAAGATCGTGTTTTAAAAAATTTAGCTTGGGTAATATAAAAAGGCGAGAGAAATGATAAATTCTTTCAAAATATTCTTGAAGATATAAAAACTTTATGATATTATAATAGCAATTTTAAAAAATGGCTTTGATAAGAAGAGTAAAATTTATAAAATTTTAAGAGAGGAAATGGTCGCTGCAAATTTCTAATTTTATATTTTTGAAAACTAACTTGGAGTCCCATAGCAAACTATGGCGTATGGATGCGTTAAATCCCTTGAGTTTAATTAAGGTGGAACCACGGTCATCGTCCTTTGGGATGATGGCTTTTTTATTTTATTTTTTTAATTTTAGGAGGAAGAAAATGATTATTAAATATCCAGATGGATCACGAAAAGAATACGAAAGTGGAGTTAAAGTGTCACAAATTACAGGAGATATTTCTAAAGGATTATTAAGAGATTCTCTTGGAGCAGTTGTAAATGGAGAAATTTTAGGACTAGAAGATGAAGTTTATGAAGATAGCGACTTTAAAGTTGTAAAATTTGAAGACAATGAAGGAAAAAGAATTTTATGGCACACTGCATCTCACATTATGGCTTATGCCATCCAAGAACTTTACCCAGAAGCAAAATTTGCCATTGGACCTTCAACTGAAACAGGATTTTATTACGATTTAGATTTAGATCACAGATTTGTTGAAGAAGATCTAAAGGCAATAGAAGATAAAATGAAAGAAATTGCTAAGAAAGACCTTCCAGTAGAAAAGATAGAAGTTTCAAGAGAAGAAGCAATTAATTATTTCAAAGAAAAAAATCAAGATTATAAAGTTGAGTTAATTGAAGATTTAAAAGAAGATGAAAAGATTACAATGTATAAAATTGGAGATTTTGTCGATCTTTGCAAGGGACCACATCTTCTATCAACTAAAAAAATAAAGGCAATAAAACTTCTTTCAATTGCGGGAGCATATTGGAGAGGCGACTCAAATAAAAAAATGCTTCAAAGAATTTATGGAATAGCTTTTGAAAAACAAAAACAATTAGATGAATATATTGAAAGACGTGAAGAGGCTGAAAAGAGAGATCACAGAAAGCTTGGAAAAGAGCTAGATCTATTTAGTATGCACGAAGAAGGACCTGGATTCCCATTCTTTCACCCAAATGGAATGATTTTAAGAAACACTTTATTAAATTGGTGGAGAGATGTTCTCGAAGAAAATGGATATGGAGAAATTTTAACTCCAATTATTTTGAATGAAGATTTGTGGCACAGATCAGGTCACTGGGATCACTACAAAGACAATATGTACTTTACAAAGATTGACGATGCAGATTACGCAGTAAAACCAATGAACTGCCCTGGATCAATTTTAGTTTACAATTCAAATAATCACTCTTACAGAGATCTTCCAATAAGACTTGCAGAATATGGGATAGTTCACAGACACGAACTTTCTGGAGCACTTCATGGTCTATTTAGAGTAAGAACATTTACTCAAGATGATGCCCATGTATATTGTTTACCATCACAAATAAAAGATGAAGTGTTTAAGATGATTGACCTTGCCGATTATTTATATAGCACTTTTGGATTTAAGTACACAATTGAACTTTCAACAAGACCAGATGATTACATGGGGGACCTTGAATCATGGAATTTGGCTGAAAAGTCACTTAAAGAAGCATTAGAAGAAAAGAATTTGCCATATACAATTAATGAAGGCGATGGAGCATTTTATGGTCCAAAGATTGACTTTCACTTAGAAGATGCAATAGGAAGAACTTGGCAATGTGGTACAATTCAACTTGACTTCCAACTTCCAGAAAACTTCAACTTAACTTATGTAGACGAAGATGGAGAAAGACAAAGACCAGTGATGCTTCACAGAGCACTTCTTGGATCAGTTGAAAGATTTATGGGTATATTAATTGAACATTTTGCAGGTAAATTCCCACTATGGTTATCTCCAGTACAAGTTGAAGTAATTCCTGTATCTGACAAATTTAAAGATTACGCAGAAAAAATCGCAGATAAACTTCACGAAGAAGGACTTAGAGTTCACCTTGATGGTCGTGCAGAAAAAGTTGGATACAAAATTAGAGAAGCACAAGTTAAGAAAATTAATTATATGTTAGTAATTGGAGAAAAAGAAGAAACTTCTGGAAAACTTTCTGTTAGAAAGAGAAGTGGAGAAGAAGTTAAGGATGTTGACATAGATGAATTTGTCACATCACTTAAAGAAGAAATAAAAAATAAAACAATTACTGAATGATAAATATATAATTGAAAGTTTTATTAAATAAGGATAAAATCTAAGCAGGTAAGAGCCTGCTTATTTTTATAAAAAGTTTCAGAAAATTTTTAAATATATGTAAAGTATCTATAATTTTATTTACAAAAGGATAAGATTATGGTAAAATACATTGATGTAACCGCACAGAATAGGTTTTAAAACTTCGGTACCTAGGATGGCGAGTCTTGTAATGAGGAGGTGCTACAATGTACGCAATTATTGAAACAGGTGGAAAACAATATACTGTTGAAGCTGGTGACAAAATTAAAGTTGAAAAATTAGATGTAAATGAAGGCGACAATGTAACTTTTGACAAAGTATTATTTGTATCTGGTGACGAACCTAAAGTAGGTTCTCCATATATCGATGGTGCAAAAGTTGAAGCCAAAGTATTGGCACAAGGTAAAGCAAAAAAAGTTATTGTTTACAAGTACAAATCTAAGAAAAATGAAAGAAAGAAAAATGGACACCGTCAACCATACACTTTAGTTGAAATTTCAGGTATTAACTAATGACTATTATTGACCTTTATAAAAAGGGAAATTATTATTGTGGATTTAAGTCTTGTGGTCATGCAGAGGGTGAATTTGAAAAAATTGTATGCTCTAGCATATCTACTCTCACTCAAGCTTTTTATTTTACACTTATAAATAAGCTTGGAGTAGAGGAGAGTGAAATAAAAGATGTTCAAGGCGACGGATTGTTAAAAATAGAAATTTTAAATAGTAATATTTATAGAAGAAATGATATTCAAACTTGTTTTGAATTTATGATTATGGGGATTGAGCTTATAAATGAAGCTTATCCAAATTATTTGACACTAAAGGATGTGGAGGTGCAAAATGATTAAATTTGATTTATTGCTTTTTTCTTCAAAAAAGGGAGCAGGCTCTTCTAAGAATGGTCGTGATTCAAACTCAAAAAGACTTGGAGTTAAAAGAGGCGACGGTCAATTTGTTCTAGCAGGAAATATTCTTGTAAGACAAAGAGGAACAAAAATCCATCCAGGAGAAAATGTTATGAAGGGTTCTGATGACACTTTATTTGCTACAGCCGATGGAGTTTTAAGATTCACAACTAAGGGCAAAGGCGGAAAGAAATTCGCTAATGTATATGTAGAAGAAAAAGTTGAAGCATAAGAAGGAAGCAGGGGAAACCTTGCTTTATTTTTTTGCACTTTGTAAAGTCTAAAATTTCACCAAGATTTTACATATTTAACATAAGGTTCAAGTTTTCATTACATATCTGTGTTATAATAAGAAAAAATACGAGGTAATTATGTTTATAGATATAGCAAAAATAAAATTAAAAGCCGGAAAAGGTGGCGATGGTGCTGTCGCATGGCGTAGAGAAAAGTATGAACCAGCAGGTGGACCAGCTGGAGGCGATGGTGGAAGAGGTGGAGATGTAATTGTAATGACTGACTCTGGACTTCACACTTTGATGGATTTTAGATATAAAAGAGAATATAAAGCCGAAAATGGACAAAATGGCATGAATAAATTAAAGTTTGGGAAAGATGGCGAAGATATAATTTTAAAAGTTCCTGTTGGAACTCTCATTAGAGATGCAAATACTAAGGGAGTCATCTATGATTTAAAAGAGGACAATATGTCTGTAACTGTTTGTAAAGGTGGGAAGGGTGGTCTTGGCAATGCAAGGTTTAAGACTTCAACTAGACAGGCACCCGCTTTTGCACAAGCAGGAAATATTGGAGAAGAAAGAGAAGTTATTTTAGAATTAAAACTTCTTGCAGATGTTGGGTTAGTAGGTTTTCCAAATGTAGGCAAGTCTACACTTCTTTCCATAGTGACTTCTGCAAGACCAAAGATTGCAAATTACCACTTCACAACACTTTCACCAAATCTTGGAGTTGTAAAAATTGACGAAGGGGAGTCCTTTGTAATTGCTGATATACCTGGTCTTATTGAAGGGGCATCAGAAGGAATTGGTCTTGGAGATGAATTTTTAAAACATATTGAAAGAACAGGAATTTTGATTCATGTTTTAGATATTTCTGGTTCTGAGGGAAGAGATCCATTAGAAGATTTTTACAAGATAAACGAAGAACTTTTTAATTATAACGAAAGACTTGCAGAAAAGAAACAAATTATTTTTGCAAATAAAATGGATGTGCCAGGAGCAGAGGAAAATCTTAAAAAGCTAGAAAAGGAACTTGGCGATAAATACAAAATAATTGCAGGTTCAGCTGCTACAACAAAAAACTTGGATAAATTGATGATAGAAACTTATAAAAACTTGCAAGAAGTTGATTTTAGTGAATACGAAACTTATGATAAAGAGCATGTTGAAGAAGTTGTAAAGGAAGAGGGTATAAGAGTCTTCAAAGAAAATGGAAATTATTTTGTAGAGGGACCTTACATCGACAAGCTTTTGAGGTCTACTAATTTTGAAAATTACGATTCACTAAAATATTTCCAAGAAAATCTTAGAAAGAATAAAGTAGTTGAAAAGTTGGAAGAACTTGGCGTAAATGATGGCGGTTCAGTATTTATTGGCGGATACGAATTTGAATTTTTTGAATAGGAGATAGAATGTTAACAGGAAAAGAAAGAGCATATTTAAAGAGTCTTGCTCACAATATGGATCCACTTATTCAACTTGGAAAAGATGGTATAAACGATGGATTTTTAAAACAAATAGATATACTTTTGGAAGATCATGAAATTGTAAAAATAAATGTTTTACAAAATGCACCAGTGGAAGTTGATGAAATTGTAGATGAAATTTTGGATGCTACTGGTGCAGAATTTGTGCAAAAAATTGGCAAAAAACTTACAATTTATAGAGAATCTAAAGAAAATAAAAAGATAGAATTGTAATGGAAAAGTATGGAATTTTTGGAGGAACTTTTAATCCAATTCACTTTGGTCATTTGATGATTTGTGAATATTTAAAAGAAGAACTGGGTCTTGATAAAGTTATTTTCATACCAACGGGAAATCCTCCGCACAAGAGTTTAGATGTGTCTGCAATAGATAGATACAATATGGTAAAGCTAGCAATAAGTTCAAATCCAGATTTTGAAATTTCTGATATTGAAACAAATAGAGTTAATTTGTCATATACAGTAGATACAATTATAGAACTTAAGAAAATCTATGAAAATCAAAAATTATTTTTTTTAATAGGTTTGGATACTTTATTTCAACTGAAAACTTGGAGAAAAATTGAAGAACTTTCAAGAGAAATTGAATTTGTAGTTGCTCTTAGACCAAAGTATATTGATATTGATGAAATAAATAGAGAGCTGAAATTTTTGAGAGAAAATTATGGTACAATAGTTGAGATTATTCACACACCTCTTTATGAAATTTCTTCTACGGAACTAAGAACAAGAATTAGGGATGAAAAATCTGTTAGATATTTAATTCCAAATAATGTGGTGAATTATATAAAAGAAAGCGGGTTTTACAAAGTTGAACAATGACTTAAAAAAATTTGAATCTGAAACTTGTGAAAGAATTGGAGAAAAAAGATACCTCCATACAATTCGTGTAAGAGATGTTGCAATAGATCTTGCAAATATATATGGTGTTGATCCAGAAAAAGCGGAGATTGCAGGATTTTTACACGATTGTGCAAAAATTAGAGATGAAAAGAAACTTATTAAGGAAGCAAAAAATCAGGGCCTTTTGATTACAGAAGAGATGAAAAGGGCTCCTCAAATTATACACTCTCATTTAGGAAGAGTAATGGCAAAAAATTTATATGGAATAGATGACGAAGATATTTTAAATGCAATATCATATCATACAACAGGAAGACCTAATATGAGTGATCTTGAGAAAATTATTTTTTTGGCAGATTATATTGAACCTATGAGAAACTTTGATGGAGTAGATGTTGCAAGAAAGCTTGCAAAAAAAGATTTAGATTCTGCAATGTATTTTGCACTTAACAATACTCTAAAATTTTTAGTTGAGAAAGACAAATATATTGTCGTAGAAACAGTACTTGCTAGAAATTTTTATGAGGAGATGAGTAATTGAAAACTTTTTTTAAATCTTTTCTTACTACAATATTAGTAATTATAATTTTAGCTCTTATTGGATTTGCTGGCTATTTTTATTTTTTAAATGATAATGAAGAAGATAAAATTGATGATGGAAAAGAAAATTTACAATTTTTGATGCTTGGAGTGGACTCTCTTGATTCAAGAAAAGCTGATAATGCAAGATCTGACACTATTATGGTAGTAAATGTTGATTGTAAAAGTGGCAAGGTAAATATTATTTCAATTCCACGAGATACTTATAGTTCCATAAAGGGTTATAAGAAGACCAAAATCAATCATTCCTTTAAGTATGGAGGAAGTGAACTCACTTTAGATACTGTAAATAATTTACTAGGAACAGATATAAAATATTATGTAACAGTGGATTATAGATTTGTAGAAGATGTTGTAGATAAAATTGGTGGCGTGACAGTTGATGTTCCTCTTGATATGAATTACGAAGATCCAACAGCAGACCCACCATTAAAAATTGATATAAAAGAGGGAACGCAGACTTTAAAAGGAAATGATGCCATAGGTTTTTTGAGATATAGAAAGGGATACCCTGATGCAGACCTTGGCAGAGTAAAAGCACAACAACAGTTTATGTCATCTCTTCTTTCTAAAATGAAGGAACCAAAAACTTTATTGAAGGCGCCACTTCTTATGAGTTCTTATGTTAATTATTCTGAAAATAATATTCCGGCAAAAAAACTTGCCAAAATTGCAATAAAAATGCGTGGCATAACAAGTGAAGATATTGTTACAAATACACTTCCAGGTATTCCAAAATATATGGGAGGAGTATCCTATTTCGTTCCAGATGATAATAAAATACAGGTAATGCTTTTAGAAAATAATTTTAAATAGGAGGCAAAATGACAGTACAAGAAAAGTTAGATATTATTGTAAAATCTTGTGAATCTAAAAAGGGAATTGATATTAAAGTTTTAGACATCAAGGGCATGACGTCTATTGCAGATTATTTTGTAATAGTTAGTGGAAGTTCTTCAACACAAGTTGATGCACTCGCAAGAGAAATTGATGAAAAGCTTTCAGAAAAGGGAATAAATCCACTTAATAGTGAAGGTAAAAATTCTAGCAGATGGATAATTTTAGATTTTGGTGATATAATAGTTCATGTATTCCACAAAGATGAAAGAGAATATTATAATCTTGAAAGATTGTGGGAAAGTAGCGAAAATAATGAAAATATTGAGGAGGAATAATAATGGTTAAAACACTACACACAGACAAAGCACCTGCAGCAGTAGGTCCTTATTCACAAGCAACAGAAGTAAATGGATTTATTTTTACATCAGGACAACTTCCACTTGTTCCAGAAACAGGAGAACTTATATCTGATGACATAAAAAAAGCGACTGCAAGAAGTCTTGACAACATCAAGGCAATTTTAGAAGAAGCAGGATCAAGTATGGAAAAAGTTGTAAAAGTTAATATATTCTTAGATGATGTAAATGATTTTGCAGCAGTAAATGAAGTTTATGCAGAATATTTTAGTGAACATAAACCTGCAAGATCTTGTGTTGAAGTAGCCAACCTTCCAAAGAATGGACTTCTTGAAATCGAAGCAATAGCAGTAAAATAATATTTGACCCTTCGGGGTCTTTTTTAAGTTATAAAATTTTAGGTGATAAAGATGAAAGAAATAAATGTAAATGAAATAGACAAAATAGAAAAACCATTTGTCATTGATGTAAGAGAAAAAGAAGAAATTATTGAAACTGGAACGATAAAAGATGCCATTCATATTCCAATGATGAAAATTCCAAATAATTTAGACAAAATTCCAAAGGACAGGAAAGTTTACATACTTTGCAGAAGTGGACAGAGGTCTTTTCAAGTTTCAAATTATTTAGATGAGCTTGGTTACGAAGCGATAAATCTAGAAGGCGGAATCTTAGATTATAAGGGAAAATTAGAAGAAAATGGATTGTGAAAATTTAATAAACATTTTAATCCTAGCGATAAATTTTAATTCACTGGGATTTTTTATTTGCAAATTTTTTATAGTAAATTCTGCTATAATGTAATGAGGAGGTTTTTATGGAAAATAAATTTTTAATTATAGATGGAAGTTCGCTTTTTTTTAGAGCTTTTTACGCTCTTCCTCTTTTAAAAACTAAGAGAGGTCTTTATACTAATGCAATTTATGGTTTTGTAATGATGGTTGAAAACGCAATTGAAAAGATAAACCCTACTCATGTTGCAGTTTGTTTCGATATGAAAGGTAAAACTTTTAGATCAGATATTTATAAGGATTATAAGGGAACTAGACAAAAGACACCAAATGAACTTGAACAACAATGGCCTCTTGTACGTGATATTTTAAATTACATGAATATAAAAATTTTGGAATCTCCAGTATACGAAGCAGATGATATTGCTGGCACACTTGCAAAAATTGCAAGTGAAGAAAATTTTGAAACTTATCTTTTAACAGGTGACAAAGATTACTTTCAACTTGTTGACGAAAATACAAAAGTCCTTTTAACTAGAAAAGGCATAACAGAAATGGACATAGTAACTATTGAGAGTCTAAAAGAAGATTATGAAATTGAACCAAAACAGTTTATTGAGCTAAAGGCTCTAATGGGTGATTCGTCAGACAATATACCTGGGATCTATGGAATTGGTGAAAAAACTGGACTCAAGATTATAAAAGAGTTTAAAAATATTGAAAATCTTTACGACAACATTGAGGACATATCTGGGAAAAAATTAAAAGAAAAATTAATTGATGGCAAAATGTCTGCCTTTATGAGCAAGAAACTTGGCACAATTGTGAGAGATGTTCCCATAGATGAAAGTTTAGATGATTTCAAGAAAACTCCTTACGATTATGAGAAACTTTCTCAGATGTATCGTGATTTTGAATTTAGTTCAATGTTAAAAAGGCTTCCGAAGGAATATCAAAAGGAGGATATAGAAGAAATTTCTGAGGATAATTTTAAATTTGTTGAGGAAAAAAATTTAGATAATATTATAAAAAAATTAAAGAAATCTAAATCTTTTGCTTTTAAATTTATAACAGATGGAAAAATTTATGAAAATGTAGTTCCAACTTATCTATCCATAAAGGCTAAAGATGATTTTGCAAGTTTTATAAAGTGGGAAGATTTAGATTTAAAAAATTTAAAAGATATTATGGAAGATGAAGACATAGAAAAATTGGGCTATGAAATAAAAGAAGACATAATAATTTTAATGGATCTTGGAATTGATATTAAAAACTATACTCACGACGCAAAAATTGCTGAATATATTTTAAATTCAACTAAAAGTGATTATGATATAAATAAAATTTCTCTTGAATATTTTAAAAATGGATATTTAGATGAAGAGGATCTCCTTGGAAAGGGTGCGAAGAGAAAGAAATATTCTGAACTAGAAATTGAAGATTTATTTAAGTATTTCGCCTTTGTTTTAAATACAGTTTACAATGTAGGAGATTTACAAAAAGAAAAAATTAAAGAAGAAAATATGATTTCTCTTTATGAAGATATGGAACTTCCGTTAGTAGAAGTCCTTGCATCAATGGAATATGTTGGGATAAACACCAATATAGATGTTTTAAATGAAATTGATAGAGAAATAACTGAAAAGTTGAAAAGTCTTGAAGCAAAAATTTATGAAGAGGCTGATGAAGAATTTAATATTAATTCACCGAAACAATTGGGAATAATTTTGTTTGAAAAAATGGATTTCCCTGTAATTAAAAAGACAAAAACAGGATATTCAACTTCTGCAGATGTACTTGAAAAATTAAAGGACAAGGGCGAAATAATTGAAAATATTTTAGATTATAGAAAGTTTTCTAAATTAAAGTCCACTTATATAGATGGTTTGAAAGCCGTAATAAATAAAAATACAAATAGAATTCACTCAAGGTTTATGCAGACAGTTACATCTACTGGAAGAATTTCTTCGACAGAGCCAAATCTTCAAAATATTCCAATAAAAACTGAGGAAGGAAAACTAATTAGAAAGGCATTTTTGGCGTCAGAAAATTCTATTTTAGTTGACGCAGATTATTCACAAATTGAACTTCGTGTACTTGCTGCACTTTCAAATGACAAAGAAATGCTAAATGCTTTTACAGAGGGACTTGATATTCATAGAAAAACTGCATCAGAAGTATTTCATGTAGATTATGAAGATGTGACTTCACTCCAAAGATCAGAGGCAAAAGCAGTAAACTTTGGAATAGTCTATGGAATTTCAGACTATGGTCTTTCCCAAAATTTAAATATTCCACGAAAAGCAGCAAAGGAATACATTGACAACTATCTAGAACACTTTGTTGGAATAAAAAATTATATGTCAGAGGAAATAGAAAAGGGCAAAAAGAAGGGCTATGTGGAAACAATTTTCAAGAGGAGAAGATATATACCAGAGCTCAATGCAAAGAATTTTAACATAAGAAGTTTTGGAGAGAGGGTCGCACTAAACACACCAATTCAAGGTTCGGCAGCAGACATAATAAAAATTGCCATGGTAAAAGTTTATAGTGAACTTAAAAAGAGAAAGTTAAAGTCCAAACTGATAATTCAAATTCACGACGAACTTGTTGTTGATGCAGTAGAAGATGAAGTTGAAGAAGTAAAAAAAATTATGAAGGACTTAATGGAAAATTCCGTTGACTTAAATGTAAAACTTTCTGTGGACATGAACACTGGAGTAAATCTCTATGAATCAAAGTAAAATTATTGGCCTCACAGGCTCTATTGCAACGGGAAAATCTCAGGTCTCAAAATATTTAAAGGGCAAGGGCATAAAGGTAGTTGACGCAGATTTAATAGCAAGGGATGTGGCAAACTATAAATCTGTAAAAAATAAAATCAAAAAAGTATTTGGAGATGACCTTTACATCAATGACCAGCTGGACAGAAAAAAGCTGGCTGAAATTATTTTTGCAAAAAAAATTCACCGCCAAAAATTAAATGATATAATGCATCCAGAAATTTACAAAGAGATAAATAAAAAGACTAGGGGCAAGGAAGACCTCGTTTTCGTGGACATACCCCTTCTCTTTGAAAATGAAGATATAAATAAGAAGTATGGACTTGAGTTTGACGAGATTTGGCTTGTCTATGTTGACAGGGAAACCCAGATAAAAAGGCTCATGGATAGAGATAGAATTTCAAGAGAATATGCAGAGAAAAAAATAAATTCGCAAATTTCTGTTGAAGAGAAGAGAAAAAAAGCAGATGTCATAATTGACAACTCAGGTATTTTAGAAGAAACTTTCGCCCAAGTAGAAGAAAATTTAAAAAAATAAAAGAGATGTGTTGGAAATTTTCCAACACATTTTTTTGCAAGGAAAAATTTACAAAATATAAAAATAACTTTACAATTCCTAATTTCTTTGTTAAGATATAACTTGTCCTAGGGGTATAGTTCAGTTGGTAGAACATTGGTCTCCAAAACCAAGTGTCGTGGGTTCGAGTCCTGCTACCCCTGCCAATTACTGATTGCGCAAGCAGTCAGTTTTTTTATGCCCATTTTTAAAATTTATAATATAGTTACTCTACATATTGATAAAATGGGAATTTCTATTGAATTTATTTAAAAAAATTTTATAACTATGATATAATTATATATTATGAATTGGAGGTCAACATGAAAGAAAAATTACTTGGAATCAAAGATGAATCCATGAAACTTTTAAATAAAGTTAATACAATTAAAGAGATAGATGAACTTAAAGTTAAGTACTTGGGCAAAAAGGGAGAGATAACTAAAATATTAAAAGGCATGAAGGATCTTTCCAAAGAAGAAAGGCCTGTTATGGGTGCTCTTGCCAATGAAGTGCGTGAAGATATTGAAAAATCTATTGAAGAAAAAAAGATTGAGATTAACGACAAAATATTAAAGGAAAAACTTCGTGAGGAAAGAATCGATGTTACTTTAAAGACTGATGATATTTATTTGGGACACAGACATCCTCTAAAGAAGACTCTTGAAGATCTTGAAGATTTATTTACACATATGGGTTTCACAGTTTACGATGGGCCTGAAATTGAAACTGTTGAAAATAATTTTGACCTTTTAAATGCACCAAAGGATCACCCTTCAAGAGATATGTCAGATACCTTTTATTTTAATGATAATACTATACTTAGATCCCAAACTTCACCTGTTCAAGTTAGAGCAATGAAAGAACATGGAGCTCCAATTCGCATGATATGTTCTGGCAGAGTTTTTAGGTCTGATGAAGTTGATGCTACTCACTCACCAATGTTTCATCAACTTGAAGGGCTTGTTGTAGATGAAAAAATTTCTGTTGCAAATTTAATTGACACTTTAAATTATTTTGTAAAGGCATTTTTTGGAGAAGATATGAAGACTAGATTTAGACCTCATTACTTCCCGTTTACTGAGCCAAGTTTAGAAGTCGATACTACTTGTCCTAGTTGTGGTGGCAAGGGTTGTAAGGCTTGCAATTATACTGGATGGAGTATGGAACTTTTGGGATGTGGAATGGTTCACCCAAATGTTCTTAAAAATTGTGGAATTGATCCTGAAAAATATTCTGGTTTTGCCTTTGGCATGGGAATCGACAGAATTGCAATGGTAAGGTACAATATCACAGATATAAGAATGATGTTTGAAAACAACAAAAAGTTCTTGGAACAGTTTTAAGGAGATAGATATGTTATTACCGATTAAATGGCTAAAAGATTATGTTGATTTCGATTTTGATGTGAAAAAGCTTGCTGATGGGCTTTCTAATTCTGGTTCTCATGTTGAATCTATTATTATCCCTGATGATGGTTTAAATAAAATTGTAGTTGGGAAAATTGAAAAAATTGAAAAGCATCCCGATGCAGATAAACTTGTGATTTGTTCTGTAAACGTTGGTGACGAAATTTTACAAATTGTTACTGGTGCATCAAATGTTTTCGAAGGTGCGATTGTTCCTGTTGCTCTTCACGGGTCTACTCTTGCTGATGGTGTTAAGATAAAAAAGGGTAAACTTCGTGGAGTTGAATCAAATGGAATGTTGTGTTCTCTTGAAGAACTTGGATTTGAAAATTCTGTTATACCTAAAGAAGCAAAAAATGGAATTTTTATTTTTCCAGAAGGTACCGAAATAGGCAAGTCTGCCATAGAAGTTCTTTTTATGGATAATGAGATTCTTGAACTTGAAATTACTCCCAATAGGCCAGACTGTCTTAGTATTATGGGAATGGCTGTGGAAACTGCCGCATCCTTTGATTTAAAAACTAAACACAATGATATAAAAATTGAAAATGAAGTTTCCAATTTTTCGGAATTTTTTGATGATATAATTGTTGAAACTGAAAATTGTAATAGATATTATTCAAAGATTTTAAAAAATATTAAGATTGGTCCTTCTCCACTTTGGCTACAAGCTTACCTTATGCAAGCAGGGGTAAGACCAGTTTCAAATATAGTTGACCTTACAAATTTTGTTATGCTTGAATATGGTGAACCTCTTCATGCCTTTGATCTTGACACATTGAAAAACAAAAAAATTGTTGTGAGAATGGCAGAAGATGGCGAAGAGATGGTTACCCTTGATGGAGAAACTAGAAAGCTTGAAAAGGACGATATTTTAATCACTGATGGAAGTGAAATTGTTGGACTTGCTGGTGTGATGGGTGGTCTTGATTCTGAAATTACAGATAAAACTGTAAATGTTCTTCTAGAAGGTGCGAGCTTCAACAAAGAAAATATTAGAAAAACGTCAAGAAGACTTAATCTTAGAAGTGAAGCGTCTTCAAGATTTGAAAAGGGAATTGATGTAAATTTAGCTAAGACTGCTGTTGACAGAGTTTGTGAACTTGCTGAAAAAATGGAAATTGCAGAAGTTGTTGGCGGAAACAAAGACGTTGGAAACTTTGATAGAAAAGAAAAAGAAATAGAATTAAGAAAAGAAAAAGTAAATAATCTTATTGGTGTTGACTTTACAATGGATGAAATTTCTAATATTTTAAATAGATTTGAAATCGAAACTGATGTAAGAGATGACTATCTTATTGCAAAGGTACCAACTGTTAGACTTGATCTCGACATAGAAGAAGATTTAATAGAAGAAATTGCAAGAATTTATGGTTATGACAATATTGAACCTAAGAAGTTAAAGGGGACTTTGACTGTTGGTAGAAAACCTGTATTTAGAAATGTAGAAGATAGGATAAAAAATCAACTTATTGGGTTAGGATATTCTGAGTTTATGACTTATTCTTTTGTCAGTCCTTCTTCTTATGAAAAAGCAAATTACAAAGAAGATGAAAAGAATATTATAAAAATTTTAAATCCCCTTGGCGAAGATTACTCTATTATGAGAACTACAATGATTCCGTCAATGATAGATGCTCTTTCAAAAAATTATGCAAGAGGCAATGTCAATGTAGGCGGTTTTGAAATTGGAAATACATTTTTCCCAACTGAAGAGGAGCTTCCTTCTGAAAGGTTAAAACTTGCAATGGGATTTTACGATCTTGGAGATTTTTATTATTTAAAAGAATCAATTGAAAAATCTCTTTGGTATCTTGGAATAAATAATCTTGAAGTGAGAAGAAGGGAAACTAGCTTCCTTCATCCAGGAAGAAGTGCAGAATTTATTTTAAATGGAAAGAGCCTTGGAGTTTTTGGCGAAGTGCATCCAAAGGTACTTGAAAATTACGGTTTAAAAAAGAGAGCTTATGTTGCAGAACTTGATTTTAACTTAATAGTTGAAAATACAATAGATAATTACACATACAAGGCATTGCCAAAATATCCTACAATGAAAAGGGACTTTGCCTTTGTAATGGATAGAGATGTGGATTCAGTTGAACTTGAAAAAATTTCTAAAAAATATGGCAAAGAACTTTTAGAATCTTTTAAAGTTTTTGATATATATGAAGGAAAAAATATTGAGGATGGCAAAAAATCTGTTGCTTTTTCACTTGTTTTTAGAGCGGCTGATAGAACTCTAGAGGAAAGTGAAGTTACAGAAATTTGTGAAAAAATAGTTACTGAGATTGAAAGTGAAATTGAAGCTAAATTAAGATCCTAAGGAGGCTATTATGTCCGATTCAAAGAGAATTGAAGTTGTTATTGATGGCATGAAATTTTTTGTTTGTGGAGATGATGACGAAAAGTATATTAAGGACCTAGCAAAAGAACTTGATGGTAAGATAAAAGAAACTTCAAAAAGTAATTACAAATTAAATCAAGTACAATCTCTTGTTTTATGTGCACTAAATATTTTAGATGATTTAGAAAAAGTTAAGGCTGATAAAATTGATTTAGATAAAGTTGGTGCAGATAAAAAAGAAATTATTGAAAAAATTGAAGAGATAAAAGATTTAAAAAAACAGCTTTCTATTTTTGAAGAAGAAAACAAAAAAGTTAACAAAATTTATAGAGAGTTGCAACAAAAGTCCATGGATGTAGAAGATAGAAATAGAAAAGTGAACAAAGATCTTCTTGATAAAAATTCTGAGATTGCAAATTTAAAAGAAGAGATACAAAAGCTTGAGGGAAATATTTCTGCTTTAGAAGAAAAAAATAACGATGCGTCAAGAAGAATAATAGATCTTTCAAGAGAATTGGAAAATCTTTATGAAGAAAAGTAAATATGAAATTTTAGCACCTGCTGGTGATATGAATGCTCTTAGGGCTGCTGTATCAGCAGGTGCTAATGCTGTTTATTTAGGGTATGATGAGTTTTCTGCAAGAGCAAAGGCAAAAAATTTCAATAAAAAAGAGTTAGAAGAAGCAGTTAAATTTGCACACCTTAGAAATGTAAAAATTTATGTAACATTTAATATTTTAATTGCAGATTTTGAAATAAAAAGAGCAATGGAAAGTATAAAGATGCTAC
Organism: Peptoniphilus rhinitidis 1-13; assembly: GCF_000246925.1. Lineage (NCBI taxonomy): Bacteria > Bacillati > Bacillota > Tissierellia > Tissierellales > Peptoniphilaceae > Peptoniphilus > Peptoniphilus lacydonensis. Next base: position 8,194 of record NZ_BAEW01000003.1, on the reverse strand, counting down.
ATGATATTGGTGTTGACGCACTAATACTTCAAGATATTGGTATTGCCGATAGAATCAGAAAGGACTTTCCCGATTTTGAATTACACGCATCTACTCAGATGGCTGTAAATAATTTCTATGGAGCAGCATTTTTAAAAGAAATGGGTTTTTCCAGAGTAGTGCTTGCTCGAGAAACTCCCCTTTTTGAAGTTGAAAAGATAAAAGAACTTGATATTGATATAGAAACTTTTATACATGGTGCACTTTGCGTATGTTATTCAGGCGAATGCCTAATGAGTTCCATGATTGGTGGAAAGTCTGGCAATAGAGGAGAGTGTGCACAGTCTTGTAGAAGGTCTTATGAAATTTTAGATTTTCATAAAAATAAAATTGCAAGAAGGCTTTATTATATTTCTCCCAAGGATTTAAATACATTAGATGATGTGGCAAAGGTGATTAATGCTGGCGGGTATTCTCTAAAAATTGAAGGGAGAATGAAAAATCCAGAGTATGTCTATACCCTTGTTTCTTCTTACAAAAAAGCTTTGGAGGGAAAACTAAAAATAGAAGATAAAGAGAATACAGAGCAAGTTTTTAATAGAGGCTTCACAAAGGGATTTTTTAATGGAGATTTTGGAAATAATTTTATTTCTTCTGACAGACCAGATAATAGAGGAGTTGAAATTGGAAAAGTTATTTCTATTTCCAAAAATTTTGCAAAAGTAGTTTTTAGTGTAGATGTATTTGAAGGTGATGGACTTGAGTTTGAGTCAAACAAGGGAAGGTTTGGTTTTAAGGTAAGAGAATTTTATAAATTTGGAGAAGAAGTTAATTTAGTGCTTCACAAAATGCCTACAGAAGGTTCTAAAATAAATAGAACATATTCAAAAAAATTATATGAAAAAGTTGACGATAAAATTGAAAATTATAATTTTAAGAGAAATTTGGATTTAGATTTGAATATTAATATAGGGGAAAATCCTAAAATCAATGGAAAAACAGAAGGATTTGAAACAAACTATGAATTAGATAAAAAAGTTGAAGTTGCAAAAAAATCTGGACTTTCTAGAGAAAAAGTTTTGGAAAATATTTCTAAGACTGGAGATAGTATTTTCGAGGTTAGAAGTGTAGATCTAAATCTGGATGAGGGTGCTTTTCTTCCAATTTCTGCTATTAATGAAATGAGAAGAGAAGTTGTGAAAAAATTAGAGAATAAAATTTTAGAAAAAAGCATAAATAGAGTTTTGAATCCTTATAATTTTGTAGAAGGATCTAACAGGGCCAAAATCAAATCAAAAGATTCGAAAATAAAAGTATTTTTTAATAAATTTGAGGACTTAGATAAAACAAATCTTTCTAATATTGATGAAATTATAATTCGTGCAAAGGACTTAGAGAAGTTCAAGAAAAAATATAAAAGAGAAGTTTCTATTTATCTCGACAAATTTTATTCTTATAGAGAACTTGAAAATTTAAGGAACTATATTTTAAAAGATAAAGTTGTAGAGGGAGTTTGGATAAATAATCTATCTGAATATTATATTTTTAAAGATGATGATGTAAAAATCAATGCAGATATTGGATTAAATATTTTTAACAGTAATTCAGCTGAATTTTTTTATAATTTGGGTTTAAATTCTATTACAATCTCTCCAGAGCTAAATAGCAGACAAATTCAAGAAATTGTAAAAAATAACAGTGTAGATTTCAACTTAATTTCATATGGAAGAGTGCCAGTTATGACAATGAAACATTGCCCATATTCAGTTGTAAAAAATTGCGTAGATGAGGGGAATTGTCCAAGTTGCAAGTACAAAAATTATCTTTTGAGGGATGAAAAAAATGTAGACTTTGAAGTGTTAAGGCAAAATACTTTCACAGAAATTTTTAACTCCTACCCAATTTTATTAGATGAATATGTAAATAGATTAAAGAAAAATAATGTAAATCTCTTAATTTTGGCAGATGAATTTACAGATGAAGTTATAAATTTGTATAAAAATTATAATGACAAAGATTTTGAAAATATAAAGAAAAAAATTGAAAATAAATATGGACAAGTTACAAAGGGACATATAAATAGGGGGATTGTCAGTGGATAATTCTTTTGAAAGAGCGTCAAAAACTTTGGAATTAGATAGGGTTTTAGGCGAACTAAAAAATCTTGCCAGTGCAAGCATCACAAGTGAATATATTGAAAGTATAGAAATTTCTACGGATTTTGATGAAATCAAAAATAGATTAAATGAAACAAATGAAGCATTGAAATTAATTTTATCAAAGGGCGAACCACAACTTTTTGGTATAGTTGATATAAAAAATATTATTAAGCGTGTTGAAATTGGAGGATCACTTTCTGCATCAGCACTGTTACAAGTTTCTGATTTTTTGAGAGTTTCTCGTGGGCTAAAAACTTATCTAAAAAAAGAATCCAACAGTGATGAAAGTATAAAGTTAAATTACATCGACAAATTAATTGAAGATTTGTATACTGAGAAAAAATTAGAAGATGAAATTAATTCAAAAATTATATCTGAAGAAGAAATTGCAGATGATGCTTCAAGGGAACTTCTGAGAATAAGAAGAGGAATTGCAGATAAAAAAAATTCTATAAAAAATAAGCTGAATGGAATTTTAAATAATCAAGCTAATTATTTGCAAGATGCGATAGTAACTCTTAGAGATGGGCGCTATGTCGTGCCTGTAAAAATTGAAAATAAATCAAGGGTAAGAGGTCTTGTTCACGACATCTCAAGCAGTGGGCAAACTGCATATATTGAGCCTATGTCTGTTGTTGAAGCAAACAACGAATTAAAGGAATTATATATAAAAGAAAATGCAGAAATAGAAAAGATATTAAGAGAGTTATCAGAACTTGTTGCAGAATCATCTGAATATATAAAGTCAAATCAAGATAAATTAATTGAATTGGATTTTATTTTTGCAAAGGCGAGGCTTGGCATAAAGTACCACGCAAATATGCCAAAGATAAATAAAGATGGAAGAATAAATTTAATAAGAGCATATCATCCTTTTTTAGATAGAAAAATTGCCGTTCCAATTGATATAAATCTTGGAATAGATTTTTCTTCTCTTATAATAACAGGGCCAAATACTGGTGGTAAGACAGTAAGTTTAAAGACAGTTGGTCTTTTATCTCTTATGACACAATATGGACTTTTGATACCTTGTGAAGAAAGTTCAGAAATTGCAATTTTTGAAAAAGTTTTTGCAGACATTGGAGATGAACAGTCTATTGAACAGTCACTTTCAACTTTTTCATCTCACATGGTAAATATTGTCTACACTTTGAAAAATGTTACAAAAAATTCTTTGGTTTTATTTGATGAGCTTGGAGCTGGTACTGACCCAACAGAAGGGGCGGCTCTCGCAAGGGCGATAATGGAATCTATGTTAAAAAGAAATATAAGATGTATTTCCACAACTCATTACAACCAGCTAAAGGTATTTGCTCTTACAACAGATGGAGTTGCCAATGCCTCTATGGAATTTGATGTAGATAGTCTTTCTCCAACTTATAGATTACTAATAGGAGTTCCAGGAAAGTCTAATGCTTTTGAAATTTCAAGAAGACTTGGTCTTCCAAATGAAATTATAGAGGAATCCAAAAAGCTTTTGAGTTCAGAAAACATTGAATTTGAAGATGTTTTGCAGTCTATTGACAAAGATAGGACAAAAATTAGAGAATACAAGGAAGAACTTGAGAGAGAAAAAAGAGATTTAGAAATTGAAAACAAAAAGCTTGAAGGGAAAATAAGGAATTTAGAAGATCAGAGAGAAAAAATTTTAGAAAAATCTCGTGAAGAGGCAAAGAGAATTCTTTTAAATGCAAAGGAAAATGTGGATATAATTTTGTCTGAGATAAATGAAGCAAAAGATAATATAAACTCTGAGAATTCTAAAAAAATTCAAGAGGCACAGGATCTTTTGCGTGAAAGTTTAAAGAATTCTAGAAATAATTCTGAACTTGAGATAAAAAAAGCAGTTAACCCGATAAGAGAAATAAAAGTTGGAGATAAAGTAAGGACATCTCTTGGCAACGTGGCAACTGTTATTGAACTTCCAGATAGTAAGGGAAATGTACTTGTTCAATCGGGAATTATGAAAATGAAACTTCCTAAGGAATCTTTAACTAGAATTGATGTACAGGAAGATACGACAAAGCACAATACTAAAAAGATTTTAAAGAGCAAAGCAACTAATGTAAAAAGTGAAATTGACATTAGGGGCAAGAATTTTGACGATGCAAAAGATATTGTAGAAAAATATTTAGATGATGCCTATCTTTCTGGCTTAAAATCAGTTAGAATAATTCATGGTAAGGGCACAGGCGTCCTTAGAAAAAAACTTAGGGAATATTTTAAACAGATAAAAATTATAGAGTCTTTTAAAGATGCACAGTACAATGAAGGTGGCGATGGTGTAACTGTCGTAACATTAAAGTAAGGAGTTAGGATGATAAATTTTAGAGAAGAAATAATAAAAATACTTGATGAAAAAATTGAAAGTTTAAATCCACTAGAAATAGATAAAATGATTGAAATTCCGCCAAATTATGAACTTGGTGATTTTGCTTTTCCAGTGTTTAGTTTGGCAAAAGTTTACAGAAAAAATCCTGCCATTATTGCGGAAGAACTTGCAGGAGAAATTAATTCAAAATATTTTGAGAAAGTTGAAAATAAAAATGCCTATTTAAATTTTTATATCAACAAAAGTCTTTTGGCAGAGGAAATCTTAAAAGAAACTATTGAAAAAAAAGAAGATTTTGGAAAGGTAAATTATGGTGAAAATAAAAATGTAGTTGTGGAATACTCTTCAACAAATATAGCAAAGCCTTTTCATATTGGTCACATTAGGTCAACAGTAATAGGAGATTCGCTAAAAAGGATTTATAAATTTTTGGGTTACAATACAATTGCAATAAATCACCTTGGCGATTATGGGACTCAATTTGGTATGCTTATTTATGCGTACAAAACTTGGGGGAGTAAAGAAGCTATTGAAGAAAATCCTATTGACGAACTTTTAAAATTATATGTAAAAGTAAATGGAGTTTGCGAAGAAGACAAAGATGTAAAAGACAAGTGTAGATACTGGTTTAAGGAACTTGAAAATGGAAATGAAGAGGCCGTAGAAATTTGGAAATGGTTTAAAGAAGTTTCATTAAAGGAATTTAATAGAGTTTATGATATGCTTGATATTCACTTTGATTCTTACAATGGTGAATCTTTTTACTCAGATAAAATGCCTGCACTTATAGAGGAACTTCGCAGTAAAAATGTACTTGAAGAGTCAGAAGGTGCGGAAGTAATTAACTTAGAAGAGTATGATCTTCCTCCAGCAATTGTTGTAAAAAGTGATGGAACAACAATTTATTTGACAAGAGATTTAGCTGCAGCAAAATATAGACATGAAAATTATAGACCATATAAAAATATTTATGTTGTAGGAAGTCAACAAAGTCTTCACTTTAAACAATTGAAATCTGCACTTAAAAAAGCAGGCTTTGATTGGTATGATGAAATAGTTCATGTACCTTTTGGAATGGTTTCTCTTGAAGATGGAACACTTTCAACTAGAAAGGGGAAAGTTGTATATTTAGAAGATGTACTGAACAAAGCAACAGATAAGGTTCGTGAAATTTTAGATAACAGAGAAAAAGAACAACACCAAAAAATAGAAAACAAAGAAGAACTTTCACAAGCAGTTGGAATAGGAGCAATAAAATTCCAAGAATTATTTAACGGCAGAATAAAGGACTATACATTTAACTGGGATAAGACTCTTTCTTTTGAAGGTGAAACAGGACCTTATGTGCAATACGTTCACGCAAGAATTTGTTCCCTTTTAACAAAAGGTAATTTTGATATAAATAATGAATTTGATGCAAGTCTATTAAATAAAGAGTCTGAAATAGATATTATAAGAATTCTTTATAATTTCACAAATGTAGTAATTGATGCTTGTGAAAAATGTGAACCATACTACATTACAAGATATACAGTGGAACTTGCGAAGAACTTCAATAAATTTTATAATCAAACACAAATTTTGGTAGAAGATGAAAAATTAAAAAATACAAGACTTCTACTTTGTTATGCAGTTAAAAATGTTATTGCAAGTGGACTTTATCTACTTGGGATAAAAGCTCCTGAAAAGATGTGATAAAATGAGTTTTTTTGAAGATTTAAAATTAGTTTATTCTAAAGCATCTAAAGATACTTTGACAAAAATAAAAAGTTCACCACTAATTTTAATAGTTCCTTTTTTGTACGGAATAATTTATAGCCTTGCAATGATAGTATTTGGAAATATATTAGGGATGGTATCAGGAGTATTTATGGGATTTTTAATGCCTGTTATAACTTCTCTTATACTTTCGAGTTATTTTTCAATTCTAAGTGATTTAATTTACTATAACAGAATTAGTTTTAGAAATTTTAAAGATACATTTAAAAGTTATTTTGCATCAATTTATTCGGTTTATTTTATATTAATAATAATATCTTGGATAATTCCAGTATTTGGAGGGAATTTAATTTTAGCAGTTATAATAAATCTAATTATAAATCCGATAGCGGAATCAATTTATATAAGAGGAGAATATTATACAAGTGCCTATACACATTCCTTTGAATTTATGAAAGAAAATTTTTGCCTATGGGTTATTCCTTACGTAGTATATTTATTAATTTTACATCTTATTGGTTTTGATTTTGTATCCACAATAGCGTCAAGTAGTGTCATAGATATTCCTCTTGGCGAAAACTTAGTAAATGGAATTTATTATAAGAATTTATTAAATCTCTATAATATAAGAATTTTATTGGCAACTATTGTGACAGCAATTTATGCGGTATTTAGAGGAAACTTGTATAAAATATTACAAGGGTCTACAAGAAGAAAAAGAGCATATATGGGAGAAATTTAAATGGAAAATCTTTTTAAAGAAGAAAGAAACAAAAAATTAAAAAATATAGTTTTTATAGAGCTAAAAAAAGAATACCAACTGGAAGATTTGACACTTCCCGTTGGTTTCTCTTTGCCCATAAAGTTAGACTATATTATAGAAGGAGTAAAGGATAAAGAATTAGAAGAAGAGATAAACCTTGAAAAAATAACAGAAGCAATGATTTATCTTTTGGGAATAGATAGTGAATTTAAATATGCTGAAAAATATAAAGAAATTTTAAAAGCTTTAAATATAGATTTAAAAAATTATGCTATGCACAAGGCTTTTTTAAATCAAGAAAAAGATCCCTTAGATTCTTATATATTTTTAAAAGGTTATGAATTAATTGAAGGAGAAGACGCGGACATAATCTTTAAAGAATCAAATATATTAGAAGCTCTTTATAATAAAATAAAAGATGACTATGAAAAGAGTGAAAAACTTTTAAATATAATAATAAAAAATTATAACAAAGTTTTGAATTTGGACGAGGAATATAGCCTTTCCTATTATAGGCTTGCTTATATAAATTTGTCGCTTCGAAAATATATAAAAGCAAATATGTATTTTGAAAGATTTTTAAATACATCTTATGATGAAGAATTAAAAGAGGAAGTTAGATGCGAAATAGAAACAATAAAAGATTATGTAAATTTTGACTCGGCAAAGACATATCTATCTTATGGAGAATATGAAAAAGCACTAAATTTGTTAAAAGGAATTTCAGAAAATTTTAATAAAGACGAAGAGTTTTATTACATCTATGGCATAACATATTACAACATAGGAGATTTAAAAAGTGCAGAAGAATATATAAAGTTATCAGTAGAAAAAAAGGTATTAGAAGAAAATGTAAATTTATTGTCAACACTTTATGCATCAAAAAATAGATTTGACAAATCAATAGAAACATTAAAATTGGGTTTAGAAGAAATGAAAGACAGTTACATTTTAAATTATAATTTAGGGATAATATATTTAAATATAAAAGAGAAAGAAAAAGGAATAGAATACCTAAAAAAAGCCAATAGTCTAAGTCCAAAAGAAGAATTAGAAAATTTAATAAAAAAATTAAATTAAGTATTGACACGATTCAAAAATCAGTGTATACTGAACAAGTTGTCTAGCGAGGACAGCACTTCTTAAAAACAAAGTAAAATAATTCAAAAAAAAGTAAATTTTACTTGACAAATTTTTTTTGAGAAGATATAATAAAAAAGCTACTTCAAGAGTAGCAAGAAC
>NZ_BAEW01000004.1:0-138313 GCF_000246925.1 Peptoniphilus rhinitidis 1-13 | reverse complement strand
TGGCGGCGTAGCTCAGTTGGCTAGAGCATACGGTTCATACCCGTAGTGTCAGGAGTTCAAATCTCTTCGCCGCTACCATTTAAAATACGGTTTGTGTTACATGAACCGCTACCAAATAAGGCCCTGTGGTCAAGCGGTTAAGACACCACCCTTTCACGGTGGTATCCCGAGTTCGATTCTCGGCAGGGTCACCAGAATGGACGCATAGCTCAGTTGGGAGAGCATCTGCCTTACAAGCAGGGGGTCATAGGTTCGAGCCCTATTGTGTCCACCAAGAAATGGCCTGGTAGTTCAGTTGGTTAGAATGCCAGCCTGTCACGCTGGAGGTCGTCGGTTCGAACCCGATCCAGGTCGCCAATAAAAATTAGTAAGTATAAAAAATGCAACTAATTAAGCTGGTGTAGCTCAATTGGTAGAGCAACTGACTTGTAATCAGTAGGTTAGGGGTTCAAGTCCTCCCACCAGCTCCAATAAAACTTATGGGAAATCACATGGAGGAGTTCCCGAGTTGGCCAAAGGGGACGGACTGTAAATCCGTTAGCTTAGCTTTCAGTGGTTCAAATCCACTCTCCTCCACCAAATAACTTAATAAAATTATTTATGCGGGTGTAGCTCAGTGGTAGAGCCCCAGCCTTCCAAGCTGGTTGCGAGGGTTCGATTCCCTTCACCCGCTCCATATAAGCACCTATAGCTCAGTAGGATAGAGCAATGGACTTCTAATCCATGTGCCGGGGGTTCGAATCCTCCTAGGTGCGCCAAACCTAAAAAGCATTGGGGTGTAGCCAAGTCGGTAAGGCACCAGACTTTGACTCTGGCATGCGTAGGTTCGAGTCCTGCCACCCCAGCCAATTTAATAATATGACCCATTAGCTCAGTCGGTAGAGCACTTGACTTTTAATCAAGGTGTCGCGCGTTCGAATCGCGCATGGGTCACCATTTTAAAATTTTATATTTGTGGAGAGGTACCGAAGTGGTCATAACGGGGCGGTCTTGAAAACCGTTAGGGTGCAAGCCCACAAGGGTTCGAATCCCTTCCTCTCCGCCATTTTTAATCTGTGAATGTCACAGATTTTTTATTGAAAATTTCATATATTTGTTTTATGTGACCCATTAGCTCAGTCGGTAGAGCACTTGACTTTTAATCAAGGTGTCGCGCGTTCGAATCGCGCATGGGTCACCATTTTTTTATTCAAAGAAATATCTGTTAAAGAATATTTTTTATCACCAACAAATATTTTAGAACTATTTATTTTAGTATAAAGTATAAAGAACTTTTTTGAGAACTTCATTTTAAAATTTGGAGTTCTTTTTTATTTGTTATAATCTTAGATAAATTAGTTTGATGATATATTAAAATATGATTTTACAAATTCTCTTTATCATATTATAATTTTTATAATATAAAAAATTAGCAATGTAAAAGATTTTAAAAGGGAGGAAAATTTTGGATTATAGAAATGGTTATAAAGATATTTTAAAGGCTAGAGAGAGAATTAGAGATGATATTTATGAAACACCTCTTGTTAGACTTAATTATGTTTCAGAATATCTTGGGACAAGCGTGTATGCAAAACTTGAAAATATGCAAAAGACAAATTCTTTTAAAATTAGAGGTGCTCTAAATAAAATTAAAAAGCTTTCTAATGATGAGTTAAAGGGTGGAGTGATAACTGCTTCTAGTGGAAATCATGGAAAAGGTGTTGCAACTTGTGCAAAGATGCTTGGCATTCCTGCAAAAATCATTCTCCCTGATACTGCGACTGAAATAAAAAGAAAAATGATAAAAGATTTAGGCGCTGAAGTAATTATTTCAAGTGTTGAAGAGAGATTTATAGTTGCAAATGAAATTGCTAAAAAAGAAAATATGACTTTTATTCATCCTTATGATGACGAAGATATTTTGAAAGGTCAAGGTACTATTGCTGTTGAAATTTTAAATAAAATGGATCATTTAAAAATGATTGTTCCAATTGGAGGAGGTGGTCTTATTTCAGGTATAGCAATGTACACAAAGGGTGTAACAAGGTGGAGTGAGGTAATTGGTGTTGAGCCAGTTAATATAGCTAGATACACTAGATCTTTAAAAGAAAATAGACCAACTGAAGTAAAAAAAGGAAAGACTCTTGCCGATGGACTTCAGTCAATTAAACCAGGCGATAAAGTTTTTTCCATTGTAAGGGATTTAGTAGATGATGTTGTAACTTGTGAAGATAAAAATATTAAAAAAGCTCTTGATTTGTTGTATAATAAAGAAAAATTAATTGTTGAGCCTTCTTCTGCAATTGGACTTGGTGCAATTTTGGAAGGTAAAATAAAATATGATAAAAGAGATAAGTTAGTATTAATAGTTACAGGTGGAAATATAGAGGGAAGCTCTGTTGAAAAAATAATTAATTCATAATGTTGGAGGGAAGTATGAAAAATTTTATTTGTGAAAAGTTTAATAAAGTAGCGCCGTCAGGAATTAGAAAGATAAATGAAAAGACTCTTGAAATGGAAAGAGATGGAAAGAGAGTTTATCACTTTGAAGTTGGAAGACCTGACTTTGATACTCCACAGGTTATAAAAGAAGCAACTATAAAGAGCATTGAGAGAGGAGAAGTTTTTTATACTTCTAATTTTGGAATAATGGATCTTAGAGAAGCTGTTGCAGATAAACTTAGAAATGAAAATAATTTAGATTATTCTGCAAAAGAAATTTTAATAACAGCTGGTGCAAGTGAGGCAATTTATGATTCATATTCATTAATTTTGGAAGAGGGAGATGAAATTTTACTTCCAAATCCATGTTGGCCAAATTATATAAATACAGCTCATATAATGGGAGCAGAACCAAAGTCTTATAATCTTTCAGAAGAAAATGACTTTCAAATAGATTTTAAGGAATTGGAAAATCTTGTATCAGAAAAAACTAAGGCAATTGTAATTATTACACCATCTAATCCAATTGGATCAATGCTTACAAGAGAAACTATTGAAAAACTAGCAGATTTTGCAAAAAAAAAGGATCTGCTTGTGATTTCTGATGAGATTTATGAAAAGATTATTTATGGTGATAGGGAACATTTTTCAATTGCATCTGTTGATGGAATGAAAGAAAGAACTATTACAATAAATGGTTTTTCAAAAACTTTTTCCATGACTGGTTTTCGTCTTGCATATATTGCAGCATCAGAAGATTTTATTAAAACATTAAATATTATTCATCAACACAATACATCTTGTGCAGCATCCTTTGTTCAACACGCAGGTGTAACTGCTCTTAAGGATGCAGAAGATGATGTAGAGAAAATGGTAAAAGAATATAAGAGAAGACGTGATTATATTGTAGAAAAGGTAAATTCAATTGAGGGTCTTAGTTTGAATAATCCTGACGGTGCATTTTATGCCTTTATAAATATAAAAGGTGTAGGTGTGAGTGCAGAAGAATTTTGTGAGTACCTTTTAAACGAAGAGTGTGTAGCTGTTGTTCCAGGTACAGTATTTGGAACAGCAGGAGAAGGCTTTATTAGATTTTCTTATGCAAGTAGTTATGATGATATTGTAGAAGGTCTAAAGAGGATGGAAAAAGCCTGCAAGCATTTTATGAGTAAATAAGATTTTTATGTTGATAGTTGAGTTGCAAAATGAATAAGATGATGACAATTAGATTAATTAGAATTATCTTTGAAATTGTATCAGTGTTGCTTTAAAGACTTTCAAATAATGAAAATTTAATTTATTCAATAAGTCTAGTAAAATTAGGATTTAAAATAGAAATAATATTAAAAAGCCACTTATTACTGCATAAGCCAGTAATGAGGGCTTTTTACTTTATCTACTCTATTTTATTTGCATATGTTTTTAGAAATATTCCCACGATTTTGTGGAATCTTGCGACATCGGTTATATAGGCATAATCGTTGCCGTAGATTTTTTTTATATTTGAACTTTCTGATTCTTTTCCGGTGAAAACTCCAAAGGTGTTTATACCTTTTAGTTTTGTAAGGAGTATCTCCTTTGACGTATCCATTACCGCAGCTTCATCTTTATAATTTTCTCCAGGAATCTTTGAGGCACCTACTATTCCAATGTCAATTTCATCAAAGGGAAGTCCATCGGTTAGGATTATTAAAAATCTTCTTGAGTCATAATTTTTTGAAATCAAGTGACGCATAAATTTTATTGCAAGTCCATCCCTGTTTGATCCACTTGGTGAGTATTTAAAGATATTTTTGTTTTTTGAGGATGGGTCATTGTAGTCTCTATATTTTTTTAGAACAATATAATTGTAAAAATTATTGTAAGAAAAAATTCTAGTCTTTATATTTAAGCTTGTCAGTGCTTCTGCTATAATATAACTTTCTGTTGCCACGATTTCCTTTCTATTATTTTGTGATGCTGATGAGTCAAGGAGAATGTCCACAAAAATTTCATTGGAATCCTTTCTATTTATTTTTCTAAAAATTTTATTCTGATTTAGCTCTTTAGCTTTCCAAATTTCTGATGGAATAATTTTTCCTGAAGTCGATTTTATTATTTCATCTTCTGATTCTTTTAGTAGAGAATTTTTTATTGTGGCAGATAGTTCTCTTATCGCCCTTTGATTTTGTAATTTATTTTCTTCGTAAAATTTTAAATTATCGAGATAATTATTTTTTTCTTCTTCAGCATAATAGGAATTTTTATTTCCAAATTCGCCACTTGGAAAATAAAATTTAATGTCATTGTGAACTCCTGTTGAAATTTCCTCTTCTATTTTATCTGAAATGTATCTATTTATATTTTCCTTTCCATAGCGTTTTTGTAGAGATTTGTAAATGTTTTGGTCACTAAAATTTTTGGGAAGAGAGTCTTCCTTAACATTTACATCTCTAAAGTCGTCGTTAAAAAATGTAAACTCTGCTGATTCGATATTGTATTTTTCTAAAAAGGTGTTGTCTATAAATTTTTTTCTTTTGTAAGGTTTATTTTTTTTAGAAGATGAATTTGATTTTATTTCCTTTTTAAATTCTTCATAATCCATGTCCCAGTTATTTGAGAGGTCTTTATTTATATGAAAATATTTTTTAAAGATATATTTTAAAAAGTCTAAATATTCACAGGTGTTCTTTGATTTAAAATTACAGATTTCATTTAACATTTCTTCCAAAATTTTTTGAACTTTGGGGTACATTCCTCTTTCTTTTTGGATATATCCAATTTTAAGTTCTGTTGTTAAAATTATTTCTTTTCGGCTTAAATTTTTCAAAATTTTGTTAAAGTGATATATTTTGAAGTCGGCTGTTCCTGGTCTTTCTATAATCATTTCTTCTGAAAAAATATTTTCTAAAATTAATTTTGAAATTTCCCACAAATCTTTTTTATTATTTAAATTATTTACAAACTTTTTGAAGAAATCATCTACTACATAAAAATCGAAGTAATTAATGGCATAGCCCAGTATGGCGGCTTCATAGGAGTCAATAGGTTTTAATGAAAAGCTAAAGATGTCATATTCATAAAAATCAGATACAGTCCAAAAAATATTTTTCAGTCTATTTTCATCATTCAAATAAATCAGCTCTATCCATATTTTTTGAAAAGAGAGTGTCAATTACATCTGTAACAATTTCTCTTTCGTAATCATCAAAGGTTTTGTCTACGATGCCGAGTTCAAGCGAGTCTTTTATATCAAGACCTCTATTCATAAGTTCTATGGAAGAAAGAAGTCCACGAAGGTCAATTGATTTGGAAGAAATTTCTGAATTTAAAGATTTTTCTTGTAAATCTAAAAATAATTTTGTAAAGATTTTTATTGCACCATTATTTAATTTTGTATTTTCTTTAAATAATTTTGCCAAGTCATTTTCAGAAATAGTTGGCATATCAATTACTAAAAATCTTGAAACAAGTGCTTCGTTTAAATCTCGAGTGCCAATGTATCCGTAGTTCATTGTCGCAATAAATCTTGTCGCATCGTGAAGATTTAATCTATCATATCCTGAAATATCCAAGACTCTTCTATAATCGAGAGTTGAGTGCACAACAGAAAGGGCTTCATTTTTTGCCATGTTTATTTCGTCAAAAACTGCAAAGCCACCTTGCTCTGCTGCTTCATAGACTGGTCCTTTTTTTAAAGTAACTTCGTTATTTTTGAAAGTATCTGATCCAATTAAATTTGCTGGATCAGAGGAGATATTAAGGGAAATTGTCCAAAGGGGTCTTTTAAAAAGGTATGCTAAATTTTCTGCAAGTACATTTTTTCCAGTTGCTTTTGGACCAGATAGAAGTATATTTTCTCCAGATAAAATTGCTACAATTGCCTTCTCCCAAGTTTTTTTGCCGTAGTATTTATATTTTATTTTTGGAATTCTATATTCAAAATTTTTATTTAAGTCATGTGTTTCTATAAATTCATCTACATCATTTAGTAGTTCTGTTGAAATGCCTTGGGAAAGTAAAAACTCTCTCATTTCATCACCTCTAGTGTATTATAACAAAAATTTATATATATAATGAAATATTTTGATATGATTTGTTTATGTGGTACAATTTGATAGAGGAAGGTGTATTTTATGGCAATTGCAAATGGAATGGCAATTTTTGGGATTGTTCTTTATGTAGCGATCTTTGTACTTATAATTTTGGCAATACTAGCACTTATAAAGTATTTGAAAAAATAACGAGGGGAAGTGTTTTATGGAAATTTCAAGCAAAATGATGATGGCATCAGTTTTTTATATAATTTTTGAAATTGCAATTTTTATACTTGTAATACTAGCTATACTTGCACTTATAAAGTATTTGAAAAAGAAATAAAATTTAAAAGTATTTGAAAAAATTTTTCCTTATGATATAATGAAAAAAACTACAAAAGACAATAACTGAGAATAGTAATTTTAAAAAGTTTTTTAGAGAGCAGATGTTTGGTGTAAATCTGTAAAATTTTTAAAACGAATCCACCTCATAGTCTATTTAATTTTAAGTGAACCATTAGGTTAATTAGGGTGGCAACGCGGGTTTCTCGTCCCTTTAGGGATTGAGGGACTTTTTTTAATTTAAGGGAGGATATATGTTAGATATTAAATTTGTAAGAGAAAACCCAGAAGCTGTAAGAGAAAATATTAAAAAAAAATTTCAAGAAGATAAGCTTCCACTTGTTGATGAAGTTATAAAGATAGATGAAGAACTTAGAGATGCAAAAACTAAGGGAGATAATCTTCGTGCAGAAAAAAATAAAACGTCAAAGGAAATTGGAAGTTTTATGCAAAAGGGTGAAAAAGATAAAGCGGAGGATGCTAAAAAAAGAGTTGCTGAAATAAATGAAGAAATAACAGGATTAGAAGAATCTGAAAGAAATCTTGCTGAAGAGCTTAAAAAGAGAATGCAAGTAATTCCACAAATGATTGATAAAAGTGTACCGATAGGAAAAGATGACAGTGAAAATGTGGAAATTGAAAAGTTTGGAGAACCAGTTATCCCTGATTATGAAATTCCTTATCATGTTGATATTATGGAAACTTTTGACGGAATTGATTTAGATTCTGCTAGAAATACTTCTGGTTCAGGTTTTTATTATTTAAAGGGTGATATTGCAAGACTTCACTCTGCAATTTTATCTTATGCAAGAGATTTTATGATTGATCGTGGTTTTGAATATCACATCCCACCATTTATGATTCGTTCAGATGTTGTTACTGGTGTAATGAGTTTTGCTGAAATGGAAAATATGATGTATAAGATTGAAGGTGAAGATCTTTATTTAATTGGGACTTCAGAGCATTCAATGATTGGTAAATATATAAACACAATTACCCCAGAAGAAAATATGCCCCTTGCAATGACTTCTTACTCTCCATGTTTTAGAAAAGAAGTTGGAGCACATGGAATCGAAGAAAGAGGAGTTTATAGAATTCACCAATTTGAAAAGCAAGAGATGGTTGTAATTTGTAAACCAGAAGATTCAAAGGATTGGTTTGTAAAATTGTGGCAAAACACAGTTGACTTTTTCCGTTCACTTGAAATTCCTGTGAGAACTTTGGAATGTTGTTCAGGTGATTTGGCAGATTTAAAAGTAAAATCTCTTGATGTTGAGGCATTCTCTCCAAGACAAAATAAATATTTTGAAGTTGGATCTTGTTCAAACCTTGGAGATGCACAAGCAAGAAGGCTTAATATTAAACTTCGTGGCAAAGATGGAACTTACCTTGCACATACACTTAACAACACAGTTGTTGCACCGCCAAGAATGTTAATTGCATTTTTAGAAAATCTTCTTCAAGAGGATGGCAGTGTTAAAATTCCTAAGCCACTTCAAATGTACATGGGTGGAATGGAAAAAATTGTTCCAAAAAAATAATTTGGATTAAAATTTTTGAGTAATATTTTTATAAATTATTTTAGAAAAAAATTGTTTTTATTAGAATAATTTGATATAATTTATTCACTTTGGGGAGTAACTTTTAAATTTTCAGTCGTCATTACGGCATTGCCCGGCTGGAAAGCTTATTATTAAGTATGTGAGACCGATGTATATTATATATATATATGCGGTCTTTTTTTAAATTTTAGAATAGGGGGAATTATGGAGAAAAATTGGTACAATCAGTCGCCTGAAGAAACGTTAAAAAACCTTTCAACAACTAAGGAGAGTGGACTGACAGAAGATGATGCAAAAAAAAGACTTCAAGAATATGGAGAGAATGCTTTAGAAGAAGAAAAGAAAAAATCTTTTGGAGAAAAGTTAAAGGAACAATTTTTAGATCCGATGATAATAATTTTAATTGCAGCATCAATTATATCTATTTTTATTGGAGAAGCACTTGATGCAGGAATTATTATCGCAATTGTAATTGTAAATGCAATACTTTCAATTCGCCAAGAGGGAAAGGCAGAAGAAGCCATAGCAGCTCTTCAAAAAATGTCTTCACCAAAGGCAAAGGTAATAAGAGATGGCGAGCACATGGAAGTTGATTCTAACACAATTGTGCCAGGGGATATTATTGTTTTAGAAACGGGAGATATTGTCCCAGCAGATTTAAGACTTATTGAATCATCAAATTTAAAAATTGATGAATCATCTCTTACTGGAGAATCTGTTTCTGTTGAAAAATTTTATGATAAAGTTTATGATGGCAAAATGGAAATTGGTGATAGAGAAAATCTAGCATACTCTTCGACTATTGTGACCTATGGACGAGGAGAGGGAGTTGTTGTAGAAACTGGGCACAATACAGAAATTGGTAAAATTGCGACATCAATTGCTACAGTTTCCGATGAGCAAACTCCTTTACAAAAAAAACTTGCAAAACTTTCAAAAACACTTGGAATTTTAGTAATAGTTATTTGTGCTATTGTAATGGTTGTAGGACTAATTTATAAACACGATCCTCTCGATATGTTTATGACTGCGATATCTCTTGCAGTTGCAGCAGTACCAGAAGGGCTTCCAGCTATTGTTACAATTGTACTTTCAATTGGAATGGGAAAAATGGCAGAAAAAAATGCCATAGTAAAAAAACTTTTAGCAGTGGAAACTCTTGGAACTACAACAGTAATTTGTTCAGATAAGACTGGTACACTTACACAAAATGAAATGACAGTTACAAAAGTATTTACTGATGGAAATGTATATGAAGTTTCAGGAACAGGTTATTTACCAAAGGGAGAAGTCATAAAAGATGACAAAAAAACTCATGTAGATGAAGATGAAAACTTGAAACTTTTATCATCAATCGCAGCACTAACTAATGATTCAAAATTGAAAGTTAAGGGAAGCGAAGCATCAATCACAGGAGATCCAACAGAGGGAGCACTTCTAACTTTTGCAGAAAAGGCAGGTCATTCTACAAAAAATCTTTATGAAAATTTTGAAAGGATAGAGGAAATTCCTTTTGATTCTGAAAGAAAGATGATGACAACTTTTCACAATAATTATTTTGACGATATTGCATCTTTCACAAAGGGTGCACCAGATATTGTATTAAATAGATGTGACAAAATTTTAATTGATGGAAAAGAAGTTCCATTAGATGATAGACTCAAAAAAGAAGTTTTAGATAAAAATAATGAGTTTGCAAGATCTGCACTTAGATGTTTGGGCTATGCTTATAAAAAACATAGAGATATTCCAAAAGAAATAAGTTCTGAAAATATTGAAAAGGATATGATTTTTGTAGGACTTACTGGTATGATTGACCCAGCAAGACCAGAAGTTAGATCTGCAATAGAAGAATGTAAAACAGCAGGGATAAAGCCTATAATGATTACAGGTGACTATCTTGAAACAGGACTTGCAATTGCAAAAGATCTCGGTATTGCAACATCAGATGATGAAGCAATAATGGGAAGAGAATTAAATGAAATGAGCGAAGAAGAACTTAGAGAAATTGTAAAAGAAAAATCTGTCTTCACAAGAGTTTCTCCTGAAAATAAAGTTCAAATTGTAACTGCACTAAAACAAAATGGACATATCGCAGCGATGACAGGTGACGGAGTTAATGACGCACCTGCAATAAAGAGGGCAGATATTGGTATTGCCATGGGAATAACAGGTACAGACGTTGCTAAAAATACTGCTGAAGTAATTTTGACAGATGATAATTTTGCCACAATTGTAAATGCAGTTGAAGAAGGTAGAATTATTTATTCAAATATTAAAAAATTCGTTTCATATCTTCTTTCATGTAACTTGGGCGAAGTCTTTATAGTTTTAATTTCTATTTTAATGAATTTGCCAGTTCCACTTGTTCCGATTCAATTATTGTGGCTTAACCTAGTGACAGATTCATTCCCAGCACTTGCACTTGGAGTTGAAAGAGGAGAATCAGACATAATGAATGAAAAGCCTCGTGACCCAAATGAGCCAATACTTGATAAAGAAATAAAAATTACAGTTGCAATACAATCCATTGCAATAACTGTAGCAACACTTATCGCATATTTAGTTGGTCTTAAATGGTACGGAATAGGTGAAGGAATTGCCCATGCTAGAACAATGGCGTTTTCATCATTAATAATCTGTGAACTTTTAAGAGCCTATACATCAAGATCAGTTGACAAGACAGTTTTTGAAATTGGAGTTTTCACAAACAAAAAATTAGTAATGGCAACAGCATTTTCATTTATACTAATGCTTGTAGTAATCTATGTGCCAGTATTAAATGATGCCTTTGAATTAATGGATTTAGGACTAAAAGAAATTGGAGTTGTAATAGGGTCAGCAGTAATACCACTTTTAGCTGGAGAAATACAAAAGAAAATAAGATTTAGAAAAAATAAATAAAATTCATGTTAAAATCCGACAGAGAAATTCTCTGCCGGTATTTTTATTGTTTAACTTTTTGAAAAATAAATATACAAAAATTAATAACAAGTGAAAATATAGCTAAAGTTAAAAAAGCTTTAGACGTGCTAATAATATTCATTCTTAAAAAATAATTTGAATTTTTAAAACTAGATAAAATAAAAAAAGTTATAGCAAAAATTATAGAAAAAATACACATCTTAGCAAGGTTTTTTACCACTAAAAAAGTTCCTCCATCTATGTCTATATTAGTATAAAATTTTTTAATATTTTTTTCTAAAAATATATCTACTTTTTTATGTACTTTCAATTAATATCACCATCCATATAATATATTATCACAAAAAAGTTTTAAAAAGAAGTAATTGACTTTATTTAATATCTTATATATATTTAATACAGTACTTTAAAATATTAAGGAGGATTTATGAAAAAAGATTTAAAAATTTTTTATGTGTGTGACATTTATAATTCCCTATATAATGGGATTTGCAATTTATTACTGCAAACTGCACAATATAAGCACAAATATTTATCCATTATTTCAAATGTTTATGCCATTTCTAGCTGTAATAGCCTTGTTATATAAAGAAGATAAAAGTATTTTAAAGATTTTTCCTTTTAAAATTCATATATTTACAAGTATTTGTATATTTGTATTTGCTATAATAAATATTTTTTATCCAAATTTTGATAGCTTTTCAGGCACTATAATTTTAATATCAGCTATTGCAATGATAATAGCTATTTTCATCATGGATGAAGATCTTAAAAAGAAAGTATCTCTAGATAATCCAAATAAAAAGATGACATTTCTCATGTGTTTAATTTTTATATTTATATATTTTTTTAGATTATTTATTGGATGCATATTAGAAGGAGAAGCAATGGAATTTATAAAAATCTTTAATCTTAATAATTTAAAAGTTTTTATTTCTATTATTATTTTCTCTTTTTTTAATATTATGCCATTTATAGGAGAAGAATACGGTTGGAGGGCATATTTAGCACCAAGATTAAAAGAAATTTATGGCATTAAAAAATCTGTTTTACTCACAGGTTTTATTTGGGGAATATGGCACTTGCCTCTTAATTTATTTTATTACTCAGATGGACTATTGACATCGCAAGTTTATTCAATACTTGTACAACTTGTATTTTGCACATTTTTGGGAATATTTTTAACTTATACTTACAATAGGACAAAGTCAATTTGGGCACCTGTTATGATTCACTACTTAAACAACAATCTTGCCTTATTATTTGTCTCAGACTTTCCTAAAGACATATTTTCTGGACAACATTATGATTTAAAAGGAACCTTGTTTTCAATAGTAAGTTCAATTATATTTTTTGGAGTTTTTATATTTTCAAAATACATTCGGGATGAAAATCTTTGGGAAAAATCTGTATATGAAAAGATGAGAGAAGGCTAATTAAATTTAGTCTTTTTTTGTTGCAAAAATTTTATAAAACTCTTGACAATTTTATTTCATGGGATTATAGTGTAAATATAAAGTATATACACTTGAGGTGTTGTGAATGAAAATTATTATTTCAAATGACAGTGGTGTTCCAATTTATGAGCAGATAAAAAATCAAATCAAAGCTCAAATTATTTCTGGAGATTTAAAGGAAGATGAATCTCTTCCCGGAATGAGAACTCTTGCCAGTGATTTAAAAGTTTCTGTTATAACGACAAAGCGAGCTTATAATGACTTGGAGCAAGAGGGCTACATTTATTCTATGACTGGGAAAGGTTCTTTCGTAAAAAGATTAAATGGAGAAATGGTGAGAGAGAATGCAATTACAGAAATCGAAAGACATTTTTATGATGCTATGACAGTTGCAAAAATGGCAGGAATCAAATTAGATGAATTGCAAGAGATTTTAAAAACATTAGATGAAGTGGGTGAACTATGAATAGTATAGAAATAAAAAATTTAAATAAAGAATTTAAGGATTTTGAACTTAATATAGAAAATTTAGAAATTCCTAAGGGTGCAGTTATTGGTCTAATTGGTGAAAATGGTGCAGGAAAAACTACATTTTTAAAATGTATTTTAGATTTGTATAAATACGATGGTGAAATAAAAATTTTTGGAGAAAAAGTACACAAAGAAAGTTTTGAAGAAATTGGTGCAGTTCTTTCTAACTCTTTTTTCAGCGATAATTTCAAAGTAAAAGATGTTGTTGATATTTTAAAGGTTGCTTATAAAAATTTTGATGAAAAAATGTTTTATGACTGTGTAAATAGATTTAAAATGCCAAAAAATAAAAAGTTAAAGGAACTTTCCACAGGAAATCTAATGAAATTAAAAATAATTTCTGCAATTTGCCATAAGCCAGACCTTTTAATTCTAGACGAGCCAACATCTGGTCTTGATCCAGTGATTCGCGATGAAATAATAGAATTTTTATTTGACTATATAAGAAATGACGATAGGACAATTTTATTTTCTTCACATATTTTGTCTGACATAGAAAAAATTGCGGATTACATTATTTACATTCGTGATGGAGAAATAATTTTCTACGATGAAAAGGATACTTTAATAGAAAATTATGGAATATTAAAAACGACTGAAGAAAATTTAGAAGATTACGGCGACTTTATTTTAAGAACAAGAAAAAATAAGTATTCCACAGAGGCACTTATAAAAAATGTTGACGTATTTAAAGAATTTTATCCAAATGAAATTGTAGATAGAGTTAATGTAGAGGATATAATGATATTTTTATCAAGAGGTGCAAAATGAAGGCAGTTTTATTAAACGACTTTAAGCTTGTAAAGAAGATGGCACTTCCCTTTGCAATTTTTATTGGAGTAATTCTTGCCTTGAGTGTGGTGATTACAAGAGAAATTTCTAATAAGTTTTTTGTTCAATGGGCATTTACTTTGGTATTTACTATTAGGGCGCAAGTTGTATTCGGAGATAATTTTAAGGATTTTGAAAAGTTTATGACTATGCCAGTTTCGATAGAGGATTATTCTCTTGCTAAAATTATAAAAAATCTAATAACGTTTCTCATTACATCAATTATATTTTTAATTGGACTAATTTTTAGCAATGGAGAGGACAAGGAACTTTTCATAAATATGTATGTAAATGTATTTATAGCCATAGATTTTTTAAGCCTCAGCTTTAGCCATATTTTAAAGACAAAGTATGCAAGGGGAATTGTGGTTTTCATTTACGCCCTTTTGTTTATAGGATTAGGAATATTTTTTGCCATGACTTATGCAGCCTATTATGAAAGTTTGGTGAACTACAAACTTTTCTTAATAATAGGATCAATAATAATTATCTGTGGATCTTTTTATTTGGACTACAAATACTCTACAAAATATCTGAGGGAGGGGCACATAATATGAAAATACTTTTATTAAATAATTTTAAAATTAGAAAAAAATTTATTATTTCCTATTTCATATTTATAGGGATAGTTTTTGCCTTAAAGAGTCTTGGACTTTTTTCACAGGAGTTTAGTTTATTTGCAGATAAAGCTTTTGCCATATTATTTATGTCAGCCCTCCTAGTTCACTATGTGCTATATATAATATCTAGCGAAGGAATGGTAGTGGACAAGAGCAAGCCATATTTTTTAAGTCTTGGCACATCACGAAGGGACATAATAAATGAAAAGTTTCTAAAAGTTTTAATGATTTTTATAATAGATGCTTTTTTAATTGCATATGTTTTGCAAAATGTTGAAATGAAAGGCAAAGAATTTAAGGTTGGATTTTTCTTTGTGCTTTTTATAATGGCTTATTATCTTATAAATATTCCAATTTATCTTTACTTTGGTCAAAATAGTGGCGTTGGGACAACTTTCACAAGCTTGCCAGCATTTCTTCCATTGTTAGGCTCAATTGGAAAGAATCCATCAAGATTTTTTATTGAAGTAATTGAAGGAAGAAGCAGCTTAGTTTTATTTTCATCTTTAATTATTTTCATCTTAATAATTTATATCATTTCAAGAATTTTAGCCGAGAGAAAAGATTTTTAAATATTCATAGACTTAAAGGACTTTTGATTTTTCAAGAGTCTTTTTATTTTAAATTGTCTTTATAAAATAGTTTAAAATTATAAGTCCTTATGTCAAATTTTTATATATGTGATAAAATAAAAACTGAATTTATATTATATGAGGAGGAAAAATGGAAACAAATTCAAGTTTTTTAGAAAAGACTTTTTCTCTTAATGAGAGAAAGACAAATGCCAAAACAGAATTTTTTGCAGGACTTACAACTTTTATGACAATGTCATATATTCTAGTTGTAAATCCAAATATGTTATCTGAAACTGGAATGGACAAGGGTGGAGTTTTCACTGCGACTATTATTTCATCAATCATTGCAATGATTTTTATGGGATTATTTGCGAACTTGCCTTTTGCACTTTCAGCAGGGATGGGGCTAAATGCCTTTTTCACTTACACAGTTGTACTCTCCATGGGTCACGATTGGTCTTATGCACTAACAGCGGTATTTTTGGAAGGTATAATCTTTATAGTGATGAGCTTTTTTAATGTTCGTGAGGTAATATTTACATCAATACCAATGTCACTTAAAAATGCAGTGTCAGTGGGTATTGGACTATTTATAACTTTAGTAGGGCTTACTTCAGCTGGTATTATAGTTGACAATGATGCGACTTTAGTAGCTCTTGGAGAAATTGCATCAAGGCCATCCTTTGTATTTATAGTGTCACTTATGGTAATGGCACTTTTAACTGCAAAAAATGTTAAAGGAGCACTTTTATACGGAATTGTAACTGGCACAATACTTGCACTTATTTTAGGGGTTACACGTCTACCAGATGGAATGATTTTTTCACTTCCACCATCACTTAAACCTGTTGCTTTCAAACTTCACTGGGGAGATTTATTTACATTTGATATGTTTTCTGTAATGTTTACATTTTTATTTGTAGATTTATTTGACACAGTAGGAACTTTAACTGGTGTTGCAACTAAAGCAGATTTAATTGATAAGGATGGAAATTTACCAGGTGTTGGTCGTGCTCTTTTGTCAGATGCAGTGGGAACAGTTGTGGGAGCACTTCTTGGAACAAGTACAGTTACAACTTTTGTTGAGTCAGCATCAGGAGTTGCAGATGGAGGAAGAACTGGACTTACATCAATATCATGTGCCTTTTTCTTTTTACTTTCACTATTTTTATTCCCGATATTTTCAATTGTGCCAGCACAAGCGACATCGGCAGCACTTGTAATGGTAGGACTTTTTATGATCAGTCCAATAAATCAAATAAAATTAGATGATTATACAGAATCTGTTCCAGCATTTTTAACAATGGCAACAATGCCCTTTGCTTATTCAATTGCAGAAGGTATTTCTGTTGGGATGATTTCCTATGTGATTTTAAAAGTAACAACAGGACGAGCAAAGGAAGTTAGCCCTGTAATGTATATATTGGCAATTATTTTTACACTAAGATATTTAAGACCAATTTTACCTTTTTAAAAAGATATATTTATAGTCTTAATATTTACACCTTGCCAATGGCATTTTTGAATTCGGCATTAGTTTCAATATTTATGTTTTATTTCATAAATTCAAAAGAAACTAATGGAGATAGAATTTAAAAATACTCATTTATTGAATTGTCAAAGCCCCTTTAGTATAATTAATATATTAAGGGGGCTTTTTTATGAAAAAAATATTTTTATACATAGTTATGGCTTTTACACTTTTTGTAAATGTTTTTGCTGCGGAGGATATTCAAGTTGTATTAGAGCAGCCTGCTGTTTCTGAGGCAAAAAATGGCGATACACTTAAGTATAATTTAATTATAAATCTTCCAAAGGATTATAAAAGTAAATATTCTTCTTTTTCTGTTACTCTTCTTTTAGATAAATCAATTGAGGTTAAAAACACTAAGCTTTTAAATGGAAAGGAATCTCAGGGGAAATTAGATATAAGGACTACTTCTATAAAGGGAAAAGAACAAAATATTGTTACAATTAATGCAAATGATCTTTCAGTTATAGAAGGGGACAACTTAAATCTTGAAATTGAAACGAAAGTAAAAAGTGATGTTGGAGCTAGTTCTAATTTAAAAAATTCCTTTGTGTTAAGTTATGTTGACAAGGCTGGAGAAACTAAAAGTGACCAAAAAAATTTAGAATCTTCTACTAAGACTCAAAATGGAGCTCTTTCTATTACAGATGTCTATGATGGTTCAAGCGAAATTGTAGGAAAGACTGAGAAAAATGCAAAAGTTAGAGTTGCATTAGATAAAAAAGTTGTTGCCAATGTGGTTTCTGATGCTAATGGGAATTTTAAAGTAGATAATTTAAATTTAAAAGAGGGATCTTACATTAGGATTGCATCTGAAACTGATGACAAAAAGGCAAGTCTTGATTATATTGTAAAACCAAGCGTTGAGTCAAAGAAGTCAGAAGAACTTGTAAATGAAAATAATGATGAGAAGGAACTTTACAGCACAGTAAAAACTCTCGATAAGTTAAATGATTATGTGGATTTCGCAAAAAATCTTTCAACTGCAAAGGCAGGAGATCAAAATGAAAAGCGAATTCGTGCTGCAATCGCATCTGCTGAATATGTTGTTGTAAAAAGTGAAGTTTCTTCTGATGAAATAGAGAAGTCTTTGGAAGAACTTGTAAAATCAGTTGAAGTCGTACGAAAACCTTATATGGCTGGTGTATCAGAAAATAAATTTTATCCCAATGAAAAAATAACAAGAGCAGAGGCTGCATCTGTTTTAAAAAGAGTGATTGATGAAAAGTCAAATGCCAATGATTTTTCTTCTTTTAAAGATGTAAGAGAAGATGCTTGGTACTATGACGATTTAGTTTTTATAGAAAAAGAGGGCCTTATATCTGGTTATGAGGATGGTACTTTTAAACCAAATGAAGCGATGACTAGAGCTCAATTTGCAAGTATGATGGCAAATTATTTAAAATTAGAAGAAGGCAATAATCCAATTGATTTTAAAGATGTAAAGGAAAATTATTGGGCAAAAGATGCTATTAACACTTTGTCAAGTCATGGTATAATGGTTGGAAAGTCTAAAGATGAATTTAAACCTAATGATAAAATAACAAGAGCAGAAGCTGCAACTATTTTTAATAAAGTTTTGGATAGAAAGATAAATAAATCTTTCTTAGATAAATATTCAAAGAACCCATTTGATGATTTAAAAAGAGATCACTGGGCTTACTATCAAATTATAGAAATTACGGCAAAGTAGAAAGGATGAAATATAAATGTCAGATATTAAAGTAAGATTTGCACCATCACCAACTGGATACCTTCACATTGGAGGACTTAGAACAGCTCTTTATAATTATTTGTTTGCAAAGAAAAATGATGGCAAATTTGTCTTAAGAATAGAAGATACAGATAGAACTAGATATGTTGAAGGTGCCATAGAAAACTTAATTGAATCTCTTGAATGGTCTGGAGTAACTCATGACGAAGGTGTAGTTGTTAAAGACGGAGAGATAACAGAAGTTGGAGATTGCGGTCCTTATATTCAATCAAATAGACTTGATATTTATAAAAAATATGTAGATGGATTGATCGAAAAGGGATATGCTTATTATTGTTTTTGTTCCAAAGAAAGACTAGATAATTTAAGAGAAGAACAAAGAATTAAGGGAAAAGTTCCTAAGTATGATGGTCTTTGTCGTGGAATTCCTCTTGAAGAAGCAAAGAAAAGAGTTGCTGCCGGTGAAGATTATGTTATAAGATTAAAGCTTCCAAAAAACAAAGACATAACTTTTCACGATGCAGTTCGTGGAAAAGTTACAATAAACACAGATGAAATTGATGATCAAGTTTTGATGAAGTCAGATGGTTTTCCAACATATCACTTGGCAGTAATTGTAGATGATCACTTAATGGGAATCACTCACATTGTAAGAGGAGAGGAATGGCTTCCTTCTACTCCAAAACACGTTTTTATGTATGAATGTTTTGGTTGGGAAGCACCAGAATTTGTTCATCTTCCAACGGTTTTAAATAAAGATAGAAAAAAACTTTCAAAAAGACAAGGGGACGTTTCTGTCGAAGATTTTAGAAAAAGAGGATATCTTCCAGAAGGTCTTATAAATTATCTTGCTCTTGTAGGTTGGTCACCAGAAGATGGAGAAGAAATTATGAGTCTTGATGAAATGGTGGAAAAGTTTAGCTTTGAAAGAGTTGGAAAGAGTGGTGGAATTTTTGACACAGATAAACTAAACTGGGTAAATGCTCACTACATTAAATCCTATGATTTAGATAAATTATCTGAACTTTCCATACCTTTTGTAACAAAATCAGGACTTTTGACAGAAGAAGAAATAAGAGAAAACTTTGAATGGTACAAAGTTTTGATTGACACAGTTAGAGAAGCAGTTGACAAATTAGAAGATATTCCAGAACACATTTCATTCTTATTTGGAGATATTGAAATAACAGAGGAAGCTGCAAAAGAAGAATTGGCACAAGAACACGTGAAAGAACTTTTGGATTCTTTTATAAAAATTGTAAAATCTCATGATGAAATTGACATGGAAACAGCAAAGGGATTAATGAAAGAAGTTCAAAAAGACTCTGGAATTAAGGGCAAAAAACTTTATATGCCAACTAGAGCAGCAATTTCAGGAAATGTTCATGGTCCAGAAATGCAAAATATTCTTTATCTTTTAGGAAAAGATAAGCTTATTGAAAGAGCAGAAAAAATAAAAAATTCTCTTTAAAGAATAAAAATTGATAAAATTTTTAAAAGGACTACCTTAGCTTATTGGTAGTCTTTTTTAATTTTAAGAAAATAATAAATTTTAGTTATCAAAAATAAAAGTATATTCATATTATATAAACTTCAACTCTCTATAATTTAATTTATGGTATAATTTAAATATTAAGGCTAATAAAATTCGAAATTAAGAGGTGTAATGTGAAAAAAACTATTAGAGATTTTGATTTTAATGATAAAGTTGCAGTTGTGAGAGTGGATTTTAATGTTCCTCTTAAAGATGGAAAAGTTACTGGTGATGATAGAATTATAAAGGCTATCCCAACTATTGATTATTTATTGGAAAATGGTGCCAAAGTTATTCTTATGAGTCATCTTGGAAGACCTAAGGGAGAGTACAAAGAAGAACTTTCTCTTGAACCTGTTGCGAAAAGAGCATCTGAATTATTAAAAAGAGATGTTAAATTTATTTCGTCAAGGGAAGTTGTTGATGAAGAAGTTGTAAAAGAAGTTTCAAATTTAAAAAAAGGTGATATTGCTCTTCTTGAAAACCTTAGATTCGTAAAGGGCGAAGAAAAAAATGATGCTGAATTTGCAAAAAAACTTGCATCTCTTGGAGATATTTTTGTAAATGATGCCTTTGGGACTGCACATAGAGCACATGCATCAAATGTTGGAATTACAGAATTTTTGCCATCTTGTGTAGGTCTTTTAGTTGAAAAAGAAATTAAATATTTTGAAGATGCACTAAAAAATCCTGAGAAACCTTTTGCTGCAATTCTTGGGGGATCAAAGGTTTCTGATAAGATTGGCGTAATTGAAAATTTGCTTGAAAAAGTCGATAAACTTGTTATTGTTGGTGCGATGGCAAATACTTTCTTAAAGTCTAAGGGTTTTGAAGTTGGAAAATCTCTTGTAGAAGATGACAAGTTAGATCTTGCAAGGAGAATCATGGCTAAGGCAATAGAAAATCATGTTGATTTAATTTTGCCAATAGATGTAATTGTTGCGCCTGAAGTTTCTGAAGATGCAAAGGGCACGCATAAATATGTGGAAGATGTGGATGAAGATGATATGATTCTTGATCTTGGCAGTGAAAGTTTAAAAAATATTGAATCTGCACTTAAAGGTGCAAATACAGTTGTATTAAATGGACCTTGTGGAGTTTTTGAAATTGAAGAATTTTCTAGTGGAACAATTGAGCTTGCAAAAATTTTGGCAGAACTTGACGCAACTGTAATTGTTGGAGGGGGAGATTCTGTTTCAGCAGTTGAAAAAGCAGAAGTTGCTGATAAATTAACACACATTTCAACTGGTGGCGGTGCAAGTCTTGAGATGCTCGAAGGTAAAAAACTTCCTGGAATTGAGGCGGTTGAAGAAGCATGAGAAAAAAATATATTTGCGGAAACTGGAAAATGAATAAAACTTCTAGTGAAGCACTTGAATTTGCAAAAAAAATGAATAATTTGGAGTTTAGAAATGTTGACGTGCTAATTGCACCGAGTTTTGTAACTCTTGAAAGTCTTAGAAAAAATGTAAAAAGTGAAATAAAAGTTGCTGCACAAAATATTTCTGAGTTTGATAATGGTGCATATACAGGAGAAGTTTCTACAAATATGCTAAAGGATATTCAAATAAAAGATGTGATTATTGGCCATTCTGAGAGAAGAGGAATTTTTTCTGAAGATGATAATATTATAAGTTCAAAAGTAAAAAAAGCATTAGGAGATGAACTTTCTGTAATTCTTTGTGTCGGTGAACCTTTAGAAGTAAAGGAAAAAAATGAGGAATTAAGTTTTGTAAAGGAAGAACTTTTAAATTCTTTAAAGGGAATAGAAAATTTAGGAAATATAACTATTGCCTATGAACCTATTTGGGCAATTGGAACTGGAAAGACTTGTTCACAAGAAGATGCAGAAAAAATGTGCAGTGAAATTAGAAAAATAATTGATAAAAATTATGGAGAAATTTCTAAAAAAATTAGAATTTTATACGGAGGATCAGTAAAACCATCTAATGCAAAAGAAATTCTATCCATGGAAAATATTGACGGAGTTCTAGTGGGTGGGGCAAGTCTTAATGCAGATGATTTTATAGAAATAATTAAATGTGGTGAAAGTTTATGAAACCTACAATGTTAATAATCTTAGATGGTTTTGGGATAAATAAAAGTGAAGTGGGAAATGCAGCGAAGCTAGCAAATACTCCCACAATCGATAGACTTTATAAAAACTCACCTTATACAGAAATTTTTGCAAGTGAAGAATATGTTGGACTTCCTCATGGGCAAATGGGAAATTCTGAAGTAGGTCACTTAAATATTGGTGCAGGAAGAGTAATTTATCAAAATTTGACTAAGATTACAGAGTCAATAAAATCTGGCGATTTTTTCCAAAATCCTGAATTTATAAAAGCCATAGAAAATGCGAAAATAAATAATTCCAAAATGCATTTAGTAGGACTTCTTTCAAAAGGTGGAGTTCACTCACATTTTGATCATCTAAAGGCACTTGTCAAGTTAATGGCAGAAGAAGGCGTTGAAAAAACTTACATCCATGCAATCACTGATGGACGTGATGTTTCGCCTTATGCTGCAATTGATGATATTGGAGAATTTCAAGAGGAATTAAAAAAAGTTGGCAATGGAGAAATTGCCACTATTTCTGGAAGATATTATGCAATGGATCGTGACAACAGATGGGAAAGAACGAAAAAATATTATGATAATTTGACAACTGATATTGATTTTATAAAAGAAGATATTTTAGATTATATAAAAGATTCCTACGACAGAGAAATTACTGATGAATTTTTAGAACCTGCAAAATTTGTAAAAAATTCTGAAATTGAAGAAAATGATTCTGTTATAATTTTTAACTTTAGACCAGATAGAGTTAGACAAATTACAAGGGCATTAGTTGATGACGACTTTAGAGGGTTTGAAAGGAAGAAAATAAATATAACCCTTGTTACAATGACGGAGTATGACAAAAATATAAAAAATAAGTTTGTCGCTTTTAAGGATGAAATTCCAAGGGACACTTTGGGAGAAGTTTTAGAAAAAAATAAAATAAACCAACTTAGAATTGCAGAAACTGAAAAGTATGCTCATGTTACATTTTTCTTTAATGGTGGACGTGAAAAGCCATTTGAGTTGGAAGATAGAATCCTAATTCCATCACCAAAGGTTGCAACTTATGACTTAAAACCAGAGATGAGTGCAGATGAGGTGACTGACGCTGTAATAGAAAAATTAAATGAAGATAAATATGGTGTAATAATTTTAAATTTTGCAAATCCAGATATGGTTGGACATACAGGAGATTTAAAAGCTGCTATAAGAGCAGTTGAAACAGTTGATAGAGATTTAGGTAGAATTCTAAAAGTTTTAAAAGAAAAGGATGGCGTGGCAATAATTACTGCTGATCATGGAAATTGTGAATACATGATTGACGAAAGGGGGAATATTGTGACAAGTCATAGCACAAATCCCGTTCCAGTTTTTGTATTTAATAAGGATGTAAAACTTAGAAGTTGCGGAGCACTTTGCGATTTATCGCCTACAATTTTAAAAATTTTAGATATAGAAAAGCCAGAACTTATGACTGGAGAAAGTTTATTTTAGGAGGAATTATGAGTTTAATTGATTATGTTTATGCAAGAGAAGTTCTTGATTCAAGGGGGAATCCAACTGTTGAAGTTGAGGTTGCAACAGTAAATGGTGGATTTGGATCAGCAATCGTGCCAAGTGGGGCATCAACAGGTGTTCACGAAGCCGTAGAACTACGTGATGGTGAAGATAGATATAATGGCAAAGGTGTAGAAAAGGCTATCCAAAATGTAAATGGAAAAATTGCAGAAGAATTAATCTATTTTGATGTTTTTGATCAACTTGGAATTGACAAAATGTTAATAGAACTTGATGGAACAGAAAACAAAGGTGAACTTGGTGCCAATGCAATTTTGGGAGTTTCAGTAGCAGTTGCAAGGGCAGCAGCAAATGAAGCGGGTCTTCCGCTATATCAATATCTTGGCGGAGTAAATGCAAAGACAATGCCAATTCCAATGATGAATATAATAAATGGTGGAGAGCACGCTGACAACAATGTGGACATTCAAGAATTTATGATTATGCCAATAGGAGCAGAATCTTTTAAAGAAGCACTTAGAATGGGTTCAGAAGTTTATCATGCACTTAAAAAAGTTTTAAGGGACAAGGGACTTTCAACTGGTGTTGGCGATGAAGGTGGTTTTGCACCAAATCTTGAATCAAATAAAAAAGCTTTTGATTGCATAATTGAAGCAGTGAAAGTTGCAGGATATGAACCAGGAAAAGATATTGTACTTGCAATTGATGCAGCAGCTTCAGAATTTTATGATGAAGACAAGAAGAAATATATTCTTGAAGGTGAAGGACGTGAATTTAGTTCCAAAGAACTTTCAAAGTTTTATGAAAAACTCGTAAATGAATATCCAATTTATTCGATTGAAGATGGACTAGCAGAAGATGATTGGGAAGGCTGGAGGAATCTAACAGAACTTCTTGGAGAAAAGGTTCAATTAGTTGGAGATGATTTCTTCGTTACAAATACTAAAAGACTTCAAAAAGGAATTGATGCTAATTCTGCAAATTCAATTTTGATTAAATTAAATCAAATTGGAACAATTACTGAAACATTAGATGCAATTGAACTTGCAAAAAGGCACAATTACACAGCAATAATTTCTCACAGATCTGGAGAAAGTGAAGATTCAACAATTGCAGATCTTGCAGTTGCAACTAACGCAGGATTTATAAAAACTGGAGCGCCAGCAAGAAGTGAGAGAGTTGCAAAATATAATGAACTCCTTCGCATTGAAGATGAATTAGAAGACCTTTCAAATTATCTTGGATTTGATGCTTTTTACAATTTAAAAAATATAAAATGAAAATATATTTTATAAGACATGGCGAAGCAGAAATTTATGCAGAAGATGACTTTAAGAGAAAACTTACAACTTTGGGAAAAAGAAAGTTGGAAGAATCGTTCAAAGCCTTTACAAATAATTTGGAAAATAAAAATTCTTTTGTAATTTATTCTTCTCCTCTTGAAAGAGCAAAGGAAACTGCAGAAATTTTAGCAAGACATTTAGATTTGAAATATGAAGTAAAGGATTATTTGGCTGGCGGAAGAATAGATGACATTTTAAGAACTTTAGATGAAGATAAAAACTATATTTTTATTTCACATGAACCTTTTATATCAAATTGGATTTACCAATTAACTGGCGAGATGAAAATTATTTCAAGGGGAAGCATTAATTTAGTTGAACTTAATAAATAAAAGTAAATTTCAGCTCCAAGTGGGCTGATTTTTTTATTGTATATGGCTAACTTCATTTTACAATCTTTCTTAAAAATATATTTTATAAAGAATAGTAAAAATCTTGTAATAATTTCTTTAAGATTTGAAACTTGTAATAATTATTCAATAAATATATAATACTTGAGGTAATCAAATAGATTTTTAAGGAGAAAAAATGAAGACTTCCTATATATTAATGGCAATCACAATAATTTCAAAAGTTTTTGGTCTTGTTAGAGAAAAGGCTCTTGCATATTTTTTTGGCGTTGGAATGGTAGCTGATATTTTTCTTATCGCTTTTCAACTTCCTATGACTTTTACAAATGTAATAAGCGGTGCGGTAGCCAATGGCTATATCCCAATGTATGATAAGATAAAAGAAAGAGAAAATAAAAAGAGTGCAGATATTTTTACTGCAAATCTTTCAAATATTATTTTAATTGTTTTTTCGATTATTACGATTTTATCGATTATTTTTGCAAGACCTCTTGTCAAACTAATGGCAGAGGGGTTCACTGGTGAAAAACTTGAAACTGCAATTTTTGTTTCTAGAGTTGCAATGCTTTCCATTGCTGTTACCGCTGTAAGTTCGATTTATAAGGCTTATCTGCAAATTCATGAAAAGTTTATAGTTTCAGTTTTACATTCTATTTTAATGAATGTAATAATAATTATTTCAATGGCTATTTCTTATAAAAAAGGGATAAATTATCTTGCAATTGGAATTTTAGTGGCATTTGTATTTCAGTATTCAATTTTTATTATGCCAATTAAAAAACTTGGATATAGACACAGATTAAAAATTGATTTTAATGAAGATATGAAGGCAATGTTTGTTTCAATTGTTCCCATTTTAATTTCAACTTCGGCTATTGAAATTAATTTTATGGTTTCGAGATCTATTGCTTCAGGAGTTTCATCTGGAGGAATTTCTATTTTAAATTATGCTTATAAACTTCAAAGTTTTGTAACAGGGATTGTTGTAACTTCAATAATTACTGCAACATATCCAAAACTTGCAAGTTTTGGCTCTAAGAAAGATTATCTAAATTTAAAATCGTCGCTCTCAGAAGGGCTTTCAAATATGCTTTTATTAGTTGTACCTGCGGCTTTTGGACTTTTTGTTTATTCTTTTCCAATTGTAAATTTGTTATTTGTTGGTGGAGAATTTTCTGTTGCAGATGCTAAAGTCACAGCAGTTGTACTGTCTTTTTTTGCCTTTGGTGTAATTGGTATAGGTGTACGTGAAATTATTTCAAGAGTTTTTTATTCTCTTGGTGATAACAAGACTCCTGTTGTAAATTCTGTTTTAATTGTAGCTATAAATGTTTTTCTTTCAATAATGCTTTCAAGAGTTATCGGAATAGAAGGGATTGCTCTTGCAACTTCAATTTCTTTTATTGTTGGCGCTATAACTCTTTACATTCCTTCAATAAAATTAATTGGAAATGTATTTGATAAAAAGTTATTTACAAATATAATAAAAATTACATTATCTTCTGTTGCAATGGCTTATGGTTCTAAATTTTTCTATGATATTTTGTTAAATAAATTTGGAATGAATTTATCTCTATTGATTTCAATAGTAATTGCAGCAATTATTTATTTAATTTGTCTAATCATTTTTAAAGTAGATGAGTTAAGTGATATTTTAAAGAAGGTTTTAAAAAAGTAATTTAGTAAATTAAAAGCTCCTTTTATTTTGCTCTTTAATAGTGTAAAATGGTAGTAAAGGAGTGATATTGATGAAAGTAATTTTTCATGTAGTTGAAGCGGACAAGTGGGATGACGTAATTTCAAATGTAAAGGATTTATTAAATAATATTGATGATATAAAAATAGAGATAATTGTAATGTCAAAGGCAGCATCACTTTTTAATAGATATTCTGGTGTTGATTTTGAGGGTGTAATGGGAAATCCTAAAGTAAATATTACAATTGGAAAGAAAGCTTTGGAAGAAAATAGACTTACAAAGGAATTAATTCCTTCTAGCATCAAGGTTGAAGACTTAGTTATAACAAAAATTGTACAACTTCAAAATGAAGGATATGCATATATTAGACTTTAATTTTTTAAAATTCTGCCATTTGGTGGAATTTTTTTATTATGCACCTTGAAAATTGTTATTAAAAATGATAAAATACCTATTTGCATAATAATAATTAGAGTGGTGCACTTTACTCTAATTCGATCCATTCATTTGAAAGGCTAGGGTGAAAAATTAATGGTACATCCTGTAAAATATGGGAAACGTGAAAGAATGAGTTTTTCTCGTGTAGATGAAGTAATGTCACTTCCAAATCTTCTTGACGTGCAGACTTCTTCATACAAGTGGTTAATTGAAGAAGGATTGAAAGAAGTTTTCGATGACGTCTCACCAATCGAGGATTACTCTGGAAATTTAATTTTAGAATTTGTCGATTATCATTTATCTGACGAGATAAAATATGATATAGATGAATCAAAACAAAGGGATACAAATTATTGTGCTCCCTTAAAGGCAAAAGTAAGACTTATAAATACTGAAACTGGCGAAGTAAAAGAACAAGAAGTTTTCATGGGAGATCTTCCTCTTATGACGCCCACTGGTACATTTGTAATAAATGGAGCAGAGCGTGTAGTAGTTTCACAACTTGTCAGAAGTCCAGGAGCTTATTACAAAGAAGAAAGAGATAAGACAGGTAAAAAGATTTATTCGGCGACTCTTATACCAAATAGAGGTGCTTGGCTAGAATTTGAAACTGATGCTCAAGGTGTTATAAATGTAAGAATTGATAGAACTAGAAAAATTCCTATTACAATACTTTTAAGAGCAATAGGAGTTGAATCGAATCAAGAAATAATTGACATGCTAGGCGAAAGTGAAGCTTTATTAAAGACAATAGAAAAAGACTTGACGACTAACAAAAATGAAGCACTTCTTGAAATTTATAAAAAACTTAGACCAGGGGAACCCCCTACTATTGATTCTGCACAGTCACTTTTTGAAAATATGTTTTTCGACGATAGAAGATATGATCTTGCAAAAGTTGGAAGATATAAATTTAATAAAAAACTTGGGATAAGTGCTAGAATTGAAAATAATATTCCAGCAGAAGACATTGTTGACCCTATGACTGGAGAAATATTAGCAGAAGAGGGCGAGCTTCTTACAAGAGCAAAGGCTGAAAAAATTGAGGCTGCTGGAGTTAACCAAGTTATTTTAAAAACTGATGAGAATTATGAAAACGCAACTGAAAATACAATTGTTATAGGAAACAATTTTTCTTTTGTAGATGCATATGATCTCGATTTTGATATGGAAGAACTTGGTTTTAAAGAAAAAGTGTACAGACCACTTTTTGATGAACTTTATGAAGAATATTCTGAAGATACAGAAAATTTTAAAAAAGAACTTATAAAGGCACATAGAGAACTTTCTCCAAAACATATTTTAATTGATGATATTATTGCTGGAATTAATTATGAATTTGGACTAATGAATAATGTTGGAGAGGTTGACGATATTGACCATTTAGGCAATAGAAGAATAAGATCAGTTGGAGAACTTTTACAAAATCAATTTAGAATAGGTATTTCTAGAATGGAAAGAGTTATTCGTGAAAGAATGACAGTTCAAGATGTTGATGCTACAACGCCACAATCGCTTATAAATATAAGACCTGTAACGGCAGCTATAAAAGAATTTTTCGGTTCTTCACAACTTTCACAATTTATGGACCAAAACAATCCTCTATCAGAATTAACACACAAAAGAAGGTTATCTGCACTTGGACCTGGTGGGTTGAGTAGAGATAGAGCTGGATTTGAAGTGCGTGATGTCCATAATTCACACTATGGAAGAATGTGCCCCATTGAAACTCCTGAAGGGCCAAACATTGGTCTTATAACATCACTTACAACTTATGCAAGAATTAACGATTATGGTTTTATCGAAACTCCATATAGAAAAGTTGTTGACGGAGTTGTAACTGATCAAATTGATTATTTGACAGCAGATGTTGAATACGAACAAATTATTGCACAAGCTGATGAAAGGCTTGATGAAAATAATAAATTTGTAGAAGACAGAATTGCAGCAAGGGGTCATGGCGGAAATGCAGATATATTTGACATTAAAGATGTAAACTATATGGACGTTTCACCTCAACAAATTGTTGCAGTTGGTACTTCTATGATTCCTTTCTTGGAAAATGATGATGCCAACAGAGCACTAATGGGTGCCAATATGCAGCGTCAAGCAGTGCCTCTTTTAAAAACAGAAGCACCTGTTGTTGGAACTGGTATTGAATACAGAGCCGCAAAGGATTCTGGTGTAGTTATAGTAGCTAAAAATGCAGGAACTGTTAAAAAAGTTGATGCAGTTCATATTGAAATCGAAAGAAAATCAGACAAGGGAATAGACCACTATAAACTTCACAAATTTATGGGTGGAAACCAAGGAACTACAATTAATCAAAGGCCTATTGTAAATGCAGGTGATGTTGTAGATGAAGGCGAAATTATTGCTGACGGTCCAAGTACTGACCAGGGCGAAATGGCACTAGGTAAAAATATTCTAATAGCTTTTATGAACTGGGAAGGATATAATTACGAAGATGCAATGCTTGTAAGTCAAGAACTTGTTATTGATGATGTACTCACTTCACTTCATATTGAAGAATACGAGTCAGAAGCAAGAGATACAAAACTTGGGCCAGAAGAAATCACAAGAGATATTCCAAATGTTGGCGAGGATATGCTAAAAGATCTAGATAGCAGAGGAATAATTAGAATTGGAGCAGAAGTAAAGCCAGGAGATATATTAGTTGGAAAAGTCACTCCTAAGGGTGAAACTGAACTTTCTGCAGAAGAAAGACTTCTTCGTTCAATCTTTGGTGAAAAAGCAAGAGAAGTAAGAGATACATCTCTTAGACTCCCACATGGAGAACATGGTATTGTTGTAGATGTAAAAACATTTAATAGAGCAGATGGAGATGAACTCCAACCAGGCGTAAATGAAATGGTTAGAGTTTTCGTTGCAACAAAAAGAAAAATTCAAGTTGGAGATAAAATGTGTGGTCGTCATGGTAATAAAGGGGTTATTTCTAGAGTAATGCCTAAGGAAGATATGCCTTATATGCCAGATGGTACACCTATTCAAATTGTTCTAAATCCACTAGGGGTTCCTTCTCGTATGAACCTTGGACAAGTTCTTGAAGTTCACTTGGGACTTGCCGCAAAAAAGCTGGGATGGCATGTTGCTACTCCGGTATTTGATGGTGCAAATGAAAATGACATCTTAGATACTTTAGAAGAAGCAGGATATTCAAGAGATGGCAAAATTCAACTTAGGGATGGTAGGACTGGAGAAGAATTTGACCACCCAGTGACAGTTGGTTATATGTATATGTTAAAACTTCACCATTTAGTTGATGAAAAGATCCATGCTCGTTCTACTGGACCTTATTCACTTGTAACACAACAACCTCTTGGTGGTAAAGCACAATTTGGTGGACAAAGATTTGGAGAAATGGAAGTTTGGGCCCTTGAAGCTTATGGTGCCAGCCATACATTACAAGAAATGCTTACAGTTAAGTCTGATGATATAGTTGGTCGTGTTAAGACTTATGAAGCAATTGTAAAGGGTGAAAATATTCCGCAACCAGGAGTTCCTGAATCATTTAAGGTTTTAATAAAAGAATTGCAAGCATTGGCGCTTGAAATTCAAGTATTAGATGAAAATGGAAATGAAGTAGATCTTGAAGTTGATGAAGATGAACTTACAAAAATTGACAATATAGATGATAAAAGTTCTGAATCAGAAGATGATATAAAGGAACTTATTGAACACACAGGAACTGGAAACATAGGAATCAGAACAATTTCAAATGATGAAGTTGAATCTTTTGAAAAAAGCCACTACTATGAAGATGAGGATGGCGAATTAGAAGATGTAGATTCTGATGATGAATCCGATGAATCTGAAGATTAATTAGTTATATTTTAACTTGTATGAAAGGAGAAGTGCTCCTTGAGCGAACATGAATTATTCCATTCAATAAAAATTGGACTTGCTTCACCTCAAAAAATAAGATCATGGTCTTATGGTGAAGTAAAAAAACCGGAAACCATAAATTACAGGACATTAAAACCTGAAAAGGAAGGCCTATTTTGTGAAAAAATATTTGGACCTACGAAGGATTGGGAATGCTCCTGTGGAAAGTATAAAAGAGTAAGATATAAGGGAGTAGTCTGCGAAAAGTGTGGCGTTGAAGTCACAAAAGCAAAGGTTCGTCGTGAAAGAATGGGTCATATTGAACTAGCTGCTCCAGTATCACATATTTGGTATTTTAAAGGAATACCTTCAAGAATGGGTCTTGTACTTGATATGAGTCCAAGAGCACTTGAAAAAGTTCTTTATTTTGCATCTTATGTAGTAACGTATGTTGAACCAGGCGAAACAACTCTTTATGAAAAGCAACTTCTCTCAGAAATTGAATATAGAGAGTTAAAGAGAGAATATGGAGATAAGTTTACTGCAAAAATGGGTGCAGAAGCCATTAGAGATCTTCTTGTAAAAGTTGATTTGCAAAAAGAAAATGATGAACTAACAGAAGAATTACAAGATGCAACAGGTCAAAAGAAAATTAGAATAACTAGAAGACTTGAAGTAATAGATGCTTTTATCCAATCAGATAACAAACCTGAATGGATGATACTTGATGCAATTCCAGTAATTCCACCTGATCTTAGACCTATGGTACAACTTGACGGTGGTAGATTTGCAACAAGTGATTTAAATGATCTTTATAGAAGGATTGTAAATAGAAATAATAGACTTAAGAAGTTGATGGACATCAATGCTCCAGATATTATTGTAAGAAATGAAAAGAGAATGCTTCAAGAGTCTGTTGATGCTCTTATTGATAATGGAAGACGTGGAAGGCCTGTAACTGGTCCTGGAAATAGACCGTTAAAATCTTTATCAGAAATGTTAAAGGGTAAACAAGGACGTTTTCGTCAAAATCTACTTGGAAAGAGAGTTGACTACTCTGGACGTTCTGTAATTGTTGTTGGGCCAGATCTTAAGTTTTATCAATGTGGTCTTCCAAAGAATATGGCGCTAGAACTCTTTAAACCTTTTGTAATGAGAGAACTTGTAAAAAGAGAACTCACTTACAATATAAAATCTGCAAAGAGAATGGTAGAAAGAGGAAGAGATGAAGTTTGGGACGTTCTTGAAGATGTTATAAAGGATCACCCAGTTCTTCTCAACCGTGCACCGACACTTCACAGACTTGGTATTCAAGCATTTGAACCAGTCTTAGTAGAAGGAAAGGCTATTAAACTTCATCCACTTTCTTGTACAGCATATAATGCCGATTTTGACGGTGACCAAATGGCAGTCCATTTGCCACTATCAACAGAAGCTCAAGCTGAAGCAAGACTTTTAATGCTATCTACAAATAATATTTTAGCACTTAAAGATGGAAAACCGATTACAACTCCAACTCAAGACATGGTATTAGGATCTTATTATTTGACACTTGATAGAAAGGACAAATTAAAGGGCGATGGCTCAGTTTACAGGAATTTTGATGAAATGTTCCACGCTTATGAATCAGGATTTTTACACCTACAATCTCATGTATCTGTGAGAAGATATGCAGATGAAAATGACAAGAGAGGTAAAATTGTTCCATCAACTGTTGGGAGATTTATTGTAAATGAATTTATTCCTCAAGATTTAGGATTTGTAAATAGAGATGAAGACAAATATTCTCTCGAAATTGATCAAGTTGTGGACAAAAAATTACTTGGCAAAATAATTGAAAAGACTTATAAAAAACATGGAAATATAAGGACCGCAGAGCTTTTAGATAATATTAAGGCAACTGGATATCACTACTCAACTATTGGAGCAGTTTCAATTTCAATGGGTGATGTAGAAATTCCTGATACAAAACCAGAACTTTTGGCGAATGCCGAAAAAGAAGTTGCTAAATATGAAAAAGCCTTTAGAAGAGGTTTAATATCTGACGAAGAAAGATATGAAAAAGTAATAGAAATTTGGAACAAGGCAACTGACGACTTAACTGACGATGTAATGGACGGCTTTGATGCTCTTAATAATATCTACATCATGGCAGACTCAGGAGCCAGAGGTTCAAAGAACCAAATTAGACAACTTGCAGGTATGCGTGGACTTATGGCATCACCATCAGGAAGAACTATTGAAGTCCCAATTACTTCAAACTTTAGAGAAGGTCTTTCTGTACTTGAGTTTTACATGTCAGCCCATGGTTCCAGAAAGGGACTAGCTGATACTGCACTAAGAACAGCTGACTCAGGATATTTGACAAGAAGACTTGTAGATGTATCACAACAAGTTATAGTATCAGAAGAAGATTGTGGAACTGATGAATATTTAGTAGCTAGAGCCTTTAAAGATGGAAAAGAATTAATCGAATCCTTGGCAGATAGAATAGAAGGAAGATATTCCTTCGAAGACATAGTTAATCCAGAAACGGGAGAAACTATTGTAGGTGCAAATGAAGTTATCTCAGATGATGATGCAGTACTCATTGAGTCACTTGGAATTAAAGAAGTAAAAGTTAGATCTGTTCTTGGATGCAAGACTAAAAATGGAGTTTGTGCTCACTGCTATGGAAAGAATCTTGCAACGGGTTCAAAAATTGGAATCGGAGAAGCTGTTGGCGTAATTGCAGCACAATCAATTGGGGAACCAGGTACACAACTTACAATGAGAACATTCCACACAGGTGGTGTAGCTGCAGCAGCAGATATTACACAAGGTCTTCCAAGAGTTGAAGAACTTTTTGAAGCTAGAAAGCCAAAGGGACTTGCAATTATAGCAGAACGTGGTGGAATTGTTGATATAAAAGAAAACAACAAGAAAAGAGAAGTTCTTGTAACAGCAGAAGACGGAACAGTAGATTCTTATAATATTGTCTACGGATCGAGATTAAAAGTTAAGCAAGGCGATGAAATAGAAGCTGGGGACGAACTTACACAAGGTTCTGTGTATCCACAAGATTTACTTCGTGTAAAAGGTGAAAAGGGTGTACAAGAATATATTGTAAAAGAAGTCCAAAGAGTTTATAGGCTTCAAGGTGTAGACATAAACGATAAGCACATTGAAATAATAGTAAGACAAATGCTATCAAAGTGCAAAATAGAAGATGCAGGGGATACAGAATTACTTCCAGGCTCTCTTGTAAATGTTGTTGACTATAAAGAAGCTAACAAAGAAGCAATAGATGTAGGTAAAGAACCAGCGGTTGGTAAAGTGAATTTACTTGGAATTACAAAAGCATCTCTTGCGACAGATTCTTTCCTATCAGCGGCATCTTTCCAAGAAACAACTAGAGTTCTTACCGATGCAGCAATAAAGGGCAAAGAAGATATGCTTGAAGGGTTGAAAGAAAATATTATAATTGGACAACTTATACCGGCAGGTACAGGTGCACGTATAAACTCACGTGTTCAAATAGGAATAGACGAAAGTTTAAAAGAAGATTACAATATTCTTGAAAATTCTGAAGTAATAACAAGTGATGATGTGAAACTTGAACTTGAAACTGTAAAAGAAGAGTAATAATTTTATAAAAGTCATGACATGATGAACTGAGTGAAACGAAAATAAGTTCTATAATATCTGTTAGGGGGTAAAAATATCCTTTAACAGATATTTTTTTGCAAAGAAATAACACTTGCACCCTATATCCTTTAAAATAAGTTCTCTAATATCTAAAATTATAAAAATTCTTTTATAAAATTTACAACAAATTTAATTTTAAATAACATTATATACACATAAAGGATTTAAATTATATAAGAGGTGATTAATATATATAAAATTTTTATTTCATCTTCTCTTATGTGGGATTTTTCTGGAGAAGAGATTTTTGGATATGCCTATAACAATAAAATTTCGGGTATAGAGTTCTGGTCTCAACAAATAGAAGATAAAAACTTATCCACTAAAAAATTAAGAGATTTGTCAAAAAAATTTAACCTAGACCTAACACTTCATGCTAAAAGTTGGGATTTAAACCTAGCTTCTATTAATGAAAGAATTAGAGAAGTAAGCCTTAAAGAGATTTTAGATGATATAGATTTAGCAAGAAATATTGGAGCAAAAGAAATTACAATTCATCCGGGTAGATTTTCAGTGAGTTTTAATAAGGAATTTTATTATAAATTTTTAAAAGAAAGTTTACATACCATTTTAGATTATTCTACAAAGAAAAATATAAATGTTTCAATAGAAGTAATGGAGAAAACAAAAAATGAATTTATTATAGATCTCAAATCTTTAAAAAAACTTATGGGAAATAATTACGAAGATTTTAAATATACTCTTGATATATCTCATTGTGATTCTTTAGAAGAGATATATTTTAATTTGGATAATATTAAAAATATATCTAAGTGCCATATTAGCAATAGATTAGAAAATAAATATCACACTGAGCTTGCAAGAGGAATTTTTCCAATGGAAGAAATTATTTTTAAAATAGGAGAGAAAAATATTCCTATGGTAATAGAGGGTATGGAAATAGGTAGAAGTACGACTTTATTGGATAAAAATATTAGATATTTAAAGGAGAAAAATTTATTATGAAAAGAATATTCGCTGTAATTTTAATAGCTCTCACTCTTGTAGCTTGCTCATCAAATTCTAGTGAAGTTGCAAGAGAAAATCCATCAAGTGCCAATAAAAATAACAAGACTGCAAGTATAGAAAAGGAAGGAAAAGATGTAAAAGGAACTATAACATTATATACTTCACAACCAGAAGAGGACGCAAAAAAATTAATTGACGGATTTAAGAAAGTCTACCCAGAAGCTGATGTTGTAGTTTTTAGATCAGGAACAGAAGAACTTGTTTCTAAAATTCTATCTGAAAAAGAAGTTAATGCACTACAAGCTGATGTTGTATTAGTTGCAGATACTGTTACTTTTGAAATTTTAAAATCAAAAGATATCCTAGAGAAATATGTTTCGCCAGAGCTTGAAGGCATTGATAAAAAATTCTACGATGAAGAAAACTACTATGCAGGAACAAAAGTAATTTCAACAGGAATTATCCAAAATACAGATGTGTATAAAGGTGAAGTAAAAGGATTTAATGACTTAATCAAAGAAGAAACAAAATCACAAACTATTATGCCATCTCCTTTATATTCTGGAGCAGCCGCTTATAACTTATCACTTCTAACAAGAACAGAAGGAATTGGTTGGGAATTTTATAATGGACTTAAGGAAAATAACATTTTAGTTGATAAGGGAAATGGTGCAGTTCAAAAATCTGTTGTAGCAGGTCAAAAGGGACTTGGTATTATTGTAGACTATATGGCAAATCGTTCAAAAAATGAAGGTGCACCAGTTGAATTTATATAT
The DNA here is from genome assembly GCF_000246925.1 of Peptoniphilus rhinitidis 1-13. Lineage (NCBI taxonomy): Bacteria > Bacillati > Bacillota > Tissierellia > Tissierellales > Peptoniphilaceae > Peptoniphilus > Peptoniphilus lacydonensis. Next base: position 101,566 of record NZ_BAEW01000004.1, on the reverse strand, counting down.
CCAGAAGAAGGATCTCCAATAGTTACAGAACCAGTGGGAATTGTAAAGGGAAGCAAAAATATTGATACAGCTGAAGCTTTTTATGATTATATAATTTCAAAAGATGGTCAAGAACTTGCATCTGCAATGGGTTATACTCCAATAAGAGGAGATGTAAAGGCACCTGAAGGGCTTAAATCATCTAATGAATTAAATATTTTAACAGGAAATAATAAAGAATTATTAGATAATAGAGAAACTGACAAAGAAGAATTTTCAAAACTATTTCAATAAGAGGAATAAACCTTGAAAAGAGATAAAGTACTAGACTATTTAATAGCCATTGTAGTTTTATTTGTATTTGTCATCCCATTTGTAAAGCTTTTTATTAGAAGTTTTGGAGAGAATGGTCTTATTATCAACTATAGTAGAATATTTTCAGACAAAAGAATTATAAAGGGAATAATAAATACATTTATTATAGGGATAATATCTTCTTTTTTAACTTTAGTAGTGGGGTCTTATCTGGCACTTATAATAGCTTATACTAATATTAGATTTAAAAGTATTTTAAAAATATTAGTGTACCTTCCTTTTATTGTGCCAAGTTATATTATGACACTTGCTTGGACAAATATAACATCAAGTGTTGGGATTGTTACAAAATTACTAACTGCTCTAGGGTTAAAATCAATAAACCTGTATTCAATAGGTGGCATAATTTTTCTTATGATTATTTGCTATACACCCTTTGCCTATTTAAGTGTTTACAGGAGTCTAATTAAAGTTCCACAAAGTCACGAATATGCATCAAAATTATTAAACTATGGAAGTTTTGAAACTTTTAAAAATATAAATTTAAAACAAATTACGCCAACTTTAGTAAGTACTTTTGTCCTTGTGTTTCTATCAAGTTTAGATAATTTTTCAATTCCAGCATTTTTAGGAGTTCCAGCAGGTATTTCTGTTCTATCTACTTTAATTTATGAAAAGACAATATCTATATCAACGGGAGGTTTTACTGATCCTGCTGTTTTATCGGCACTTTTATTTATAATTTCCGTTTCAGCTTCTGGTATTGAATCATCCATAATTAAGAGATCGAGAACGAGTAAAGACTCATCAGAAGATACAAGTATAAGATACTCCTTTAAACCAGGTGTTAGAAAAGTTGTAGAAGTTTTAACTTTTGTAATATTTATATTTATAAACATTGTACCAATAAGTTTTATGATTTATTCTTCACTTGTAGTAAATTATGTGAGTGGATTTTCTTTTTCAAACTTTAGCCTAAAAAATTATAGATTACTATTTTCAATATCTTCAATTAAGATGTCCATTACAAATAGTATAACCTATGCAATTATAACGGTAGTGTTGTGTGCAATTTTATCGATTATTTATGCTTATTTTAAATGGAAAAAGAGATTCAATATAAGTATATCTTTACTGGAGAAGGCCACAAGTATTTCATACTCCTTACCAGGTATGGTATTTGCACTTTGCATGATATTTCACTGGGCAAAACCAATTCCTGGACTTAATATTGGTTTTTATGCTAGTCCAATAATAATTTTAATTGCCTATGTAAGTAGATTTTTAATTATAGATATGAAGTCGGCATATCAAGGTTTTTCATCTATATCAACAAGCTTAGAATATGCCGCAGATCTATCAAATGGTTCCAAGTTAAAAAAATGGACAAAAATATTTTTGCCATTAATTTACAGATATATTTTAACATCAAGTTTATTGATTTTTGTATATTCTCTATCAGAACTTAGTCTGTCTGCCATATTATCAGGGCCATTTACAAAGACTATTGGACTTTTCATTTTTAACTTACAACAATCAGGTGATTATAATTTGGCTTATGCAATGTCAACATTGGTGTTAATAGTCCTATTAATAATGTATATTATAATAGAAAAAATAAATGCAGGGGGAAAAAATGAGCTTAAAAATTAATAACATTTATAAAAGTTTTGGAGATAAAATAGTTCTAAAAAATATAAACTTAGAAATTAAAGACGGAGAGTTTGTATCTCTTCTTGGAGCGAGTGGATGTGGTAAAACTACACTATTAAAAATCATTGCAGGATTTGAAAGGGTTGACTCTGGAGAGATTACAAAAGATGATAGAGTTTTTATAAGTGATAATAAAATTTTTCTTCCCCCACAGGATAGAAGTCTAAATATGGTATTTCAACAGTTTGCTCTTTGGCCACATATGAATGTAAAAAAACATCTTGAGTATGCACTTAATGGGAGAAATAAAAATATAAATGCAGATGAAGATATAAAGTATATGCTTGAAATAGTGGGACTAAGTGGATTTGAAGACTCCTATCCCGAAGACCTTTCAGGTGGACAAAAACAAAGAGTTGCCTTGGCAAGAGCTTTGATAACAAAACCAGAAATGCTTCTTATGGACGAACCGTTATCAGCCCTTGATGCAAATTTAAAAATTGAGATGCGTAAATTTATAAAGGAAATTCATATGAAATTTAAAACTACGATAATTTATGTAACTCATGATCAAGATGAAGCTTTAGCAATGAGTGATAGAATTGTCATTATAAAGGATGGAGTTGTTGAGCAAGAAGGAAGTCCTTATGAAATATACGAAAATCCTAAAACAGAATACGTAGCAAAATTTGTAGGTAAATCAAATTTAATAAGAGGAAAGTGGCAAGGAGATTTATTTGTAGTAGAAGATTCTGATATTTTCTTTCGAAACAAGTCAGTAAAAGAAAACTTTTCGAATAAAAACCTATATCCAATAAAACCAGATGAGCTTTATATATCTAAGGGTGGATCTGGTATAAGTGCAAGAATATTATCCATTGAATATATGGGAACAGGGTACGAATATAAACTAGAATCTAAACATGGAATATTAAATGTACACAGCAAAAGTTCAATATATAGACCTGGTGAAGAAGTAAAAGTAACGAAGGAGGAAGTTTATAAAAATGCTATGTGACCTTCATACTCACACAATAATAAGTGGTCATGCTTACTCAACTTTAAGGGAAAATATAGAAGAAGGAAAGAAAAAGGGACTTAAACTTTTGGGAACAAGTGAACATTCTCAAAAGATGCCTGGATCTTGTAACAATGTTTACTTTTACAATATGAAAATATTAAAAAGAGATTTTGATGGGATTTTTTTGTTAAGAGGTGCTGAAGCAAATATAATGAATTATTCGGGAGAACTTGATCTTACAGAAGAAAAACACATAAGAAATCTAGATTATATCATAGCATCACTTCATACAACTTGCATAAGAAATGGAGGTATTACAAATAACACGGAAGCTTTAATAAAAGCCATGGATGGACAAAAGGTTAGAATAATAGGTCATCCTGATGATGATAGATATCCTATAGATAGAGAAAGTCTTGTACTTTCTGCAAAAGAAAAAGGAATATTAATAGAACTTAACAATTCTTCACTGGCAAAAAATAGTTCAAGAAAAAATGCAAGAGAAAATAATATAGAAATTTTAGAATTTTGCCAGAAACACAAAGTAGATATAATAATTAATTCAGATGCTCATGTAGACTACCAAGTAGGTGATTTTAAAAGAGCAGTAAATCTTATAGAAGAATTAGATTTTCCAAAAGAACATATAGTAAATTTTGACAATAATGAAGATAGACTCTTTAGTTATCTTAAAATAGATAAAGATAGTTTTTATAATAGTTAAAATATTAATCAAAAATCTCCTAACATAAGGGAGATTTTTGATATAATTAAATTGAGTTTTAAGTATTTTATAATTGTTTAAAAATATATATACTATCTTGATTTGCTTAATTTTTACAACTTATCATATTTTAAAATTATTTTTATTGTCGCTTTTATTTGTTGTTTATAATTTAGTAAATGTTAATCGTTTTGATTTTTATTTGGACAGTTTTACAACTTATCAAATAATAAAAAATATTTACATAATTTTAAAATAAAGTCATAAATATGAAAATATATGAAGAATTAGCTAGTTTCTAATATTTTTTATTGACTTAATAGCTTTGTAATGATAGAATTGATGAGTATTTGAAATGTAAAGACTACCTAATAGTGGGTAGTCTTTGAATTGTCAAATATTATTATTAAAACAGGAGGTGCAATTAATGCCTACAATTAACCAATTAGTAAGAAATGGTAGAAAGAAAATTCACACAAAATCTAAATCGCCAGCTCTTGATGTAAATTATGACACACTTAAAAAAGTTGAAACTGAAGTTAATTCTCCACAAAAAAGAGGAGTTTGTGTTGCAGTAAGAACAGTAACACCTAAAAAACCGAATTCAGCTCTTAGAAAAGTTGCCAGAGTTCGTTTAACTAACGGATATGAAGTTATGGCTTATATTCCAGGAATCGGACACAACCTACAAGAACACAGTGTTGTTTTAATCCGTGGTGGAAGAGTTAGGGATTTACCAGGTGTTAGATACCATATTGTAAGAGGTACTCTTGATACAGCTGGAGTTACAGACAGAAAACAATCTAGATCTAAATATGGTACTAAGAAACCTAAAAATTGATAGAATTTTTTAAAGAATTTATAGATTTTTGGCTTACGGGCTCAACCTGAGTACCAATGAATCGACTGAAAATAGTTAAGGAGGGAAGTTATGCCAAGAAAAGGACATATCCAAAAACGTGAAGTTATGGCTGATCCAGTATATAGCGATGTTGTAATCACTAAACTTATAAACAATGTTATGCTTGACGGTAAAAAAGGTACTGCTCAAAGAATTGTTTACGGAGCACTTGAAACTGTTGCAGAACAGACTGGTGAAGACGCACTTGAAGTATTTTATAAGGCACTTAATAATGTAATGCCTGTACTTGAAGTAAAGGGAAGAAGAATTGGCGGTGCTACTTACCAAGTTCCAATGGAAGTTAGACCGGAAAGACGCCAAACACTAGGACTAAGATGGTTAGTTAGATATGCAAGGGCTAGGGGCGAAAAGACAATGGACGAAAGACTTGCAAAAGAAATACTAGACGCATCTAACGGTTTAGGCGGAAGTGTTAAGAGAAAAGATGAAATGCATAGAACAGCAGAAGCTAACAAAGCCTTTGCTCACTATAGATGGTAATAAGGGGAGGAATTTATGGCTCGCGAAATACCATTAAAAAAATATAGAAATATAGGTATTATGGCCCATATTGATGCTGGAAAGACTACTACTACAGAACGTATTCTTTTCTACGCCGGTAAGATTCACAAGATTGGTGAAACTCACGAAGGTGCAGCACAAATGGACTGGATGGAACAAGAACAAGAAAGAGGTATTACTATTACTTCTGCAGCTACAACTGCTCACTGGAAAGGTTACAGACTTAATATTATAGATACTCCTGGACACGTTGATTTTACTGTTGAAGTAGAGAGATCTCTTAGAGTACTTGACGGTGCTGTTGCACTTTTTGATGCAAAAAGTGGTGTAGAACCTCAATCAGAAACTGTTTGGAGACAAGCAGATAAATATCATGTTCCAAGAATTGCACATATTAATAAGATGGACGTTACAGGGGCTGATTTCTTTAGATCAGTTGATACAATTGATAAAAAATTACACGGCAATCCTGTTCCAATTCAAATCCCAATGGGAGCAGAAGATACTTTCATAGGAATGATTGACCTTATTGAAATGAAAGCAGAGATTTACAAGGACGAACTTGGTAAGGAAATTGAAATTACTGATGTTCCTGAAGAGTATTTGGACCTTGCTAATAAATATAGAGAAAATTTAATTGAAGTAGCTTCAGAATTTGATGAAGATTTAATGATGGCTTATCTTGAAGGAGAAGAAATAGATAATGAACTCCTTAAGAAAGCTATTAGAAAAGGTACTCTTGCAGTTGAAATCACTCCAGTATCTTGTGGTTCTTCTTACAAGAACAAAGGTGTTCAACTTCTTCTTGATGCTATTATTGATTATCTACCATCACCATTAGATGTACCAGCTATTGAAGGTATTGACTTAGATGAAAATGAAGTTAAAAGACATTCATCAGATGATGAGCCTTTCTCAGCACTTGCATTTAAAATTGTAACTGACCCATATGTAGGTAAGCTTGCATACTTTAGAGTTTACTCTGGAGTTTTAAAGGCAGGTTCTTATGTAATGAACTCTACAAAAGGTAAGCGTGAAAGAATCGGAAGAATTCTTCAAATGCACGCAAATAAGAGAGAAGAAATTGAAGAAATCCATGCAGGAGAAATTGCTGCAGCTGTAGGTCTTAAAGATACTACAACAGGAGATACTCTTTGCGATGAAAAAGAACAAGTTATTCTTGAAAATATGGAATTCCCAGAACCGGTTATTTCAGTAGCAATTGAACCTAAGACAAAAGCATCTCAAGATAAGATGGCTCTTGCACTTGCAAAACTTGCTGAGGAAGATCCAACTTTCAGAACTTATACTGATGATGAAACTGGACAAACAATTATTGCTGGAATGGGAGAACTTCATCTTGATATTATTGTTGACAGACTTCTAAGAGAATTTAAAGTAGAAGCTAATATAGGTAACCCTCAAGTATCTTACAGAGAAGGTATTAAGAAGGGTGCTGATGGTGAAGCAAAATATGCTCGTCAATCAGGTGGTCGTGGACAATATGGTCACGCTAAAATTAAGATTGAACCTAATAAACCAGGCGAAGGGTTTGTATTTGAAAATGCAATTGTCGGTGGTGCAATTCCTAAGGAATTTATCGGACCTACTCAACAAGGTATTGAAGAAGCACTTCAATCAGGTATTGTTGGTGGATATGAAGTACTAGATGTTAAAGTAACTCTTTACGATGGTTCTTACCACGAAGTCGACTCTTCTGAAATGGCATTTAAGATAGCAGGTTCTATGGCAGTTAGAGATGCTCTTGCAAAAGCAGATCCAGTTCTTCTTGAACCAATGATGAAAGTAGAAGTTACAACTCCAGAAGAATACATGGGAGATGTAATTGGAGATATCAATTCAAGGCGTGGAAGAATGGAAGGTATGGAACTTGTAGCTGGAGCACAAATTGTTACAGCTTATGTGCCACTAGCAGAAATGTTTGGTTACGCAACTAGTCTTCGTTCAAATACACAAGGAAGAGCAAATTACTCAATGCAATTTGACCACTACGAAGAAGTGCCTCAATCAATTGCAGACGAAGTAGTTGGAGATAAAAAACAAAATTAAAATTAGGAGGAAATATAATGGCTAAAGCAAAATTTGAAAGAAATAAACCACATGTAAACATTGGAACAATAGGTCACGTTGACCACGGCAAGACAACATTAACAGCAGCAATTACACTAGTAATGAATAAAAGATATGGCGGAGGAGAATTCGTAGACTACGCACACATAGACAAGGCTCCAGAAGAAAGAGAAAGAGGAATCACAATCTCAACATCTCACGTAGAATACGAAACAGAAAACAGACACTACGCACACGTAGACTGCCCAGGACATGCTGACTATGTAAAGAATATGATTACAGGAGCAGCACAAATGGACGGAGCAATCCTAGTAGTATCAGCAGCAGACGGACCAATGCCACAAACAAGAGAACACATACTATTAGCAAGACAAGTAGGCGTTCCAAAAATTTGTGTATTCCTAAACAAAGAAGACCAAGTAGATGATCCAGAACTAATCGAATTAGTAGAAATGGAAGTAAGAGATTTACTATCAGAATACGACTTTGACGGAGATAACACACCAATCGTAGTAGGAAGTGCACTAAAAGCCCTAGACGATCCAGACGGAGAATGGGGAGATAAAGTAGCAAAACTAATGGAAGAAGTAGACGCATACATTCCAACACCAACAAGAGATACAGATAACCCATTCCTAATGCCAATCGAAGACATCTTCTCAATCACAGGAAGAGGAACAGTAGCAACAGGAAGAGTAGAACAAGGAGTAGTAAAAGTAGGGGACACAGTAGAAGTAGTAGGTCTAACAGACGAAAAAAGACAAGTAGTAGTAACTGGAGTAGAAATGTTCAGAAAACAACTTGACCAAGCAGAAGCAGGAGACAACATAGGAGCCCTACTAAGAGGAGTACAAAGAGAAGAAATCCAAAGAGGACAAGTACTAGCAGCACCAGGAACAATACACCCACACACAAAATTTGAAGCAGAAGTATATGTATTGACAAAAGAAGAAGGAGGAAGACACACACCATTCTTCAACGGATACAGACCACAATTCTACTTCAGAACAACAGACGTAACAGGAGATATCCAATTAGCAGAAGGCGTAGAAATGGTAATGCCAGGAGATAACTCAACGTTCACAGTAACACTAATCACACCAATCGCAATGGACGAAGGATTAAGATTTGCCATTCGTGAAGGTGGAAGAACAGTAGCATCTGGTGTTGTATCTAAGATTATTGACTAATCCTTTAAATATAAGCATAAGATATGGGGCAGGGAACTGTCCCTATTTTTGTGAGTTTTTTTAGAAAATAAAAAATGGCACAATAAATACTTGCACCATTAAAAAAATTTTTTGAATTCTAATAAACTTAGAAAAGTTATATTAGTTCTTCTATTTTTTTATCAATTTTGTCCATTTTTTCAGTTGGTTCAAATCTTTCTACAACATTACCATCTCTATCAACTAGAAATTTTGTAAAATTCCATTTGATATCCGAATTGTTTTTGTAATCTGGGTCGATTTTTTTCAGCATTGCACTCATAGCAATAGCTTTTGGGCCTTTTCCAAATCCTTCAAAGGATTTTTTTGATTTTAAAAATTTGTAAAGTTTTATTTCATTTTCGCCGTTGACATCGGCTTTTTTCATTTGAGGAAATTTTATATCATAGTTCAATTGGCAGAATTTAGTGATTTCTTCATCACTTTCTGGAGCTTGATCTTTAAATTGATTGCAAGGAATATCAATTATTTCTAAACCTTTATCGTGATATTTTTCGTATAAATTTTCAAGGTCTTCATATTGCGGTGTAAAACCACATTTTGTAGCTGTATTAACTATTAAGATAACTTTACCCTTTAGTTCACTTAAATCTAAAAAACTTCCATTTTGTTTTTCAACTTTATAATCGTAAATCATATTGCCTCCTAAAAATTTTATACAAACAGATTACCCAGAATTAAAAAAATTACACAAAAAAAGATGGATTTCAAAATCCACCTTAAAACTATTTATTTTCGTCTATAAGTTTATCTAAAGTTTTTTCAAGTTTTTCTTTTTCGAACTTTCCAACAAAGCCCCCTAAAATTTTCCCTTCGCTATTTACGAAGAATGTTGTTGGTATTGCAGTTATATTGACTAAATTATCTTCCGTAGTTGGATTTGGCATAATATTTATATAGTTTACACCAGAATCTTTTATAATTTTCTTTGCTTCTTCCACATTTGTGTCCATGTTTGCGTTGGTGTCGACTACAACTCCAAGGAAGTTAATTTTATCTTTGTATTTTTCATGTAACTTTGCAAGATCAGGCATTTCTTCCTTGCATGGGCCACAGAAAGTACCCCATATATTAACTAGTGTTATAGGTTTTTCTTTGTAAAAATCTTCTGATTTAATAACTTTGCCGTCAACTATATCGATAGTGTGAAAGTCAAAGTTGTCGATAGGCATTTCTTCAAGTTCTATTGCAGATGCAGTTTTCTGAGAAGAATTTTCATCAGTGTTTTGAACATTTTCATTATTTTTTTTATTGCATCCAAAGAAAGTAAGTGCAATTGCAAATAGAATAAGTATTTTAGAAACTTTTTTCATGTAATCACTCCTGTTTAAATTTTAAATTTTCTAAATTAATTATACTTGAAACATAAAAGCTTGTCTATTCGAAAAAAATGGGGTATAATTAATCACACTTGTTCGAGAACTCCAAGTATAAAAAACTAATTGTTCTCCAAAGAATGGAGGTTTTTATAATGAAAAAATTAATTATTGACGCAGATCCCGGGATAGATGATTCAATTGCTATAATTTTAGCGAGCTTGGCAAAAGAATATGATATTCTTGGGATTTCTTTAGTTGCAGGAAATGTAAATGTTAATAAAGGATGCAAAAATATCTTAAGACTCTCAAAATTTTTAGATAGAGATTTTAATATTTATATTGGAAGTGATAAACCACTTTATAAGGAATATATAAATGCAGAAGATACGCATGGTAGAGATGGACTAGGCGAAACTTATTTGGATTACGAAAAGAAAAAAATGAAAGGAGATGCAGTGGACTTTTTAATCGGAAAAGCACAAAGTGGAAATCTAACAATTTTTGCACTGGGGCCGCTTACAAATATTGCAATGGCTCTAGAAAAAAATAGAGATGCCTTTAAAGATACTCGAATAATTGCAATGGGTGGGAGTTTTAAGTCTTATGGAAATATGAGTCCAGTTTCTGAATTTAATTTTTATGTAGATCCAGATGCAGCTAATTATGTTATAAAGAATGCACCTAATAAACTAGAGATTGTGCCACTAGATGTGACTAGAAAGTTTGTACTTACACCCAATATTTTAGGATACATTAAAAGATTAAATAAAGAAATGGGAGATTTTATAGAAGAAATCACAAATTTCTATATGGATTTTCACTGGGAATATGAAAAAATTATTGGATCTGTGATAAATGATCCGCTTGTAATTTTAGTTGATAGACATAAAGAATATTTTGGATCTAATTCTTATTATGCAGAATGTATAATAGATGGTCCTGCTAGGGGCATGCTAATGGTAGATTCCATGGATTTTTTAGGGAAAGATAAAAATATAATTTTGTATGAAGATTTAATGTTAAAAGAAGTGTGGAGAGATTTTATAGAAATAATTACTAATGCAAATGTAGATGAAAATATTTTAGGGGAACTAATATGAAGTTTGGTTCTAAAAAAGTTACTTTCGTTGCGTTATGTGTGGCAATTAATTGTGTAAGTGCGTGGTTTGCTTTTTCGCTAAAGCTTCCAGTTTATTTAGATTCAATAGGAACTATTATGGCGGGTTTTTCTTTTGGACCAGCTTTTGGTGTTTTGACAGGTGTTATTTCTGCTTTTGTAAATAGCATAGGTGATTCAATCGCTATTTATTTTATGCCAACTCAAATTATAGTTGGTTTTACTTCTGGTTATTTTGGTTTTTTGAAGAAGGATAATTTTAAATCGAAATTTTATCTTACACTGGCGATGTCAATTCCGGTAGCAATATCTTCATCTCTTATTGCGACATATTTATTTGGAACTGTGACAACAGCGGGATCAAGCTATATTGTTCAAGCACTTCGTGCAATTTTAGATTTATCGGATTTTGTAATTGTATTTGTAGTGCAAATTATTACAGATTATGCAGATAAATTAATTTCAATTTTATTAGTTTCTAAAATATACAATATGAAAAGTTTTCAAAATATTCTGAAAAAATGAAAATGTTTCAATCAAAAGTGCTTGATTGAAGCATTTTTTTATTGAAATCAAAGGAATAAATAGAAAATTAAGGGCAATTTTATGTTGATTTTAAAAGTAAAATTTGATAAAAATTTATTTTTTTATCAAAATTTTAAATAAAAAATATAAGAGAGGGTATCATATAACCATAGCTCATTTAAAATATAATTTATAACTATATTATTTTTTTAATATTATAGTTAAATAATAATTTAACAAGTGATATAATTAACTTAAGAAATGATTTTACACTGGAGGTGATTTAGTGTCAGATGATGCATTAAAAAAAGTTAAGGACACTGAAGCAAAGGCAAAACAAATTGTCGATGATGCAAAAGTAAGGGCTGAGGAAATTATTGAAGATGCAAAATCTCAGGCAGAAGTTTCTTATAGGGAAATTGTCCAAAGGGCAAAGGATGAAAAAGATGAGCTTCTCGAAAAGGCTAAAAAAGAAGGAGAAGAATCTGTAAAACCTATAAAAGATAAGTCAAAAAAAGATGTTGCTGAAATCTCAAATATTTCCAAGGACAAGGAAGCTGAAATTGTAAAGTCAGTGGTAGAGAGGATTGTGAATAATGGCAATAGTTAATATGAAGGAATTCAAACTCTTTATCTTTGATGACAGTAGAGAAAAGTTAATCGATAGATTTCAAAAATTTAATTATGTTCATATTGTAGAGTCTGATTTTGATAAAGACGAATATATAGAAGACGACTTTGCAAGGCCTAAGTCTTTAGATGATTTAATTGAAATTGATGACAAAATTAAAAGATCTAAAGATGATATTGACTTATTACTTAAATTTAAAGAAAAAGAAAGTGCTATAAAAAGTTTAAAAGATGGAGTGGAAAATATTACTCTTGAAGAGCTTGCTGATAGAGCTTTGAGATTTCCCTTTGAAAAGATTGATAAGGAAATAAGGTCTTTAGTTAATCAAAAGGACAAAAACAATAGCAAAGTTCAAAATATTGATTCTAAAATATTTGAATTAAAACCGTGGAGAGGCCTTTCTTCTTCTTTGGAGGGCACAAGTTCTATGGACTCTGTAAATGTTTACACAGGTACAGTTGCTGCAAATTATGCAGACAAATTTGAGAGAGAGTTTTTGGAAAATGAGCTTATTTATATTGAAAGAGTTTCACAAGATAAAAACTTTCGCTATTATCTAATCATCGTGGAGAAATCCGTAGACAATGAAGTCAAAGATATTTTCTCAAGTTATGGATTTACGCCTATAAACATTAAGGCCGATAAAAAGGTAGAAGATAAAATAAATTCTTATGAAAAAGATAAAGAGCTTTTATTTGAAGAAAATAAAGATATAGAAGAAAATTTAAAAAAATATTTAAAGTATCTTGACGATTTAAAATATTCCTATGAATTTTATCGTAATGAAAAAGTTAAGATAATGTCACAGAGGAAATTTTTAAAAACTACAAAAGTAGATATGATTGAAGGTTATGTTCCCAATGAAAAACTTTCTAATTTTGAAAAGGAAGTTAAAAAAGTATGTGGCGACAATTATTATTTAAGTGCTTATGATGCCAATAGGGATTCAAATGAGGTTCCAATTCTTCTGGAAAACAACTCTTTTGTGAAACCTTTTGAGCTTATGACAGAAATGTATGCTATGCCAAGATATAATGAAATTGACCCCACGCCTTTTTTTGCACCATTTTATTTTATATTTGCAGGAATAATGGTAGGAGATTTTGGATACGGACTTCTTGTATTTTTAGGTACGCTTTTTGCACTTAAAAAGTTTAATTTGACAGATAAAAAAAGGAGATTTTTAAAGTTTTTTAATTATCTTTCTATTTCTACTATTATATTTGGACTTGTATTTGGTTCTTTCTTTGGTGGAATTATAGAATTACCAAGTTTAATAGATCCAGCGGAAGATTCTACTCTTCTCGTTATATTGTCTTTAATACTTGGGGGGATTCATATATTCTTTGCTCTTGGAATAAAGGCATATATGGACATTCGTGACGGTAAGCCAAAGGACGCACTTTATGATGTTGGATTTTGGTATATGGCTTTAATAGGAATCATTGGTTTACTTCTTCAAATTAAACTAGAGAACTTAGCACCATATAAAAATGTATTTTTAGTAGTAATGATACTTGGAATGATTGGAATAGTTGCAACAGGTGGTCGTGAAGAAAAGACGACAGGAGAGAAGATAGGTTGGGGAATTTATTCCTTATACGGAATTTCCTCTTATCTTGGGGATTTTGTATCATATCTTAGAATGATGGCACTTGTGCTTTCAGGTTCATTCTTGGGACTTGCAATTAACATGATTGCAGGAATGTTATTTGAATCAAATATACTTGGAAAAATCTTTGCGATAGTAGTTTTTGTAGTATTTCAATTATTTAACGCATTTTTATGTTATTTGTCAGCTTATGTTCACACTGCAAGGCTAACTTATGTAGAAATGTTTAATAAATTTTATGAAGGTGGAGGAATACCTTTCAAAAAAATGATAGAAAATTCAGATTATTTTAATATAGACTAGGAGGAAAAATATGTTAAAAGAAGTTATGGGACAATATGGTGGATTAATTTTTGGATCTATTGGGATCTTTTTTGCAGTTGCTCTTGCAGGTGCAGGCTCTGCAAAGGGAGTTGGTATGGCTGGTGAAGCTGCGGCAGGAGTTGTGATTGATGAGCCAGAAAAATTTGGTAAATCACTTGTGCTACAATTGTTGCCAGGTACTCAAGGTCTTTATGGATTCGTAATTGGACTATTTATTTTATTTAGGCTTAAAACAGATACACCAGTAAATACTGGATTTATGTATATGGTAAGTGGTGCAGTAGTTGGACTTGCTGGTCTTATTTCTGCAATTTCACAAGGCAAAGTTTCTGTTGCAGGTATTAATATTTTGGCAAAAAATGAAGAACAACAAGCAAAAGGTATTATCTTTGCAGTAATGGTTGAACTTTATGCAATCTTAGCATTTGCAATTTCATTCTTTATTTTATCTAGAGCCTAAGGTGATACTATGGCAGGACTTGAAAATATTTTAAATAAAATAACTGAGGATGCTGAAAAAAAAGCTGAAGAAATTATAAAAGAAGCAGAAGATAAAAAAATAAAGATTATAGAAAATAGAGAAGACGATGCAAAAAAACTATCTGATAAACTTTATGAAGTATCAAAAAAAGAGAGAGAAGATATTTTAAAAAGAGCAAAGTCAGGTGCAGAATTAGAAGCTAGAGATAAAATTTTATCTGAAAAACACAAGAAGATTGATGAAATTTTAGAATTAGCGATAAAAGAACTTGACAACTTATCAGAAGAAGATTTTGTAAAGTATGTTAGAAACAACGTAGAGGGAATTGAAAATGAGGATTCAGTTTTAGATGTTCCCGATAAATACAGAGATGCAATAAAAAAAGCTGATTTAGGATTTCAAATTTCTGATAAAGATGTCGAGAGAGGCTTTATACTTCACAACAATAATTTAAATTACAATGGCAATTTTAAGTCGATTGTGAAATCTGAAAGAGAAGATTTAGAACAATTTTTAGCAGAAAAACTTTTTGGATAATTGGAAAAGGTGATTAAATGGATAGAAGTAAATTTATCCAAAGTTCTACAAGGCTCAGAGTTTTGGAAAAGGAACTTTTAAAAAATGAAAACTTTGTAAGAATTTCTGAGTCAGATACTTTGGAAGACGCACTTAGATCTCTATCTGATACAGTTTACAACAAGTTTATAAATAAAATATCTTCTCCAACAGAATATGAAGTAGTTTTAAAGGAAGAACTTATAAGATTTTATAAAGAACTTTATGACATTTCACCATCTACAATACCCATTGATATGGTAACTTTGAAATACTTTTATCACAATTTAAAAGTTCTAGTAAAAGAGTATATTGGAGAAAAAGATTTAACTGAGTTATATGTCAATCTTGGAGATTTTGATATCAAGGAATACAGAGATGGAATTTCAAAGGGGAGCAAAAAAAATAAGTATTTTGAACTTATAGAAAGGGTTAAAGATCTCTATGAAGAGAAAAAAGATCCACAAATTATTGATATTTATATTGACAATTTTTATTTTAAAGAGTTACTTTCAATTGCAGAAGAATCAGAAGTAGATTTGTTTATAGATTATGCGAAAAATTTAATTGATTTTACTAATGTTAGAACTCTATTGAGAGCAAAAAAACAAGAAAAAGATGTGGAATTTTTCCGACATGTGATTGTACCTGGAGGTAATATTAAAGAGTCAATTTATTTAGATTTACTAAATAAAGATATAAGTTCAGATACAGAAATTTTTAAAAGACTTGGTATTTATAAATATATAAAAGATGCTCTTGACGATTTCAAAGATAAAGGAAATCTTTCAAATTTTGAAAAAGAGATGGACAACTATTTTATAGATTTGATTAAAGATGTAAAGTATATCACTTATGGTCCTGAGGTAATTTTTGCTAATGCTTTGGCAAAGGAAATGGAAATTAAAAATCTTAGAATTATTTTAGTTTCTAAGTTAAATGGACTTAGTAGTGAATTTATTAGAGAAAAGTTGCGTGATAGTTATGTATAAAATTGCAGTTATTGGAGATAAGGATTCTGTCCTTTCTTTTAGAGCAATTGGTATTGATGTTTTTGTGGCATATAAAGACATCGAGGCGAGAAGAGAAGTGGATAATCTTGCTAAAAAAGATTATGGTGTAATCTATATTACAGAAGAGCTTGCTTCAAAAATACCAGATACAATTGAGAGATATAATAACAAATTAGTTCCAGCTATTATTGTGATTCCTTCAAATAAGGGAACACTTGGCATTGGAATGAAGAAATTAAATGAAAATGTTGAGAAAGCAGTTGGAGCAAATATATTAGGTGATTAGTTTCACTTTATTATAAAGGAGGAGCTTTATTGAAATCAGGAAAGATAATTAAAGTATCCGGACCATTAGTTGTTGCAAGCGGCATGGAAGATGCCAATGTATATGATGTGGTAGAAGTTTCTAAGGACAAATTAATAGGTGAAGTAATTGAAATGAGAGGCGATAAAGCTTCCATTCAAGTTTATGAAGAAACTACAGGTATTGGACCTGGAGATGAAGTTTATACAACTGGAGCACCGCTTTCTGTTGAGCTTGGTCCTGGAATGATTGAGCAAATGTTTGACGGAATACAAAGACCTCTTGTTGGACTTAGAGATGAAGCTGGAGACTTTTTAAAAAGAGGAGTTACAGTAAATCCCCTAGATAGAGAAAAAAAATGGGAATTTAAAAAAGTTGCAAATATTGGTGATAAATTAGTTACAGGAGATATTCTTGGAACTGTTGAAGAAACTGCCGTTGTAACTCATAAAATTATGGTTCCCAATGGAGTTAAAGGAAAATTAAAAGATATAAAAGAAGGTACATTTACTGTTGAAGATACTATTGCAGTTATCGAAACAGAAGATGGAGATAAAAATCTCACAATGATGCAAAAATGGCCAGTAAGACGTGGAAGACCTTTTGCGAAAAAAATTGATCCAAAGGAACCTCTTGTAACAGGTCAAAGAGTTATTGACACATTCTTCCCAATTACTAAGGGAGGAACAGCTGCAATACCAGGACCTTTTGGTTCAGGAAAGACAGTTGTACAACATCAACTTGCAAAATGGGCAGATGCACAAATTGTAGTTTATGTTGGTTGTGGTGAACGTGGAAATGAAATGACAGATGTACTTATGGAATTTCCAGAACTTATGGATCCAACAACTGGAGAGTCAATTATGAAGAGGACAGTTCTTATTGCAAATACTTCAAATATGCCAGTAGCTGCTCGTGAAGCGTCAATTTATACAGGTATTACAATCTCTGAGTATTTTAGAGATATGGGTTATTCTGTTGCAATGATGGCTGACTCAACTTCTCGTTGGGCAGAAGCACTTCGTGAAATGTCTGGTCGTCTTGAAGAGATGCCTGGTGATGAAGGTTATCCTGCATATTTATCTTCAAGAATTGCAGAGTTTTATGAAAGAGCAGGTCGTGTAATTGTAAATGGAAGCGAAGAAAGAGAAGGAGCGCTATCTGTTATAGGAGCAGTTTCACCTCCAGGTGGAGATATTTCTGAGCCAGTTACACAAAATACCCTTAGAATTGTAAAAATTTTCTGGAAGCTTGACTATGACCTTTCATACCAAAGACACTTCCCAGCGATTAATTGGATTGATTCTTATTCACTATATCAAGCAAAAATCGATAAATATTTAGACGAAAATGTAGATAAAAACTTTTCTAAACTTAGGAAAAGAGCAATGGCACTGTTACAAGAAGAAACATCACTTCTTGAAGTTGTAAGACTTGTTGGACGTGATACACTTTCTGACGAAGATCAAGTAAAGCTAAATTCAACGAAGTCAATTCGTGAAGACTTTTTGCAACAAAATGCTTTTCACGATGTAGATACATTTTGTCCATTAGAAAAACAATTTAAAATGTTAGATACAATTTTGTATTTCTATTACAAGTCACAAGAATCATTAGAAAAGGGAGTTTATTTCTCCGAAATTGAAGAACTCGATGTAAAAGAAGATATAGCAAGAATGAAATATGTTCCAAATGATGAACTAGAAAAAATTGATGCAATTAAGGAAAAGATTGATAGTCAACTTAAAAAATTAGAAGAGGTCGGTGATGTAGATGCTTAAAGAATATAAATCAGTAACAGAAGTTGTAGGACCTCTTATGACTGTTGAGGGAGTAGAAGGAGCAGCCTACGAAGAACTTGTTGATATCGAACTTCAAACCGGCGAAAAAAGGCGAGGTCGTGTAATTGAAATTGAAGGCGACAAAGCCATGGTTCAAATTTTTGAAGGCTCTAGTGGAATTAACTTAATGGACACAAGTGTTAGATTTCTTGGAAAACCTCTTGAACTTGGTGTATCTCCAGATATGATAGGAAGAGTCTTCGATGGACTAGGAGAACCAATTGACGGCGGTCCAAAAATTATTCCTGAAGAAAAAATTGATATAAATGGAACTGCAATCAATCCAGTTTCAAGAGATTATCCTTCAGAATTTATTCAAACAGGAGTGTCTGTAATTGATGGACTTAACACTCTTGTAAGGGGACAAAAACTTCCAATATTTTCAGAAGCAGGTCTTCCACACAACGAACTTGCAGCACAAATTGCAAGACAATCAACAGTACTTTCTGGTGGAGATTTTGCCGTAGTATTTGCAGCAATGGGCATTACTTTTGAAGAAGCACAATACTTCATTGATGACTTTACAAAAACTGGTGCCATTGACAGAGCAGTTTTATTTATGAATCTTGCAAATGACCCAGCAATTGAGAGACTTGCAACACCCAAAATGGCACTTACGGCAGCAGAATATTTGGCATTTGAACTTGGTAAACACGTTCTTGTTATTTTGACAGATATGACAAATTACGCAGAAGCACTTAGAGAAGTGTCCGCAGCAAGAAAAGAAGTACCAGGTAGACGTGGATACCCGGGTTATTTATACACAGATTTAGCAGGTATATATGAAAGAGCTGGAAGAATAAAAGGTAAAGAGGGTTCTATCACACAGATACCTATTTTGACAATGCCAGAAGGAGATATTACTCACCCAATCCCAGACTTGACAGGATATATAACAGAAGGGCAAATAATTTTATCAACAGAATTATATAAACAAGGATTAGAACCGCCAATTAATGCAATACCTTCACTTTCAAGACTTAAAGATAAAGGTATTGGAGATGGAAAAACTCGTGAAGACCATGCTGATACAATGAATCAAATTTATGCAGCTTACACTGCAGGTAAAGAAGCAAAGGAGCTTTCTGCAATACTTGGAGAAACTGCACTATCTGAAACAGATAAGGCCTTTGCAAGATTTGCAGAGATGTTTGAGAAACAATATGTATCACAAGGGTTTGAAACTAATAGACCAATTGAAGATACTTTGAATTTAGGATGGGAATTACTTTCAATAATTCCAAAGACTGAACTCAAGAGAATTGATGATAAATTAATAGAAAAGTATTTGGGGGAAAAGGAAAATGAAGATAAGGATTTAGAAGATTCTGAAAGTGAGTCAAAAGACTCTCAAAATTTAGAAAATGAGGGATAATAATGACGAGATTAAAAATAAATCCCACTAGAATGAATTTGTCTATTCTAAAGTCTAAATTAGAAAATGCTACAAGGGGACACAAACTCTTAAAGGACAAACAAGATGAACTTATGAGACAATTTATAGCGCTCATAAAGGAAAATAAAAAACTTAGACTTGAAGTAGAAGATAAATTACAAAATTCTTTTAGTGCATTTCTTATGGCATCAGCTGCTATGAGTCCTGAAATGCTTGAAGAGGCTATCTCACTTCCAACTATGAAGACATTAGTAGATATTAAAAAGAAAAATGTAATGTCTGTTGATGTTCCAGAGATGGAATTTATTACTAAGAAAACATCAGAAGGGACATCACGATATCCTTACGGATATGCACAGACTACATCTGATCTTGACTATGCAATAGATAATTTAACAGAAGTTATGGAAGAACTTTTGAAACTTACCCAAAAGGAAAAAGCAGCTCAACTTATGGCAAATGAAATTGAAAAAACAAGAAGAAGAGTAAATGCCCTAGAGTATAAAACAATTCCTGACTTAGAAGAAACAATAAAATATATTCGCTCAAAACTTGATGAAAGTGAAAGAGCAAATATAACAAGGCTAATGAAAGTAAAGGACATTATTTCAAAGGATGAAATGAAAGAAGAAAAGTCTGAAAAAGTAAATGCAGAGCTTGCATATTTAAAATAGATTAAATTAAAGGAGATATTGACAATGGAAAAAATAAAAAAACAATTTTAATATTAATAATTACATTCTTTATTATCAATATTAATGTTTTTGCTTATCAAGAAACAACTGAGGATAAAGAATATGTTACTTTTAAAATATATGATAGTTTAGATAAGTATGAAGAAGAAAATCAGTATGAAATTGTTCCTTACTCATTAGGAAAAATATCAACATTAGAACCTGTATTTATTAGGCTAAATGATGGGACAGATTCAGTTGAAGTTTATTTTAAATATTTGGGTTCAGATTCAGCAAATCTTTTAGAAGTAAAGAATTTTATTGTTAAAGATTCTAATTTTTTGAATCAAAAGATATTGGCAGAAATACCTCATGCGTTCATTAAGGAGCATGCGAATACACTTGTATATTTTAAAATAGGATAAATAAGTTTACCAAAAAAATTTGATAAAGTTAGAGTAGATTGTACTCAAATTAAAAAATATATATTAAATTATGGTGGTATGTCGCTAGTGATCCAATAGGATCAGGGGTAGTAAAGAAATGAATCAAGCTGAAACTATAAAGGAAAAATTTATAAAATTCAAATTACCTAGAAAAAAATCATCTGATGAGATTTTAACTTGGATAGAAGACAGATATGATGCTTATAAAATTAGCTTTTCAGAATATATAAAGAACAATAGAGTAGGATTTAATTTTATTTTAATGAATCTTATAAATCATCCATACACTTACAAATTTTCTGATGAAATTTTAGAAATTGTTATATATAAAATACCTAAAAATGAAAAGACAGAAATTTATTTTTTAGAAAATGAAACTTATAACAAATCAGATTATTATTATCTTGTATTCGAAAAAAATACACAATATTTTAGCATAGATCAACATATTATTTTTGAAGAAATTTTTCTGTATAAAGGAATATCAGAAGATGATAGGAAAGAAGATTCAATTAACTATTTAGAATATTTGACAAACATTGAATTTTTCTATAACAACTTATAAAGTTGAAATATCTATTGATTGCAAAATTTTCAATAGATATTTTTTTATTAACTTTGTGTGTAGGTAGAAAATATTGGTATAAATAGGAGGGATATTATGAAATTTTTACACACAATGATTAGAGTAAAAGACTTGGAGAAATCTGAAAAGTTTTATAAAGAAGCTTTGGGATTTGTTGAAAGTAGACGTAAAGACTTCCCAGAAGATGAATTTACACTTTTATATTTAAAGCTTGAGGGTTCACCATATGAACTTGAGCTGACATATAATTATGATGGAAGAGATTACACAGTGGGCGATGGTTATGGTCACATTGCAGTATCTCATAAAGATATAAAGGCATTTAGAGAAGAGTTAAAGAATAAAGGTTATGATGTGACAGAATTAAAATCGCTTTCAGACAATTCAGATTCCTACTTTTTTGTAAAAGATCCAGATGGCTATAAGATTGAAGTAATAGGCGAAAAATAATAAAAAAATTCCACATCAGTGTGATGTGGTTTTTCTACTTTATAGTATAAACAAAAGTTTAGCGAAGCTTAAATCTAGTCTAACAATATACCTCTTAAAATTCCATGGAGAAGGTGATCTCCATTTTCATCATAGACATCAGAAGTTATGTCTATAAAGTTTCTATCTTTTTTATTTTCTATATTATCCACAACATTTATACTTTTAATCTTTCTTCCAGTATAAGCTTTTTTCAAAAAATCAAATTCCATTTTATACATTAAAATGTCGTAGTCGCCGCCAATTTTATTTGTAAGGCTTGCAGTTAAAAGTCCCTGTAAAAGATATTCACCCTTTTCATTTGGACCTTTGTGATGTTTTCCCCAAAAATTTGCATTTTTTGCGTAGTCATACACATCTTTTTCTGTAAAAATTCTTTCATAAATAACTTCATCATCTTTATTTAATTTCATAAAAGCACCTCATAATTAATATACCCAATAAATATTTTTAAATATGGTACAATAAAATTGAGGTGTTAAAGTGAAAAAAATTTTATTGTATGGACTAGATATTGAAAAAACAAAAATAGTGGAGAAAGTTGCAAGGGAATTTGAAATTGAAATAAATAAAATAACAAAAAATGAGCTTGACAAAAAAGTTGGCGAGCTTTTTGAAATGGATTTAAGTAAAAGTGAAGTGGAAAAAGACAAAGGCAAAGAAAAACTAATGGTATTCTCTGATTTTGACAGAAATATTTTGAGAGATTTTTTAATTTCGCTCAGAAATGAAGGAGTGACAGTTGATAACAAATGTGTTTTTACAAAGACAAATTCTAATTGGACTTTTTCATATTTAATGGGTCATATAGCAGACGAACACAGAATGATGATGAAGTTTAAAGAACTTGGCGGACTTGTAAAAATTGCACTTGATAGGTTGAAAAACACAGAAGATGATGAACTAATGAGTTTAGTTGAAAGGGCAATAGAAAATAAAAACAAGGAGTTAGATGAGAAAAGGCTTGATAAGGATATAAATGACTTAAAAGAAAAATTAAATTTAAAATAAATATAACCTCTGTGCATTGCATGGAGGTTATTACTTTATAAAAAAAACGATACAATAAAAGTTTGCACCGTTTTTAAAAATATAAATTTTATAAATTAAAATTGTGAAATATCATATATATCCATATTTTCTTCGTGGAATTTTTTATTTTTTACAGCTACTCTGGCAGCAAGTGTATCAAGGCTTGTAACTATGTCAATTCCATATTCTGTTGCCATTCTTCTTATTTTAAAGCCATCTCTTGTAGAGTCGCCACCTCTTGTTGGTGTGTTAATTACTATGTCAATTTCTCCATTTCTTATTACATCTAAGATATTTGGTCTTGGATCATTTATTTTTCCAATTTCTCTTGCTTTAATTCCTTTTTCTTCTAGAAGTTTTGAAGTTCCCTTAGTTGCAATAAATTTGTAGCCCATCTCATTCATAGTTTTTGCAATTTCTAAAAATTCTTTTTTGTCATTGTCATTTACTGTCGCCAAAACTACTGGATCTTTATCTTCTATTGCAGAGCCTGATGCCAAAAATCCTTTAAATAGTGCTTCTTCAATATTTTTGCCAACGCCCAAAACTTCGCCAGTAGATTTCATTTCAGGTCCAAGAGAAATTTCTACACGATTTAATTTTGACATTGAAAATACTGGAACTTTTACAGCTACAAGATTAGGTTCTTTATATATTTCTATTCCATATCCAAGGTCAGATAATTTTTCGCCAAGCATAGTTTTTGTTGCAAGATCAACTATTGGCACGCCAGAAACTTTTGAAATATATGGCACAGTTCTTGATGCACGAGGATTTACTTCTATAATATATAGTTCATTTTTGTATTCAATGAACTGAATATTTATCATTCCTTTAACGTGAAGGGCTTTTGCAATTTTTTTAGTGTAGTCTAGGATTTTTTCTTTTATTTTATCAGAAATATTTATGCTTGGATAAATTGTAATTGAATCGCCAGAGTGAACTCCTGCTCTCTCAAGATGTTCCATAATTCCTGGGATTAAAACGTCTTTGCCATCTGATATTGCGTCAACTTCAATTTCACGACCTATTAAATACTTGTCAATTAAAACAGGATTTTCTGGATCCCTTTCGAAGGCTCCCCTTAAATAAGTTGTAAGACTCTCTTCGTCGTAAGTTATTTGCATTCCTTGTCCACCAAGAACATAAGAAGGCCTTACAAGAAGAGGATAGCCAAGTTCTTTTGCAGCTTTTAGCCCTTCGTCCAAAGTGAAAACTCCATGGCCCTTTGGTCTATTTATATTTAATTCTTCAAGCATTTCGTCAAATTTTTCTCTGTCTTCTGCTCTGTCGATGTCTTCGAAATCTGTTCCCAAAATATTTATTTTTTGAGAGTGAAGATATTTTGCAAGTTTAATTGCAGTTTGACCACCAAAGGCAAGGATTACTCCCATTGGTTTTTCTATTTCAATAATACTTTTTACTTCTTCTTCAGTAAGTGGTTCGAAATACAATTTGTCTGATGTGTCAAAATCTGTTGAAACAGTTTCTGGGTTGTTATTAATAGTAATTGTTTCAATGCCAAGGTTTATAAGTGCTTTGATTGCGTGAACACTGCAATAGTCAAATTCAATTCCTTGACCAATTCTAATAGGACCAGATCCAATTACAATAATTTTTTTGTTGTCTGTAACAATATTTTCGTCATTTTTTTCATAAGTTGAGTAGTAATAAGCACCATTTTTTCTAAAAGGAGAAGTGTCAACTCTTCTATAATTAGGAATTATATTATTTTTTTCACGAAGTTCTATTATTTTATCAATGGAAACTTTAAGGGATTTTGCAATAGTTTTGTCGGAAAAGCCAAGTTTCTTTAATTTTGAAAGTTCTTCATTTGAAATTGTTTCAATTTTTAAATTTTTAAGATTTTCTTCTTCACGAACTATGTTCTCAATTTTTTCTAAGAAATAGAGGTCAATTCCAGTTATGTCGTGAATCATTTCAATAGAAAGTCCACGTCTTATAATTTCTGCAACATCAAAGAGTCTTTCATCATCAGGGAATTTAATTCTCTTTTTAAGTTCTTCGGTAGTTCTATTTTCAGAAAATTTTGATTCAAGAGAAAATTTTGAAATTTCAAGAGATCTTATCCCCTTTAAAAGTGCTTCTTCAAAGGAAGAACCAATTGCCATGACTTCGCCAGTTGCCATCATCTTTGTACCAAGTTTTCTATTTGCAAATTTAAATTTATCAAAAGGCCATTTAGGAATTTTCACGACTACATAATTACACTTAGGTTCATAGTATTCAATACTTTCTCCAGTTGTTTCGTTTTTAATTTCAGAAAGATTTAGACCAAGTGCAATTTTTGTGGCAATTCTTGCAATTGGGTATCCAGTTGCCTTTGATGCAAGTGCAGATGAACGAGAAACTCTAGGATTTATTTCTATAACTGCGTATTCAAAAGTTTCAGGATTAAGTGCAAGTTGAACATTACAAGCTCCAACTACATTTACATTTTCTACAATATTAAGTGCAACATTTTTTAGTTTTTGTAAAACATCTTTATCAAGACTTTGACAAGGAGCTACAACTATTGAATCACCAGTATGGACACCAACGGGGTCTACATTTTCCATGTCGCATACGATTATTTTTTTCCCCGAAGCATCTCTTATTACTTCAAATTCAATTTCCATCCAACCACGAATAGATTTTTCAAGAAGGCATTCATTTACTGGACTAAGAGATAGACCATGAGATAAAACTTCAACTAATTCTTCCTCATCATAGGCAAAGCCGCCACCAGTTCCGCCTAAAGTGTAAGCAGGTCTTATAACTAAAGGGTAGCCAATTTCTTTAGCAATTTTTTTGCCTTCTTCCAAAGTAGTTGCAATTTCAGATTCTATGATTGGTTCACCGATTTTTTTCATAGTATTTCTAAAGATATCCCTGTCTTCACCCTTTTTAATTGCTTTTATGTCAGTGCCAATAACTTTTATTCCATATTTATCTAAAATTCCATTTTCAGCAAGCTCGAGTGTCATATTTAGACCAGTTTGTCCACCCATCCCTGCAATAAGAGAGTCAGGCCTTTCTTTTTCAATAATTTTTTCTATAAAGGAAATAGTAATTGGTTCGATGTAGATTTTGTCTGCAACTTCCTTGTCAGTCATAATCGTAGCAGGATTTGAATTGACAAGAATAGTCTTAACACCATTTGCCTTTAGCGTTTCACAAGCTTGCGTACCTGAGTAGTCAAATTCAGCAGCTTGTCCAATTACAATTGGTCCAGATCCTATTACAAGTGTCTTTTTAATTTCATTATCTCTTGGCATTTTTTTCTCCTTTTTCGCATAAAAGATCAAACATTCCTAAAAATGGGCAAAAAAAATTTAAGGTATTAAATTTGCTCAAAAAAAAATCATGCACAAGGACATGATTTTATTCAGTCCTTGGACTGATTTTTTATTTTTTTATCTTTATCATTAAATCACTTTTTGAAAAAAAATGCAAGCATTTTAAAAAAATTTTTTCAAAAATTTCACAGAGTAAATAAGTATTCAAATTATAATAAATTTATTGTATACTTTAGAGAGTAAGGAGGAGAAGTTATGATAAAAGTTCTCCACTTAATTAGTGGCGGCGATACAGGAGGAGCAAAGACACATATCTTTACTCTGATGAAAGGTCTAAGTGGAAGAGTAGATACAAAGATAATTTGCTTTATAAAAGATACTTTTTATGCTGAAGCAAGGGAAGAGGGTATCGACATAGAAGTTTATCCACAGGAGAAAAGATCAGATCTTTCCGTTGTTTCTAAATTAAGTGACGAAATAAATAATGGAAACTATGATTTAGTTCACGCACATGGTGCTAGGGCTAATTTTATTGCCATGTTTTTAAAAAAGAAAATAAATGTTCCCATGGTTACGACAATACATTCAGACTATATGCTTGACTTCAAGGATAGTTTTTACAAAAATTTAATCTATACAACATTAAATAAAAGAGCACTAAAAAAATTTGACCATTATATATGTGTAAGTGATAATTTTAAAAAAATGTTAATTGATAGAGGTTTTGACAGAGATAAAATTCACGTTCTTTACAATGGAATTGAAACTGATGAAAAGATTGACTACATTCCTAAAGAAGTATTTTTGGAAAAATATAAAATAAATTACAATGGAGAGCTTTTAGTTGGAATAGCTGCAAGACTTGATAAAGTAAAGGATCATGAAACTTTTATAAAGGCCGCAAAGGAAACTTTAGAAGTAAATCCAGATATAATTTTTCTAATAGCAGGAGAAGGTGACGAGAGGAAAAACCTAGAAGAATTGGCAAGGGAATATAAAATAGATAAAAATATTTATTTTCTAGGTTTTGTAAAGGATAAGTATTCCTTTTTTAATGCAATAGATATAAATGTACTTACAAGTATTTCAGAGTCTTTTCCATATGTAATTTTGGAAGCAGCTCTTTTGAAAGTCCCAACAATTTCTACAAAAACTGGAGGAATATCTGAGATTGTAAAGGATGATGAAACAGGATATCTTTTTCCAGTAGGAAAGTACAAAGTTTTATCGAGATATATTCTAAGTCTTTATGACGATAGAAAATTATTGGAGAGTCTTGGAGAAAATATAAATAAAAGAGTAATAGAAAATTATTCTCATGTATCAATGGGGAATAGACAGTGTGAAATTTATGAAGAGATATTAAATGGAGGAAGTAATGAAGGTAATTGATAAAAAAGGAAGACTTTTTGGTCTAATTAATATTGTAGATTTAATAGTCTTAATTTTAATTATTGCACTTGTGTTTGTGGGAGTAAAAAGATTTGGAACAAAATCTGCTGTTGGTGAAGCTACTACTTCTAAGGGAGTAATTACAGCTGAGGTAAAAGATGTTAGAGATGTCACAGCAAATAATATTAAAGAAGGAGATCCAATTTACGATTATGACAAGGGAACTTATCTTGGAAAAATTGCAAAAGCGGAAGTTGAACCATATACAGACGAAACAGAATATCAAGGTAAATTTATAAATGCAGAAGTGCCAAATAAATACAGAGTTACTATGACAATTGATGCTGATATAAAAGAAACAGAAGATTTTTATCAAGTTGGCACAGAGCAAATAAGAATTGGACAAGAGATGAGAATAAAAAATAAAAAAGTAGCTGTATTTATGACGATACTTGGAGTAGAAGTAAAGAACTAAGGTGATCCATATTAATTCATTTACCATAAGGTTTTTAAATAAAATTCACCTTTTTTTAAGTGAATGTTATAAAGATTCATTTACTAAAAAAGTTAGAAATTTTATAACAAGACCAATAGAAAAAAATTTTGCAAATTCAAATACTAGAAAAGTCTTTGCCGGCGATAAAATTTTATTTGCAAATACTTTTATTTATAAAATTTACAGAGGATTTTTCAACTTAATAGAAAAATTTATGGGATTTCTGGGAAGAGTTTTTGTACCACTTATAAAAGATTCTTTCTTTTTAGGAGCTTTGCCAAAGTCATTGGAATCTTTTGATGAAATAGCAGGAATAATATCAAACATAATGTTTTATTCAGGATTACTTACCCTTGTTATTTCAGTTGCATTAAAGGCAACACTAAAAATCCCAGTAGTTTTAACAATTTTGGGAATTTTATTGTCATTATTAAAAGGAAAATATATGGACATAATAAAGGGATCAAAAGTGTTAGAATTTTTTACAAGTTTTTTTAAATTAGATGAAGGTGGTGAAAACTGGTGGTAAGATCAAAAAAAATTAATTATATATTATTATCGGCAGTTTTTCTTTCATTAATTTATTATTTTTTTGGCACAAAAATTTTTTTGACAGCTTTTGTTGGAATTTGTGGAATATTACTTGTTATTTATGACATAAAAATAGGACTATTTGCAAGTGCATTTTTATATCCCTTTGTGCCTGACGCACTTGGTCTTATAATGCTTCTTTCTATGGGATTTTTTGTACTGTTAAAGGCAATGCTTTACAAAGAAAATTTCTCGGTAACAGATATGGGCGTTCCCATTGGAATCTTTGCATTTATTGCTATTTTTTCCACAATAACTTCGATAGATCCATCGGGTTCAGTTCGTGACCTTGCACTAAATGCAGCTGGAATTTCCTTTGTGTTTGCTATGACAAATTCTATAAAGACAAAGAAAGATTTAAACACATTTGTATCAGTTCTTTTATTTTCCTCTCTTGTAGTTGCACTTCTTGGAGTATTTCAATATTTCACAGGAGTTGAAATGAGACCAGAATGGCTTGACACAGAAAATAATACAGATATTGCAGTGAGAGTTTATTCAGTATTTTTAAATCCAAATATTTTGGCAGAATATCTAGTTCTTATGACTCCATTGGCAGTTGGAATGACTTGGTACACAAAGAGCATGAGAAAAAAATTTTTATTTTTGGCATCGACAGCAGTTTTATTAATTTGCCTAGTTATGACACTTTCAAGAGGTGGATGGGTTGGTATAGCACTGGCAGCTCTTGCATTTGTACTCTTAGTTGACAAAAGGCTTATTTTAATTGCCATACCAATTGTATTAGGTGTATTCTACGCTTTGCCACAAAAAGTGTTAGACAGAATTATATCTATCGGTTCCACAGTAGATTCATCAAATTTATACAGAATAAAAATTTGGAAAATCACAAAAGACGTAATAAGAGATAATTTAATAGCAGGAGTTGGATTTGGGTATACACCTTTTAAAGAAACTTTTGAAAAATATATAAGAACTATGCCAATTTATCACGCACACAACACTTATTTAGAGGTTGCCGCAGAAATTGGGTTAATTGGATTTATATTTTTTATGCTATTGTTGTTCTCTGTACTTAAATACAACTATGTAAATTTAATTAAGTCAGAAGATAAGTATTACAGATATCTCGGAGCAGGGCTTTATGCCAGTATAATTGGTATCATGGGTCATGGACTTGTAGAACATTTTCTCTACATTCCAAGAATAATTTTCACATTTTGGATAATAATAGGAATTACAATGACGGCAATAAGAATAAAAAAGTCGGAAAGAGAAAAATCAAAAAATCTAGAAAATAAAACTTCAAAAAAGTTAGAATCAAAAGACAAAGATTTAGAAATAAAAATAATAGCAGAGTGATGGTTGAATGGTATGAAAAAAATTGTAGTATCAGGTTACTTTGGCTTTGATAACTCAGGCGATGATGCCATATTAAAAGCCATGGTAGAAGATTTTAAAAAATTAAATAAAGAAATAAAAATAACAGCACTTTCTAAAAATCCTGAGAAGACAAAAAAGATCTATGGCATAGATGCAGTAGATCGATTTTCAATACCTAAGCTTATAAAGACATTGAAAGAGTCAGATATATTGCTCTCAGGAGGAGGCTCGCTACTTCAAGATGTTACATCAACTAGGTCAATAATTTATTACCTGACAGTGATAAAAATTGCAAAGTTTTTTCATAAAAAAGTGTATGTATATGCCAATGGAATAGGTCCAATTGAAAAGAAAATAGGGAAATTATTGACAAGAAGAGTTTTAAATAAAGTTGATTACATCACACTTCGTGACGAACTGTCCTATGAGTTTGTAAAAGAACTTGGCGTCAAAAATGAAAATATAAAGGTGACATCAGATCCAGTTTTTACACTTAAATCAGAAGATGAGGATAGAGTTGCAGAAATTTTAAAAATAGAAAACATCGAGATAAAAGAAAATACCATAGGATTTTGTATAAGAGATTACAAAAAAGATGAATCAATAAAAGAAAAATTTGCAAAGGCCATAGACCTATTAATAGAAAGTGGTTATGATATTTTACTAGTGCCCTTTCATACACCAAGAGATAATGTCTATTCACAAGAAGTTGCAGAGAAGTGTGTGCATAAAGACAAAGTGAAACTCATAAAAAATACTTATTCGGCAGGCGAGCTAATGGGCATATTTAAAAAATTAGAATTATTAGCAGCAATGAGACTTCATTCTTTGATTTACGCAGCAAGTGTAAATCTTCCCATGGTTGGAATAATCTACGATCCAAAAGTAGAGGCAATGGTAAAAGAGCTTGGAATAAAAGAGTATGTAGACGTAGAAGATTTTTCTGCAGAAGAACTTTATGGAGAGATAAGAAAAGCCTTAAACTCGATAGAAGAGAGAAAGATAATTTTGGAAGAAGAAACTGAAAAAATGAGATCTGCATCCAAAGAAAATGTAGAAATAGCTATAAAACTTTTAGAAAAATAAAATTATTTAGACGACAATATTATGCCGTCTTTTTTTTATTAGAATACCCATGGTTGGAACGGGGATTCAGTTTAATTCATATTTATACTTCTCTTTTTATTTCTATTAAAAAACTTTCCATTATTCTAGTGATGTCTTTTTCTTTGCATTCTAGTTCTAACGTGAACATATTTCCAGTTCCTGTAAACTCAAAATGTTCTTTTAATTTTTTAAAAATTTTCTTCAAGTCAAAGTTTAGATTTTGAGAACGTAGAATTAAAATCTTTGACCTGCCTCCATTTTGAAGTCCGTAAATTTGGATGTAATTTTCTTCTTTTAATATGTGATTTGAAATTTCTCTTAATTCTTTTAAATTGACGTCTTTTAAAATCTTGTAGATGTAATTTATTCCAGAAACTTCTGTGGCGTATCTTTTGAAACTTTCTACTACTTGGTAAAATAGTGGAGATTTTTCAGGAGAATTGTTATTTTTAATATTTTTAAAGTCTTTAATTGTAGGAATTTCATTTTCCTTTGAGTCTGTATTATTTTTTCCTTTTTCAAAAACTTTCTCGAGTTTAGGAAGTTTTTCAGTTTTAGGAAGTTTTTCTAAAGCTTCAACTTTTTGAGTTTTTTCAAGATTTTTGTCTTTTGCAAAGTTATTTTCTCTAGATAAATTTTTTGATTTTAATTTTTTTATATCAGAAAAAGCATCTTCGATACTGTCACTATTTAAATACATTTTAATATTATTTAAAAGATTTAGCGAATTTCTTGCTATTTTGTAGCCATTTTCTCCTGAAGAAATATTGAGCCTTATTGCCGAATTTATTTTGTCAACAGAAGTTATAAGCACAATTCCAATTTCACCAGTTCTTTTTAGAGATGGGCCGAAGTATTCTATATTAGCAAGCCTTTCTATAGAAATGTGATCTTCATAATTTGTGATTTCAAGATTTGAAAAAACTGCATAGTTTACTAGAGATTCAAGATTTTTTACTGTCATAAATTTAAAGTCTTTTGCTTCAATGTCAATATAGGATGAATTTCTATTAACTTTGTAATTTAAAATTTTAAAATTTGTGTTTGCGTTTAAAAAATGTCTAACAAGGGCGTTTCCCAAGTTTTCTTGCATGAGTAAAAGCCTGTTTTTCCAATTTATTTCTAATTCTATTGAGTCTTTATCTTCTAAAAGCTTAATATAACTCCTGTTGCCAGATAAAAATTCTATAGGTTTTCCATTTATTTTTACTTCATCTCCACAGACTTTTTCATTTCCTAAAAAGAAAGGAACATCTTCTATTTTTCCATAATTTATACCATTGCGATTTATTTTATCAATTATTTGTAATTTGTAATTTTTTTTGTAAGGATTTTTGTATTTAGAATTCATAATTACCTCCTGTAATATATTATCATATTTCGTGGCTTCACGCTTTAAAAAGATATATAATAAAGAGGGGTCATAATGTATTTATTTTTTGCAGTAATTTTGGGAATTTTATTTTCAATTTACATAAAATCTTATTGGATAATTTCAATTATTTTAATTTTAATTTCCATTTTTATTTTGATTAATAAAGTGGATAAAAAGTTTTTGATATTTCCCTTAATTATTTTTTTAGTATTTTTAAATTTTAGTTTTAGAGATTATAAATTAAAGGATTTTTCAGGAGAAGTAACAGGTAAAGTTGTATATGCAAAGGAAAATAAATCTATTCTTAGAACTGATACTATTAATGGGAAAAAATATAGAACTAAAATTTTGTTTTATGAAAAGCTAGATAGAGGGGCAAATTATAAGATCAAAGGCAATTACAATTCTCCACTTCCTGCAATGAATTATGGTAATTTTGATTTTGAAAAAAATTATAAATCTCAGGGGATTTATTCTCTTGGAAAAATTGAAAGCATTAAAAAAGTTTATGATGCCAATTCTTTTTACAGATTTTCAAACTTTTTTATAGATAGATCAAAAAATATTTATGACAAAAATTTAAATAAGAGAAATTCAAATTTATTAAAGGGAGTTGTTCTTGCAGACAAGTCTTTTTTAGAAGATGAAGATATAGAAAATTTCGATACACTTGGGATTAATCATATTTTGGCTGTATCTGGTCTTCACATAGGTGTTCTTGCTGTATTTTTAAATTTTATTTTTCTAAAAATTACAAAAAACAAGAAGTTGACAGATATTTTTGTGATGGCAATAATTTTATTTTACATAGTTTCAATAGGGCTTCCAATATCTGCAATTCGTGCTTTTCTATTTTATATACTTTATAAAGCAAATTTTTATATGAGAATCGATTTTACGCCTAAAAAAGTTTTTTTCGCAAGTCTTGGTATAATTTTATTTATAAATCCAATGGCAATTTATTCTATTTCACTGATTATGTCATATACTGCAATTTTTGGGATTATCTTTATTTTTCCAGCTTTAATTAGTAAGCTCTCTAGTAAGAGTATTTTTACAAAATCAATTGTCTGTACGGCTTCTGTACTTATTTCACTTTTTCCAATTTTAAATTATTATTTTTATGGAGTTTCCATTTTAGTTTTTATTGCAAACTTATTAATTGTGCCAATTTATTTTGTTATAATTTCTTTTGGATTCGTAATGGGTTTTGGAATTTTTCCATCTGCTGGGAAATTTTTAAATATTTTAATGGATGCAACTTATGGGATTGAAAGTATTTTTTCTTCAAGAGGGAGTATTTTTTTATCTTTAAAGTTTTTTAAGTTGGAGTATGTTTTTATATATTATTTGGTTTTGATTGCAATTTTAAATAGAAATAAATTAAAAGAAATAATAAGACCAAATTTAAAGGTTATAGAAATTTATTTAATTTTTGTATTTTTTGTAGCAGTTCTTGGCGTTTTAAAAGATTACAATACTTATAATGAAAGGCACATTTATGTGGATCAAGGCGACTGCACAATTATAAGTATTCGTGGAAAAAATTATCTAGTAGACACAGGAGGTGCAAGATTTGAAAATAAAATTGCAGAAAAGTATTTGTTTTCCGCTTTAAATAATGCTGGAATTTCAAGAATTGATGGAGTTTTTATATCTCACTTTGATGAAGACCATTGTGGAAATTTAAGCAAATTATTGAAAAATTATGAGATAGATAATATTTTTATAAATCACTTGCCAAAAGATAGAGAAATTTTGAGAGATGCATCTAAGTTTTCAAAAATAATAATGCTTGAAAAGGGTGACAAAGTAAAAATTTGTGAAGACACTTATGCTGAAATTTTGTCCGATAAGGAAAATAGGAATAATGAAAATGACAATTCCATGGTGGTTCTTTTAAGTCACAAAGGTTTTAAAACTTTATATACTGGCGACATTTCAAAAGATGTTGAAGAAAAAATAAATACGAGGGTAGATTTGCTAAAGGTTTCTCACCATGGTTCAAAAACTTCCACAAGCGAGAAGTTTTTGGAAAATACAAGCCCAAGATATGCAGTTATTTCTGCGGGAGCACATAATTCCTATGGACATCCGCACAAAGAAACTTTAGATAAGCTTAAAAAACATGATATTATATATTATGTCACATCGAGAGATGGTGAAATTGATTTTAAAATTTATAAAAGTAAATTAAATGTTAAGAAAAAATTAGAAAAAGAAGATTATAAATTTTACTTTTGTCTTGTGGTTTTAAATACAATTTTACTTTATATGGTAGCGAGGGAAAATTATGAATTACAAAAAGATTTACAAAGATAAAGAGCATAGTGGTGCATATTTATTTTATGGCAAAGAAAAATATTTAATTGAAAATGCAGTGATATATTTGATAAATAAATATGTAAAGGGTACAGAAGCTTTTAATTATACAAAATTTAAAGGCTCAGAGGTAAAACCAGAGGATATAATATCTGCTTGTGAAACTTATCCTGTCATGAACGAGAAAAAAATTGTGATTGTGCGTGATGTCTGCGATTTTTTAAGTGAAAACAATATTAAAAATTCATTTTACGATTTTTTGGACAATATTTCTGATTTTGTAATTTTAATTTTTTGGGATACTGCAAATATAAAAAAGACTACAAAATTTTATAAAGAATTTAAGAAAAAAGATAGGGACATAGAGTTTGGAAAATTGAGCCAAGTGGACTTAAATAATTTTGTAAAGGGATATTTTATAAGAAAGGGCAAAGAAATAGGGCCAAGTGAAACTTCTTTTTTTATTGCAGAAAGTGGTTATAATTCTAAAAATGAGGACATGAGCCTTTTAGATTTAAAAACGGAAATGGATAAGATCGTTTCTCTTTCAGGTGAAAAGAGAATAAAAAGAGATGATATTGAAAAGTCAATTACAGAAAATATTGACTCAAATATTTTTAAATTTTTAGATGCAATGATGAATAGGAATAGCGAAAGAGCAATAATTGAGTTAAATAATCTATACAAATTAAATGAGCCAAGTTTAAAAATTTTTACAATGATAATTAGGCAAGTTAAAAATTTTCTTTCTTACAAAATACTTTCAGTAAAGAAAATGAGTCAAAGCGAAATTATTAGAAAAATGGACGTAAAAAAATATGAATATGGAAAAATTCAAAGCACACATAGAAATTTTACTAAAGAATTTTTGACAAACTTTTATGAAGAACTTATAGATGCAGACCAAATGTTAAAAACATCTTCTATTGACGAAAAAATTATTATGGAAACTTTGGTAATTAAGTATTGCAATGATTTTAATTTCTCTCACAGATGTTAAAAATGCCCTTGCAATCAATGTAAATTCGTGGTAAAATAGCAAAAGCGTTAATTGTGGAGGTGAAATAATGGCAAATATAAAATCAGCAATTAAAAGAATTGATGTAGCAAAGAGAAATTCTGATAACAATAAACCAGTTAGAACAGAAATGAAAAATGCAATTAGAAATTTTAATAAAGCTATTGATGAAGATAGAATTGATGATGCAAAGGAACTTTTAATCGTTGCAGATAAAAAATTAAAGAAAGCTGCTAATAAAAATATAATTCATAAAAATCAAGCTTCTAGAAAGCTAAGTCGACTAGCTAAGAAGTTAAATGATAAGACAGCTGAAATGGCTAACTAAGAGAAATTTTCCCGGGAAAGTTTCTCTCTTTTTTTTTAAGATAAAGGGGTAGATGATTTACCTACCTCTTATTTTTTACTTTATCTGAAAAAATTAAGCTCCACTTGATTTGATAAATCTCGTCCCTTTTTTGTTAAATAAATTCTATTTTCTTTTAATTCAATTAATCCTAATTCGATATTTTTTTCAATTTCATTTTTATAGAATCTTATAAAATTTTCTTCAAATCTTAAATCAAATTCATCTAAGCTAATCCCACAGTTGAGTCTTAGTCCCATCATTATAAACTCGTTCATTCGATCCTTTTTTGATAAATTTTCAAAAAAATCTATTGGTTTTTCATTTTTATCTATTGAGTCGAAATAGTTTTTAAAATGAAAAGTATTTGTATATCTAAGATTTCCAACACTAGATGAAGAACTTAATCCAAAGGAAATATAATCTTTTAGTTTCCAATAATTTAAATTGTGTCTACACTCATATCCATTTTTGGAAAAATTTGAAATTTCATATTGATTTATCTCTAATTTTGAAAGAGAATAAGTCATATAATGGTACATTTTTCTATCTTCATCTTCTGTGGGAAAAGATAGAGGACTTTTTTTATGCATTTCGTAAAGCTGGGTATCTTCTTCTAAAATTAGTGAATAATAAGATGTGTGAGGAATTTTTAGTTCTTCTATGCAATTAATTGATTTTTCTATATCAGAAAATTTTTGGTGAGGAAGTGCAAGCATCAGATCTAAATTTATATTTTTAAATCCAGCAGATTTTGCATTTTCAACTGCATTATAAATGTCAGAAGATTTGTGAATTCTTCCAATTTCTTTTAAAATTTTGTCGTTGAAGGATTGAGCACCAATAGATATTCTATTAATTCCGCTTTCAAAATAAATTTTTGTCTTTTCACTTGTAAGGGAATTTGGATTTGATTCAATGGTAATTTCAATATTTTCTGCAAATTCAAAATTTTTTAAAATTTTTAAAATCTTCACAACAAATTTTGCATCAACAGAAGTTGGGGTTCCGCCTCCAATAAAAATAGTGTCAATTATTTTATTTTTTAAAAAATTTTCATATAATTTTATTTCTCTTTCTAAATATAAAAAATATTTTTCAACATTTTCTCTATTTAAAAGAGAAGAGCAGAAGTCACAATAGTGACATCTACTCTCGCAAAATGGTATGTGAATATAAATCGAAATCTTATTTTTCTTCATCATATTTTAAAACTGACAAGAAAGCATCTTGTGGAATATCAACATTTCCAACAGTACGCATTCTCTTTTTTCCTTCCTTTTGTTTTTCAAGAAGTTTTCTTTTTCTCGTAATATCTCCGCCATAACATTTTGCAAGAACATCTTTTCTAAGGGCACGAATAGTTTCCCTTGCAATAATTTTGTTGCCTATGGCAGCTTGAATTGGCACTGCAAATTGGTGCCTTGGAATTACATCTTTTAATTTTTCGCAGACTTTTCTTGCACGAGTGTAGGCATTTGATTCATGGACAATTAATGAGAAGGCATCTACGAGTTCTTCGTTTATTAGGATATCAAGTTTTACAAGATCAGATTTTTCGTAGCCAATTAATTCATAATCGTAGGATGCGTAGCCACGAGTTTTTGATTTTAAAGCATCAAAAAAATCGTAAATGACTTCGTTTAGTGGCATGTGATAAGTTATAAGTGCTCTTGTTTCTTCGAGATACTGCATATCCTTAAAGATACCACGCCTATTTTGGCAAAGCTCCATAACTTGACCTACGTAATCTGTTGGTGTCATAATTTCTGCTTTTACAATTGGTTCTTCCATGTATTCAATTTCATTTTGGTCAGGAAGATTTGATGGATTTTGAATAGAAATCATTGTTCCATCTTTTTTCATAACATTGTAAATAACAGAAGGGGCTGTCGTGACAATATTTAAATTAAATTCTCTTTCAAGCCTTTCTTGAATAATTTCCATGTGAAGAAGTCCCAAGAATCCACACCTAAATCCAAAACCAAGAGCGACAGAAGTTTCTGCCTCAAAGTCAAGGGCTGCATCATTTACTTGCAATTTTTCTAATGCTTCACGGACGTTATTATACTCTTCTCCTTCGCCAGGATAGACCCCGCAGAATACCATTGGAACAACTTTTTTGTAGCCAGGCATTGGTTCTGAAGTTTTATTATTTTTAAGAGTTATTGTGTCGCCAACTCTTGCATCTTTTACATTCTTAATTGAAGCTGTTATATAACCAACTTCGCCAGCACTTAGCGAGTCAAGGGCTATATGACCATTTGATGTCACACCAACTTCTACTACTTCAAAAGTTTTTCCAGTTGCCATCATAAGTATTTCATCGCCAGGTTTCACAGAACCATCAATTATTCTAACATGACATACTACACCTCTGTAAGAGTCGTAAATGGAATCAAAAATAAGTGCTTTTAGAGGTGCATCGTGATCGCCACTTGGTGCAGGAACTTTATCCACAATTTCATGAAGCACATCTTCTATTCCTATCCCTTCTTTTGCAGAAATAAGAGGAATGCCTTCTGTTTCAATTCCAATTATATCTTCTATTTCTTCTTTTATTTCATCAGGTCTTGCACTTGGAAGATCAATTTTATTTATTACTGGAACAAGTTCAAGATCTTGATCAATGGCAAGATATACATTGGCAAGAGTTTGTGCTTCAACACCTTGTGCAGCATCAACAACTACAATCGCACCTTCGCAAGCTGCAAGAGAGCGGGAAACTTCGTAGTTAAAATCAACATGACCAGGAGTGTCTATTAAATTAAAAATGTATTCTTCTCCATCTCTGTCATCTTTATAAATAAGTCTTATTGCCTTTAGTTTAATTGTGATTCCCCTCTCACGCTCAAGTTCCATTGAATCCAAGACTTGTTCGTCCATTTCTCTTTTTGTTAACATTCCTGTAGATTCAATAAGTCTGTCGGCAAGAGTAGATTTTCCGTGGTCAATATGTGCAATTATTGAAAAATTTCTAATATTTTTTTGATTTCTCAAATTATACCTCCAAAGTTCTAGGGGATTTTATCTATTAAATAAATATAAAATTTTATTAATTTTTATTTTTACTTTCAAGTTCAAGGGATCCTTTGTCTTTAATAGGGAACATTCTATATACAGCAGCAGATTTAATTCTTTTTTTATTAATTGGGCCGAAATATCTGGAGTCAACGCTCATCTTAGGAAGTCTATTGTCGCCCATAACGAAGTACTCATCTTCTTTAAGAGTTAATTTTTCTATTGAGGACTCAGTATAATCACTTGAAGTATAATTTTCTTCTAGGACTTTTCCATTTAAAATAACTTTTCCATCTTTAAATTCAATAGTGTCGCCACCCTTTGCTATAATTCTCTTGATGTAATTTCTACTATCATTGGGTGCATCAATTACAACAATTTCACCACGAGGAAGATCTTTAAATCTTTTATAGGAAAGGCAAATTAATTTGTCTTTTTCATTTAAAGTTGGATTCATAGATTCTCCATTTACAACAGCTATATTAAAAATAAAGTTTCTAACAAAAAGTGCAATTAAAACTGCAATTACAATTGTAAGAACAAAGGATAGTGTTTCATTTTTTTTCAAAGTAATCATCTCCAAATATTAATTTTAACACAAAGAGAGTGAAGATTGGAAAAATTTTTAAGTTTAATAAATAAATGTATTTTAAAAAATTTGAATTTAATTTTTGTAAGAAATTTATTTTGATTTAGAAAAAGAAAGATAAAATAAAAAAAATTTTAAAATTCCTTGACAAAGTTACAAGGAGGGAGTACTATATATGTAAGTTAGCACTCGATACAAATGAGTGCTAACAAAAAGGAGGAAAATTATGGATGATCGTAAAATGAATATTTTAAATGCCATAATTGAAGCATATATTGATATGCCTACTCCCGTCGGTTCCAGAACTCTTTCCAAGGAGTACAATCTAGGAGTGAGTTCTGCGACTATAAGAAATGAAATGGCAGATCTTGAAGACCTTGGTTTTTTAAATAAGCCTCATCAATCAGCAGGAAGAATTCCTTCCGACAAGGCTTATAGATTTTATGTTGATGAAATTTTTAAAAATTTTAGTACTTTTCACGACATGGAAGCATCACTTAAAATCAAGGATAAAATTTTATATAATTCAAGCAATTTAGAAGATTTTTATAAAAACACTGTGAGTTTACTTGCCAGCATTAGCAATTGCACTGCATATTTAATTGCACCAGAAAAAGCTGACAAAAAGATAAAAAGGCTCACTCTTGTAAAAATTGATGAAAAAACTGCACTCCTTGTCTTAATAGGAGATAGAGGAGTTATGGAAAGATATTTTCTAGACATAGAAAATATTCCCAATGATGATTTTTATTATATTGAGAGAGTTTTAAATGAGAAAGTTTCAGGAATTGATTTTGATAAGATTGAATCGTTAAAGATTTCTCTTTCTGATAATATGGTAAGACATGCAGCTTTTATTTCAAATATTATAAAAATTGCAAGTAATTTTAATAAAAAAGTATCTTCCATTGAGATTTATTATGACGGCCTCACTAATATTTTGAATTTTGATGAATACAAAGATCTTGAGAAAGCTAAAGATTTTATGAATTTAGTTGAGGACAGAGATAGTTTATTTCAAATTCTAAAAGAGGATAACTTTACAAGTGATGTTGAGGTTATTATTGGTTCAGAAAATAGTGCCAATCTTATGAAAGAGAATACTATTATAAGAGCACCCTTTGCTACAAGTTATGGAATTTATGGGAGCATTGGTCTTATTGGACCTGTTAGAATTGACTATATGAGATTGGTTAAAGTCGTAAAAGTTTTTAGCGATGCTGTTAAAAGTGGATTAGAAGAAATGTGAGGGAGTACATGACAAATGATGATATAAAAAAAGAAGATGTTTTAGATGAAGAAAATTTAGAAAAAGATGAAACAGAAGAAATAGAAAACGAAGAAGGTTCTGAAGAAGTAAAAGAAGAAGCTTCAGATGAAGATGAAAAATATAAAAATTTAATGGACAAATTTATGAGACTTCAAGCCGACTTTTCAAATTATAAGAGGAGGACTGAAACTCAAAAATCTGAGTTTGTTGAACTTGGTGTAAAAAAAATAGTAAATGATTTACTTCCTGTTATTGACAATTTTGAAAGAGCTATGGATTCTATTGGTGATAAGGATTCAACTTATGACGGGATAAGAATGATAAAAGATCAACTTACTGATGTTCTTAAGAACGAAGGTATAGTAGAAATGAAAGCACTGGGCGAAGAATTCGACCCAATGTATCACCACGCAGTGCTAACTGAAGATTCTGATGAATATGAAAGTGGCTATGTAATTGAAGTTTTACAAAAAGGTTATTTAATTGATGATAAGACATTAAGACCAGCAATGGTTAAGGTTTCACAATAATTTAGTTTATTTAGGAGGAAATTTAAATGGGAAAAATAATTGGTATTGATTTAGGAACAACTAACTCTGCAGTAGCAGTAATGGAAGGTGGAGACTCTGTAATAATTCCAAATATAGAAGGTAATAGAACTACTCCATCTGTTGTAGCTTTCACAAAAGATGGCGAAAGATTAGTAGGAGAAACTGCTAAAAGACAAGCTATAACAAATCCAGATAGAACTGTTTCTTCAATTAAAAGACACATGGGTTCTGATTTTAATGTAAAAATAGATTCAAAAACTTATACACCACAAGATATTTCAGCGATGATTTTACAAAAATTAAAATCTGATGCAGAATCCTATCTTGGAGAAAAAATTACAGAAGCTGTTATAACTGTTCCAGCTTATTTTACAGATGCTCAAAGACAAGCAACTAAAGACGCAGGAAGAATTGCAGGACTTGATGTAAAGAGAATTGTAAATGAACCAACTGCAGCAGCTCTTGCTTATGGAGAAGATAAAGATGGCAAGGCACAAACTGTTATGGTATATGACCTTGGCGGTGGTACTTTTGACGTTTCAATTCTTGAACTTTCTGATGGAGTTTTTGAAGTACACGCAACTCGTGGTAACAATAAACTTGGTGGAGATGACTTTGACAATAGATTAATTGATTATATTGCAGAAGAATTCAAAAAAGAAAATGGTGTTGATTTAAAAGCTGATAAGATGAGTCTTCAAAGATTAAAAGAAGCAGCTGAAAAAGCTAAGAAAGAACTTTCTTCTACAATGTCAACAAATATAAATCTTCCATTTATTACAGCTTCAGCATCTGGTCCACTTCACTTAAATATGGATATAACTCGTTCTAAGTTTGATGAACTTACTGCTGATTTGGTTAAAATGACTGAAGGACCTGTTAAAGATGCTTTAAAAGATGCAGGACTTTCTGCAAATGATATAGATAAAGTTCTTTTAGTTGGTGGTTCAACAAGAATCCCAGCAGTACAAGAATGTATTAAAAAATTAACTGGAAAACAACCACAAAAAGATATTAACCCAGATGAATGTGTCGCTCTTGGTGCAGCTATTCAAGGTGGAGTTCTTTCAGGAGATGTAAAAGATTTATTACTACTTGATGTAACACCACTTTCCCTTGGAATTGAAACAATGGGTAATATTACAACAAGACTTATTGAAAGAAATACAACTATTCCAACTAAGAAGTCACAAGTTTTTACAACTGCAGCAGACAATCAAACGTCTGTAGAAATTCACGTACTTCAAGGTGAAAGACAAATGGCAAAGGACAATGTTACTCTTGGAAGATTTACGCTTGATGGAATTGCTCCAGCAAGAAGAGGAGTTCCACAAATTGAAGTAACATTTGATATTGACGCAAATGGTATTGTAAATGTAAATGCAAAAGATCTTGGAACAGGTAAGGAACAACATATTACAATCACATCTTCTACTAACTTAAATGAAGAAGAAATTGAAAAGAAAGTTAAAGAAGCTGAAATGTATGCACAAGAAGACGCTAAGAAAAAGGATCTAATCGAAGCTAAGAACAATGCCGATTCAATGATTTATCAATCAGAAAATACTTTGAAAGATGTTGAGGGAAAGATCTCTGATGCAGATAAAAATAAAATTGAAGAAGCAATTAAAGGTCTTAAAGATGTAAAAGATGGCGAAGATTTAGAAGCTATAAAATCTAAGACAGAAGAACTTACTCAAGCTTTCTATGCAATTTCTGAAGAAATTTACAAGCAACAACAAGAACAAGCAGGAGAAACTGGAGCAGATAATTCAAATCAAGACGATGATGTAGTTGATGCTGACTATGAAGTTGTAGATGACGACGAAGAATAATAATTAAATAAAATTGTTGCAGTTTCGGCTGCAACTTTTTTTATGTAATATTTTATGTTTTAAAATTAATGAATAACTAAAATAAATATGCTTTATTTTTTTTACGATTTATATTAGAATATAAAACTATTGAGGTGGAAGATGAGAAATTTTTATGAGATTCTTGAAGTTGAAAAAAATGCAAACAAAGATGATTTAAAAAAATCCTATAAAAAACTTGCAAAAAAATATCACCCAGACTTAAATCCAGGGGACGAAGTGGCAGAGGCAAAGTTTAAAGAGATTTCCTATGCTTATGAAGTTCTTTCTGACGATGAAAAAAGACAAATTTATGATGTCTATGGAGAAGAAGGACTTAAAGGAAATATGGGTGCTGGTGGAAGCGGCTTTGGTGGCTTCTCTGATATTTTTGATGATATATTTGATATTTTTGGCGGATCAAAATCTAGTCGATATGATTCTAGAAGTAGAAAAGATATGCCTAGAAAGGGGCCTGACACTAGAGTTGATGTAACACTTGATTTTTTTGAAGCAATCTTTGGCGCTGAAAAAGAAATTTCTGTAAAAGTACAAGAGGAATGTGAACACTGTCATGGAAGCAAAATGGAACCCGGAACAGAAAAACATGAATGTGACAAGTGTCATGGTACTGGTGAAGTTACTTCAGAACAAAACACTCCTTTTGGAAGATTTGTTAGAACTTCAACTTGTGACAAATGTGATGGAACAGGTGAAGTAATTGAAAAGCCATGTAAAGTTTGCCATGGTAAGGGAAAAGTTTCGAAGAGCAAAAAATTAAAAGTAAAAATTCCCAAAGGTGTGGACTCTGGAAATATTATTTCTTTAAAAGGACAAGGTTCTGTTGGAGAAAATGGCGGAGAAAATGGAGATGTGTTTGTTTATATTAGAGTTAGATCTGATGCAGTCTTTAAAAGAGAAGGAAACGATATTTATTTAAATGTGCCAATATCTTATCCAGATGCAGTTCTTGGAGCTACAATTAAAGTTCCTACACTAAAAAAACTTGTTGATTATGATATTCCAAAGGGCACAACTGGTGGAACAGTCTTTAGGCTAAAAGGCGAAGGAGTTCCTTATGTCAATAGAGAAAATCAAAGAGGAGATTTGTTCTTTAAAGTAGATATAATTATTCCAAAAAAAGTTACAGAAGAGCAAAAGAAACTTTTGGAAGAATTAAGAGAAACTGAAACAGAAGTTGAAGAACATAAAAAGACATTTTTAGACAAGTTAAAGGGTTTATTTGATTAATGCGGATCTTTGATTCGCATTTTTTAAATTGTATAAAAATTTGAGGTAATATATAATTAAAAAAGGTGATTAGATGAAATACATTGAAATGACAATAAATACATCAAAAGATAAAAAAAATTTAATAGAAGGAATCCTTTTTGACTACGGAATTTATAACTGCGAAGAAGTTTCTAGTGATTTAGTTGACGAACTAGATCAAAATGAAAAAGATTGGGACTTTATAG
This sequence comes from Peptoniphilus rhinitidis 1-13, assembly GCF_000246925.1. Lineage (NCBI taxonomy): Bacteria > Bacillati > Bacillota > Tissierellia > Tissierellales > Peptoniphilaceae > Peptoniphilus > Peptoniphilus lacydonensis. Next base: position 56,734 of record NZ_BAEW01000004.1, on the reverse strand, counting down.
ACTATCCTCTTATAAATTTAGGCGAGAATATTTTTGCATTAAAAGTTTATCCAGAAAATATTTCCGATGCAAAGAAATTAAAAATTGAACTTGAAGAAAAAAAACTTGGACAATGTATTGTTGAAGAAAAGGATGATGAAGATTGGGCAAACAATTGGAAAAAATATTATAAACCATTAGAAATTGGAAAAAAGATTGCAATTGTACCAGAATGGGAAGATTACGAAAACAAAGGAAATAGAGAAATTATAAAAATAAACCCTGGGATGGCTTTTGGAACGGGGACTCACGAATCTACTTATATGTGCCTTGAACTTTTAGAAAAATATGTGCGTGATGGGGATGAAATTTTTGACATAGGTTGTGGTTCGGGCATACTTGCCATTGCATCATTAAAACTTGGAGCAAAAAAAGCTCTTGCTATTGATATTGATGAAAAATGTATTGATGCTTCTTTTGAAAATGCGAAATTAAATAATTTAGAAGATAAAATTGAAATTAAAAAAGGCAATCTCTTAGATGTTGTAAAGGGTAGAGCTGATTTAATTGTTTCAAATATTATTGCAGAAATAATTGTAGATGAAATTAAAAATTTAAAGAATCATATGGATAGTGGTGGAATTTTTATAACATCAGGAATTATAAAAGAGAGAAGACAAATGGTAATTGACGCTCTTGCTGAAAATGGATTTGACATTATTGATGAACTTGAAAAAAATAATTGGGTTGCAATTGTGGGAAAATTAAATGTATAGATTTTTTGAAAATAGAAATTTTGAGGAAAATACAGATTTAAAAGAGGAAACAATCCATCATTTAAAAAATGTAATTAGGGTAGAAGATGGAGAAGAGTTTCAAGTTGTCTTTGATGATGGGATTTTTTCCTTTGCATATTTTAATGGAAAGATTAAAAAGATTGGAAAAGTGAAAAAAAATAATGAGTCGAAGGTGCATCTGTCACTTTTCTTTGGAGTTTTGAAAAATAATAAGTCAGAAGATGTGTTGAGACATGCAACAGAAATAGGAGTAAGTGATTTTTATCCTGTTTTAATGGATAGAAGTGTTTCAGATATTTCAAAAAAGAAGGAAAAGAAGAAAGAAAGATACCAGAAAATTGTGGAGTCTGCGGCGAAACAGTCAAAGAGAGATATTATTCCTATGGTTCATGATATAATAAAAAGTGAAGATATATTAAATTTTGATGGGGATCTTGTACTCTGTTATGAGGATGAAAAAAGAACACAACTTGGAGAAATTATACCAAAGCTTTCTAACAAAATTGGACTTGTAATTGGACCAGAAGGTGGAATATCAAATAGAGAACTTGAAATTTTAAAAGATGTAAAAAAGGTTGGTCTTGGAAGCAGAATTTTGCGTGCAGAAACAGCGGCAATTGTGACATCTTTTTATATAATACACGCAAAGGAGTGTGAGTAATGGCAAAAACTTTTTCAATTTTAACTCTTGGTTGCAAAGTAAATCAATATGAATCAGAAGCAATGAGCGAACTTTTTGAAAAAAGAGGTTACAAGGAAGTTGATAATGACGAATTTAGCGACGTATATATTGTAAATACTTGCACAGTTACAAATTTGTCAGATAGAAAATCAAGACAATTTATTAGAAAATCAAAAAAGAAAAATCCTGATTCTGTTGTGGTAGTTGTAGGTTGCTATTCACAAGTTAGCCCTGAAGAAGTTAAAAATATTGAAGGCGTTGATGTTGTAATAGGGACTACTGAGAGGAATAAAATCGTAGATTTAATTGAGGAGTTTAAAGATTCTCACAAAAAAATAAATATTGTAAAAGATTTAAAAGATGTACGTGAATTTGCAAATACTACGAACTTTGATAACAACAATAGAACTAGAGCTTACATGAAAGTGCAAGACGGGTGTAACAGATTCTGCACTTATTGCATAATACCATTTGCAAGAGGCCCAATTAGGTCAAGAGAGATAGACGATGCAGTGAGAGAAGCTAGGATTCTTGCTGACAATGGTTTTAAAGAAATTGTGTTAACTGGAATTCACATTGGATCCTTTGGAATGGATATGGGTGATATGAGATTAATTGATTTAATTGAAAATATTGCAGAGATTGATGGAATTAAAAGAATCAGACTTTCTTCAGTTGAACCGATAATTATCACAGATGAATTTATGGAAAGATCTTTAAAAACAGAAAAATTATGTGATCACTTTCATTTGTCATTACAAAGCGGTTCAAATAATATTTTAAAGGCTATGAATAGACGCTACACTCGTGAAGAATATATTGAAAAGGCAAATATAATTAGAAAATATATGCCTTATGCAGGACTTACTACTGATATTATAGTTGGATTTCCTGGAGAGAGCGAAGAAGATTTTGAAGATTCAATGAGTATTGTAAGAAAAGTTGGTTTTTCAAGGATTCACGTCTTTAAATATTCTAAGAGAAAAAATACAAAGGCTGCTGCAATGAAAAACCAAATTGATGGCAATATTAAAAAGGAAAGATCGGAAAAATTAATTGCTCTGGGAGAAGAATATCAAAAAATCTTTGAGAGAGAAAATATGAAAATACCAAAGTCAGTTTTATTTGAAGAAGAACATGACAAAGAGTATTATGGATACACAACAAATTACATCAGAGTAAAAGCAAATAGTGATATTGACATTAAAAATAAAATAAAAAATGTAAAAATTTTGGACACTGGTGAGATTGCAAATTGTGAAATAATTGGTGATTAAATGTTAAAGATAAGGGCTCATCACATAATGTGTACAAAAAATTTTGTTGGTGAAGGTTATAGCGATGATTTTTCGAAAAATATGACTGAAATTATAAAAAAATTGCAAGAAAATCCTAAAGTTATGTTAATAAAAGATCTTGATGATATTTGTAAAAATTGTCCAGATAATCTTGGAAAAGTTTGTAAGGAAGATGAAAAAGTAAAATATTACGACCAAAAAATTTTAGAAATTTTAAACTTAAATGAAAATGAAATTTATTCATGGATAGACATTAGAAGAGCTTCCTGTGATATAATATTTAAAAAGGATAATCGTGAAATGATTTGTGGAGATTGTCAGTGGAATAATCTTTGCAAAGATGTTGAATTGAAAAGGAGGTAGCATGGACTGTTTATTTTGTAAAATAATTAATGGAGAAATTCCTTCGGAAAAACTTTATGAGGATGAACTTGTATATGTATTTAGAGATATAGACCCTAAGGCACCTACACATTTTTTAATTGTGCCAAAAGAACACATTCCTTCAGCAGATGATTTAGAAGAAAGACATAAAGATTTAATTGGTCATGTATTTTTAGTAGCAAAAAAGATTTGTGCAGAAGAAGGATTAACTAAGGGATATAGAATTGTAAATAATTGTAAAGAAGACGGGGGACAGACAGTAGAACATCTTCACTTTCATGTTCTTGGAGGAAGAAGTTTAAATTGGCCACCAGGTTGATAAAAATAAAAATATAGACTAAAGCTATGGGAAAACTCATAGCTTTTTTATTGCCCTTGTTGAAAATAATATGCAATATTATTATAATGAAAACATATATAATGTAAAAATTTTTTAAAACTGAAAATTTTTCATAAGAAGATTTTTATTTGATATATTTTATTTAAAGGATGATGTTATGAAGTTAGGGTTCGTAGATGTAGGGGGAGGCACTAGAGGAATATATGGCGCTGGAGTCTTTGATTACTTAATGGATAAAGGCATAGAGGGAGATTATTTTATTGGAGTGTCGGCAGGTGCAGCTAATGGAGCTTCTTTTCTTGCAAATCAAAGAGGCAGAAATTTTGTTTTTTATAATGACTATGCTTTTAGAAAAGAATACATGAGTATAAGAAACTTTATAAAAAAAGGTTCTTATCTTGATCTCGAATATGTTTATTACACTTTAAGCAAAAAGGATGGAGAAAACCCTTTAGATTATAAAAAAATAGTTGAAAATAAAACAGAATTTAAGATTGTTGCAACAAATGCGCTTACAGGAAATCCTGTTTATTTTGATAAAGAAGATCTCTCACAAGATAATTATGATCCCATAAAAGCATCTTGTTGTGTTCCAGTTTTATGTGAGCCTTATAAGATAAATAATGCTCTTTATTTTGATGGAGGTCTAAGCGATCCAATCCCATATAAAAAAGCTTTTGAAGCAGGTTGCGACAAAGTAATTATAGTTTTAACAAGGCCAAAAAATTATTTTAGAAATCCAAAAAAAGACAAAAAATTTGTGAAAATTTTAAAAAGAAAATATCCAGAAGCTGCGGAAGCTCTTGAAGATAGAGCGAAAGTTTACAATAAATCTTTAAAGGAAATACTGGAACTTGAAAAGAAAAATAAAGTAGTTATAGTAGCACCATGTGATACATCAAATTTAAAGACACTTACCCAAGATCATAAAGAACTTGAAAAGTTATATGAAATGGGAAAAGAAGATGCGAAGAATTTGTTAACAAAAGAAAATATAAATAGACTTTAAAAAGTAATATAGAGGAAGGAGGATTTATGGGAAAAGTTAAGAATAAAATAAAATTTTACAAAGATAAAATATTTGAGAAAAATGAAGATATTGTTTTAAATGAGTCAGATGAGAAAGTTTCAAAGAGAGTAAAGAAAATTCAAATAGTGGCATTAGTTTGCTTTGTGTCTGCTTTAGTTGTAATTTTACTTACAAGAAGTGGAAATGTAAGTATAGAATCAATAACAGAAAATGCACATGGAGATTCAAGAAAGTCTATTTTATCTCTAATGTTTTTATTTGCAATTAAAAGTCTGACAATTGTAATACCTTTGCCCTCACTTTATGTTGCAAGTGGAATACTATTTTCGCCACTTAAAGCAGTTCTTGTTAGTTATTTGGGTCTTGCAATTACACTCACGATTCCCTTTATCTTGGGAAGATGGTCTGGTGCAGAAGAGATGGAGTATATTAAAAAGAAATATCCCAAAATAGAAAAAGTTATAGAAATGCAGGAGAGAAATGAATTTTTAGCAAGTTTTGTAATTAGACTAATTGGATGGTTTCCTTGTGATGTTTTGAGTTTTTATTTTGGAGCGTGTAAAACTAATTATTTAAAATACATAACATCTGCGCTTTTAGGTTGTTCCATTGGAGTAATAACAAATACACTTCTTGGCGATGTAATTTTAAATCCATTTTCATGGCAATTTATAGTTTTACTTTTAATAAAAATTGCCATTTCCGCTTCAGTTATTGCTATAACTTATCGTGTAAATAAAGGTAAAAATTCTAAAAAGTAAAAATATTATTGAAGTTTTGGGATTTATGAGATATAATGAATCTACATTGGCCGCAAGGCTACTCTTTTCTACGAGAGGAGGTTAAAAAATGTCCGAAATCAGGGTTGGTGAAAATGAATCTTTAGACAATGCTCTTAAAAGATTTAAAAGACAATGTGCCACAAGTGGAGTTCTCAAAGAAGTAAGAAAAAGAGAACATTATGAAAAACCAAGTGTTAGAAGAAAGAAGAAATCTGAAGAGGCACGCAGAAAAAAACACAGATATTAAAGAGAGGGTGTTCTTATGTCTCTAAAAGAGAGACTAATGGCAGATCTTAAGACTGCTATGAAAGAAAAAGATAAACTTCGAAAAGATGTTATCACCATGGTTCGAGCATCTGTAAAACAAAAAGAAGTAGATGAGCGAGTAGAACTAGAAGATGCTGATATTGAGAATATTATTTCAAAACAGTTAAAAGAAAAAAAGGCGTCAATTGAAGAATTTAAGAAGGGTAATAGAGAAGATTTAGTTGAAAAGACTAATGATGAAATTGAAATACTACTTGAATATTTACCTGAGCAATTATCAGATGAAGAATTAAAAGAAATTATAAAAAAAGTAATTGACGAAAATAATATAACATCAATGAAGGATATTGGATTATTAATGAAAAATGTTATGCCTTTAGTTAAAGGCAAAGCAGACGGCAAACAAGTCAATGTAATTGCCAAAGAATTGTTAAATTAAGACTCGGGATTACCCGGGTTTTTATTTTGCAAAATTTTCTATGATAGTAAAACATATATATTGTAAAAAAATAAATAAAGTAGATTTACATAATCAAATGAAAAGTTTACAATAAATTAGAGGATTCTTAGATTATTGATAAAATTTGATGGGTAAAAAATATATACAAGTGGGGGAGGTCAAATTGAAAAAAATTAGAAAAAATTTTTATATTTTACCAATTTTTCTCTGTATAATGAATAGTGTATATGCAGAACAAGGAAATTTTGCAGAAAATATTTTTTCAAATGATTATATTTTTACAATTTTACTTATTGTTGCACTAGCTAGTGCAGTTTTAGAAATTTTGACTCCAGGATTTGGCTTAGGGGGCGTAATTTCTATTGTAGCTTTTGTGATTTTCTTTTGGGGGAATATCTCGCTGGGAAACACAAATTATTTTGAAATTCTTTTATTTATTTTAGGGCTTTTGTTAATTGGCTTTGAGATAATGATTCCAGGTTTTGGGGTCTGCGGAATTGGAGGAATAATTGTCATTTCTTATGCAATTGTAATGGCAATGGATGATGTTTATTTTGCACTTTTTTCTCTTGCAATTGCTCTTGTAATTTCAATTGTATCTGGTTTTATACTCTTAAAAAAAGGAGCCAATTCGGAAATAATAAATAGACTTAGACTTTTAAACAAGAGTACATCTGATAGAGGTTATGTAGGTGTAAAAAGTGAAGAAGTAAAAGTTGGAGACATATTAAAAACAAATACAATTTTAAGACCTACGGGTTATGCACATAATAAAGATAAAAAAATAGAAGTTATTTCAGATGTTGGTTTTATTGGAAAAGATGAAGATGTAGTCGTAGTTAAGGTAAGTGGCGCAAGAGTTTACGTCAAAAAATTTAATTAGGAGGGTTTATGAATAGTTATCCTATTGGAAGTATAGTAATCATAGTAATTATAGTATTAGCAGTATCATTATTTTTATCCTTTGTACCTGTGGGACTTTGGATTACAGCATTTTTCTCTGGTGTAAAAATTAAAATATCAGAACTTATTGGAATGAAACTTAGAAGAGTAAAACCTTCAAGAATTGTAAGACCTGCTATAAAAGCTACTAAAGCAGGACTTGATCTTGATATTTCAAGTCTTGAAGCTCATTATCTGGCGGGTGGAAATGTAAATACACTTGTAGATGCACTTATAGCTGCACAAAGAGCAAATATTCCTCTTCAGTTTGAGAGAGCTGCAGCAATTGATCTTGCTGGTAGAGATGTGCTTGAAGCTGTTCAAGTTTCTGTAAATCCAAAAGTTATTGAAACACCAAATATTTCTGCTGTTGCACAAGATGGGATTGAAGTTATTGTAAAGGCAAAGGTAACTGTCAGAGCAAATATTGAAAGACTTGTTGGTGGTGCTGGAGAACAAACTATTATAGCTAGAGTTGGAGAAGGAATTGTAACAACAGTAGGATCTTCTCAAAATTATAAAGAAGTTTTAGAGAACCCAGATGCTATTTCAAAGGTTGTTCTTGATAAAGGACTTGACTCAGGTACTGCTTATGAAATTTTATCAATTGACATTGCAGATGTAGATGTTGCAAGAAATATTGGTGCTAGACTTCAAACAGATCAAGCTGAAGCTGACAAGAGAATTTCTGAAGCAAAGGCAAGTGAAAGAAGAGCCATGGCTCTTGCCCGAGAACAAGAAATGAAGGCAGAGGTAGAAGCTATGAGAGCAAAAGTAGTGGAAGCAGAATCAGAAGTTCCTATTGCTATGGCAGAAGCATTAAAAAGTGGAAATCTAGGTGTGTTTGATTATTATAAAATGAAAAACTTAAATTCTGATACAGATATGAGAACTTCTATTTCAAAAATTTCCGATAAAAATCAAAAAAAGGAAGGTAAATAATGGATTCTGGTCTTAGTATTGTTCTTGCCATATTTTCTTTAATACCTGCAATTATTTTTATTGTAATTTTTAGAGTAATTATAATGATTTTGCAGAGGGGAAAGAATAAATTAACAGAAGATTTCCACGAAGAAGAGTTTGATGATTCGAGAAATATATATGAAGATAGAAAATCAGACCCCAATAGTTTTATAAATCAAGTAAAAAAGATAATTAAAGAAGAGAAGGAAAAGAAAGATAAAAAAGAAAATAAAAATATTTTAATTGACAAGAATCCTAAAATTAAAAATATAAAAGATAAAGACCATAAAATTTCAAAAAAAGAATTAAAGGAAAAAATTTCAGAAAATAGAAAAGTAAAAGAGATAAATGGATCTAATCGAAATTCAGATATAACTAAAAAATTTAAAATTACAGATAGTGATTTTATAAAAGAATGTGAATCTAACGAAGTAATTTATGAAGATGAAGGTTCAAATGAAAATATAAATGAAGATGATTTTTTGAATTTTAATGAAGAAGATTTAACAAAAATTCAAATTTATAAAGAAATTTTTGATAAGCCTTTAAGTCTTAGATAAATAATGGCTTGCTTTTCATAATATATAGAAAAGTGAGCCTTTTTGTGGTATTATAATAATCACGTTTAAGGGGGTATATATTTGGCAAAAACTGAGAGTTCTATTGAAATTAATGATATAAGTTTGTTGTCAGTTGTCTTTGGAAAATTAGATGAAAATATTAATTTAGTTGAAAGAGAATTTAATGTTAATATTAAATCTAAGGATGATAAAATTTTGATAATAGGAGAAGAAGATCCAGTTTGTGATGTGGATCTTTTGCTTAAAAATTTAATAGACACTGCAAAAAAACAAAAAAATTTAAGTCTATCTGATGTTAGATATGCAATTTCACTTATAAAAAACAATGAAAAAAGACCAGTTTCTGAACTTTTAAAAGATACAGTTGTCTATACTTCTATGGGAAAACCTATAAGAGCAAAGACTCTTGGTCAAAAAAGATATATTGATAATATTAATGATAATGACATTGTTTTTGGAATTGGGCCTGCTGGAACTGGAAAGACTTATCTTGCAATGGCAGCTGCAGTTCGTGCCTTTAAAGCAAAGGAAGTAAATAGAATTATTTTAACAAGACCTGCTGTTGAAGCTGGAGAAAACTTGGGATTTTTGCCAGGAGATTTACAAAATAAAGTTGATCCCTATTTGAGACCACTTTATGATGCTCTCTTTGAAATACTTGGTCACGATACTTACAATAATTTGTTTGAGAAAGGCCTAATCGAAGTTGCGCCTTTAGCTTATATGAGAGGAAGAACTTTAGATAGTGCTTTTGTAATTTTAGATGAAGCACAAAATACTACTAATGAACAGATGAAGATGTTTTTGACAAGACTTGGCTATGGATCTAAGGCGATAATAACAGGTGATGTCACGCAAATTGACCTTCCAAGAGGAAAACAGTCTGGACTTAAAACTGTTTTAAGGATTTTGGCAAATGTCAAAGGAATTGGGATTACTTATTTAAATAAAAATGACATTGTGCGTCATCCACTTGTTCAAAGAATTATAGATGCTTATGAAAAATATGAAAAGACAAATGAAAAAGCAAAAAAAATTATAAATGAAAAGAAATCAAATATAAAGACTGGAAAACAAAATGAAAATATATTATGACGATAGGCAAGAAGATATAGAAATCACAGATGAGATAAGAGAATTAATAAAAAAATCTGTAAAAGCTGTTTTAAAAATTGAAAACTTAGAAGAAAATGTTGAAGTTTCAGTTTCTTTTGTGGGTGATGATGAGATTAAAGGTTTAAATAGAGATTTCAGGGGAGTAGACAAAGTTACTGATGTTTTGTCATTTCCAATTGATGATGAGTTTATGATTGAAAATAAAATTCTTGGGGATGTTATAATCAATACAAAAAGAGTAATGGAACAAGCAAGTGAACTAGGACATACTAATGAAAGAGAACTTTCTTATTTAACGGTGCATAGCATTTTACATCTTTTGGGTTATGATCACATGGATGAGATTGAAAAAAGAGAAATGAGAGAAAGAGAAAAACTTGCTATGAAAGAACTTTCTATTTACAGGTGATATTATGAAAAAGGGACGATTTATATCTTCTTTTAATTATGCAGTGCAAGGAATAATTTCTGTATTAAAGACAGAAAAAAATATGAAATTTCATTTTATGGCTGCCTTTGGAGTTATAATTTTATCACTTTTTTTTGATATTTCTTCTACGGAATTTTTATTAATGTTATTTGCAATAACTTTAGTTGTATTTGCAGAAATGATAAACACAGCCATTGAGAGAACTGTAGATTTAGTTGTTCAAGAGTATAATCCCATTGCAAAATATGTAAAGGACGTTTCTGCCGGAGCAGTTTTAATCACAGCTCTAAATGCAGTTGTCGTGGCTTATTTAGTTTTTTATGACAAATTTGCTTCCTTTGGAGATTTACTTCTTTTTAAAATAAAAAATATGCCAAATCATTTGGCATTTGTATCTCTTCTAATAATACTTATAGCGACAGTTGGAGCAAAGCTTTTAATGGCAAAAAAAAGTGGAGGCACGTATTTTCAAGGAGGAGGTCTTAGCGGACACTCTGCAATATCGTTTTGTGCGGCAACTATTATTACAATGATTGCTCAAAATTCATTAGTTACATTATGTTCTTTTGGGCTTGCTTTTTTAGTTTCAGAAAGTCGTGTTGAAGGTGGTATTCACAAAGTTTCAGAAGTTGTATTTGGAGCAATACTTGGAATTTGTGTTGCAGTTTTTATTTTTAAGGTAGTTGGTTAAATGAAATATGAGAAATTAATTGAACTTGCAATATATGCTAGAGATAATTCTACTTATACACCATACTCACATTTCAATGTTGGATGTGCAGTTGAAATGGAAGATGGAGAAGTTTACACTGGCGGAAATATAGAAATAGCATCTTATTCTCCAACAAATTGTGCAGAGAGAACGGCTATTTTTAAGGCGGTGTCTGATGGAAAAAGAGAAATAAAAAAGATAGCTATTGTTGGCGATAGTGATTATACTTTTCCTTGTGGAGTTTGCAGACAAGTTATTCGCGAATTTTCAAAAAAACCTGAAATAATAATAGCAAATTCAAAAGAGGATTATAAAATTTATGGGATGGAAGAAATTTTACCTCATTCTTTTGGCCCAGAAGATTTAGTTGGAGATAAAAATGGAAGAAAATAATTTTAAATCGGGATATATATCTGTAGTTGGAAGACCAAATGTAGGGAAATCGACTTTACTTAATTCAATAATAGGGGAAAAAATTTCGGCGATTTCTTCTAAGCCGCAGACTACAAGACAAAATATTACATTTATACACACAGATGATGATTCTCAAATGATATTTTTAGATACGCCAGGTATTCAAAGACCAAAAAATAAGCTTGGCGAATTTATGCTAAATGAATCAAAAGAAGGAATTGAAGAAGCTGATATAATAACTTATATTGTAGATGTTTCAAAGAGAATAGGAAAAGCGGAAAGATCTATTATAGATATTTTAAAGGAATACAATGGACAAATCCCAATAATTTTACTTATAAATAAGGTAGATAAAATTAAAAAAGAAGAATTACTTGAAATAATATCTATGTATTCAAATGAAGGGATTTTTGATGAATTGATTCCTATTTCAGCAATAAAAAATGATGGAATAGATATTTATCTAGAAACTCTTAAAAAATATTTAAAGCCTGGGCCAATGTATTATTCTGAAGATATGATTACAGATAAAAATGAGAGATTTATTGTATCAGAGATAATTCGTGAGAAGGGACTTAGATATTTAAATGAAGAAGTTCCTCATGGACTTGCAATTTCAATTGAGAGATTTAAAAAGAGAAAAGACAAAAATTTTTATGACATTGAAGCTATTATTTATGTAGAAAGAGAAGCTCACAAAAAAATAATAATAGGAAGGGGCGGATCAATGTTAAAAAGAATTGGAACTGAATCAAGAGAAGATATTGAAAATCTATTGGACGCCAAAGTTAATTTACAAATTTGGATAAAAGTTCAAAAAAATTGGAGAGAAAAGGACAATTTGGTAAAAAGATTTGGCTACAACAGATAAATATACTCTCGGAATAGTTTTAAATGAGATTGATTTTGGGGAAAGTTCCAAGATTATAAAAGTTTTTACAAGAGATTTTGGGAAAGTTTCTATTATGGTAAAGGGAGTAAAATCTTCTAGATCAAGAAATCTAAGTGTGTCACAGATTTTTGGAGTAAATGAATACTTCCTAAAGAAGGGGCAGAGTTTTTATTATATTAGTGAAGCGAAAATTATAGAATCAAATTTTAAAATTAGAGAAAATTACGAAAATTTAATTTATGCTTCTTTCATATTAGAAATTTTAGAAAAATCTTCAATAAACGAAGAGGCCAATAGAAAAATTTTTGATTTAGTTAGAAAGACTATTAATTTTTTTAATGACACTAAAGACCCAATTTCTATTTCTCTTGCTTTTGAGCTAAAATATTTGTCCTTTCTTGGGTATAGACCAAAATTAGATTCTAAAGAAAAAACTTTTTTTTCCATAAGAGAGGGTATAATAGATTATGCAGATCCCTATTCTCATTCCTTTACTAAGAAAGATTTAAATTATTTAAGGAATCTTTTATATGGAAAACTTGAGGAAATTCAAAATATAGATTATATAGATAAAAATAGAAAAAAATTTTTGCACAAAGTTTTTATAGATTATATAAAATACAATTTAGAAATAAGCAGTTTTAAGTCTGACAAGCTGTTTAGTTAAAGGAGGAAAAAATGTATTTCCAAGATTTGATAATGACATTGGAAAATTATTGGAAGGAAAAAGGGGCAATTATTTTGCAACCTTATGATATTGAAAAAGGTGCAGGAACAATGAATCCAAATACTTTTTTGAGATCACTTGGACCAGAAGAATGGAAAGTAGTATATGTTGAACCATCAAGAAGACCTGCTGATGGAAGGTATGGTGAGAATCCAAATAGGCTTTATCAACATCACCAATTACAAGTTATATTGAAACCATCACCAGAAGATGTTCAACAATTGTATCTTGATTCACTTTTTGCAATTGGAATTGATCCAAAAAAACATGACATAAGATTTGTAGAAGACAATTGGGAGTCACCTACTCTTGGAGCTTGGGGACTTGGTTGGGAAGTTTGGCTTGACGGAATGGAAGTCACACAATTTACTTATTTCCAACAAGTTGGCGGAGTAAACTTGGATTTAGAAAGTGCAGAATTAACTTATGGACTTGAAAGAATTGCAATGTATCTTCAAAATGTTGAATCAGTTTATGATATTCAGTACAACGAAAATATAACTTATGGCGAAGTTTTTAAAAATAACGAATATGAACATTCCAAATATGCTTTTGAACTTGCAGATATAGATATGCTTAGAAAATTATTTGATATGTATGAAACTGAAGCAAAAAGAGTAATTGAAGATGGAATAGTAATTGACGCTTATGACTACACTCTTAAATGTTCGCATACTTTTAATTTATTAGATGCTAGAGGAGCACTTTCAGTTTCTGAGAGGACAAGCTACATTCAAAGAGTTAGAAATCTTGCAAAGTTAGTTGCAAATACACATCTAAAGCACAGAGAGGAACTAAATTTCCCACTTATTGACAGAGGTGAAATAAATGAATAATTATTTACTTGAAATTGGAGTTGAAGAGTTGCCATCAAGATTTGTCAATATGGCAATAGAACAACTAGATGAAAAATCAAAGAAATTATTGCAAGAAAATGAAATTGGATTTGCTGATGTAAAAGTTTATGCAACTCCAAGAAGACTTAGCCTTGTAATAGAAGATATTGCTGAGAAACAAAGTGATATTAAAAAAGAAGTCAAGGGACCTGCTGTTAAAATTGCCTACGACGAGGATAAAAATCCTACAAAACCTCTTTTAGGTTTTATGAAGTCACAAAACATTAGTGAAGAAGAAATAGAAATAAGAGAAGTAAAGGGAACAGATTATGTTTTTGCAAATATTTCTTCAATTGGAAGAGATTCTTCTGAAATTTTAAAGGAAATTATCCCATTATTAATTCGAGATATTAATTTTCCTAAAAATATGAGATGGGGTGGCAAAAATATTAGATTTGCAAGACCAATAAGGTGGATAGTATCTCTTTTAAATGACAAAATTGTTGATTTTGAATTTGAGAATATTAAAGTTGGAAATAAAACAAAAGGACATAGATTTTTAGGTTCATCTGAAATAATTGTTGATAATGTAGAAAATTATGAAAAACTGTTAGAAGAAAATTATGTAATTTTAGATCAAAATAAAAGACGTGAAATTATTAAATATGAATCAACTAAGATTGCAAAATCTTTGGGTGGAGAAATTCATGAAAATGAAGATCTTTTGGAAGAATTGACTTATATTGTAGAATATCCGACACCAATAAAGGGTAGCATCAAAGAAAAATATTTGACTCTTCCTAAGGAAGTTGTAACAACGACAATGATTGATCATTTGAGATTTACTCCAGTTTATTCACAAGATGGAGATCTTCTTCCGTATTTTATAACCGTTAGAAATGGCACAAAGGATTACGAAGAAATTGTAATTGCTGGAAATGAAAAAGTTCTTGGAGCAAGACTTGAGGATGCCAAATTTTTCTATGAAGATGATATTTCAAAATCATTAGAAGATTATGTAAAGAATTTAAATGGAGTTTTATTCCATGATAGATTGGGATCTATGCTTCAAAAAGAAAATAGAGATGGAGTTGTTGCAAAAAAAATTGCAGAGTCACTTTCTTTTGCAGATGAGGCTATAAATGCTATTGATAGAGTTGCCTATTTATCAAAGGCAGATTTGACAACAAAAATGGTAATTGAGTTTACAGAACTTCAAGGTGTAATGGGAGAAATTTACGCACTAAATTCTGATGAGAAAGAAATAGTTGCAACAGCGATTAGAGAACAATATCTTCCTAAATTTGCAGGAGATGAACTTCCTAAATCGAGTGTAGGTTCTATCTTTTCTCTTGCAGATAAACTAGATACTATTGCAGGCCTTTTTGCCATTGATGAAATTCCAACGGGTTCAGCAGATCCTTTTAAACTTAGAAGGTCTGCAATTGGAGTAATAAATATTATAAGAGAAAATTGCTGGAAAATTAATTTGGATGAAGCCATTGAGTCAAGTCTTTATGAATATATTAACGGCTTGGGACTTGCTTTTAATCATGAAGAAGTTATTTCCAATATCAGAGAATTTTTCTATGGAAGAATCAAGACAATGTTGCAAGAAGAAGGAATTAGGTACGACATAATTGATTCAATTTTAATTCCTGATAGCGAAATTTATGATATTTTCCAAAAAGCTGGTGAATTAAATAGTTGGTTCAACGAATGTGATAGAACTAATTTTGTGGATTCCTATAATAGAATAAATAATTTGACGAAAAATGTTGATTTCATAGAAATTGATGAAGATCTTCTAAAGGAAGAATCAGAAAAAAATCTTTATAATAAGTTTGTTAAAATTAAAGACGAATTTAATGAAGCAATTTCTGCTGGAAAATACAAGGATGCTATGAATTTATTAAATGATTTAGTAGAATATATTGATTCTTTCTTTGAAAATGTAATGGTAATGACAGATGATGAAAAAATAAGAGGAAATAGACTTGCTCTTATAAATAGTATTGAGGAGAGTATTCAAAAAATATTAAAAATAGAAAATATTGTAGAATAGGTCGGTGAGTAAATGAAATTTAGCGATAGGCAGACTGAAATTATTGAAATTGTAAAAGAAAATGGTCCCATAACAGGGGATGAAATTGCAGAAAAATTAGGTTTGTCCAGAGCAACAATTAGATCTGACCTTTCAGTTCTCACTATGATAGATATTTTGGGAGCTAGACCTAAGTTTGGATATTTTTATACTGGTAAATCTATAATTTCACATCTATCAGAAGATTTAAAAAAATTGAATTTAAAAGATTATATGTCCCTTCCTTTTTCATGTGATCAAAAGACTTCTGTATATGATGTTATTGTGGATCTTTTTATGGAAGATTTATCTTCTATGTTTATTACAGACAATGGATTTTTGACAGGAATTGTATCTAGAAAAGATTTAATTAGATTTATGATAGGTGACGCTGATATAAAAAAAACTCCTATAAGCGTAATTATGACGAGAATGCCAAATATTTTTTATGTTTCAGTGGATGAGAGTGTATATAAAGCTGCACAGTTAATTGTGACAAAGGGAATAGACTCGCTTCCTGTTGTAAAGATTAAAAATAAGAAAGATCTTGAAGTTGTTGGCAGGTTTACGAAGACAAATGTCACAAGACTTTTTGTAGATGTTTGTGACGGAGAAATATTTTAATTTAGAAGGAGGAGAAATGAGTAATAGAGATAATCAACTAACGATTTTTGTTATCTCAGATTCAATTGGAGAAACTGGAGAGTTAATCGCTAAAAGTTCTGCGAGGCAATTTGAATCTGAAAATTATGAAATAATTAGATATCCTTATCACAATAGTATTGATCAAATAAAGCCAGTCCTTGAGAAGGCATCTAGAATTAAAAATAGTTTAATTGTCTATACCAATGTTGTAAAGGAAACTAGAGAATTTATAAAAGAAAAAACTCGTGAACTAAATCTTCATACAGTTGATGTAATGGGAGAGCCAATGCGCCAAATTGAAGATATTTTGGGGTATGAACCTTTGAGAGAACCTGGGCTTATAAGAAGACTTGACGAGAATTATTTTAAGAAAGTTGAATGCGTTGAGTTTGCTGTTAAGTATGACGATGGAAAAGATCCTCGTGGTGCAAAAAAATCGGATATATGTCTTGTGGGGATTTCTAGAACTTCAAAAACTCCTCTTTCTATGTATCTTGCCAATAAATTATATAAAGTTGCAAATATACCTCTAGTTCCAGAAGTACCTGTGCCAAATGAAGTCTACGAAAAAGATGTGGATAGAATTATTGGACTTACTGCAAATCCAGAAAAAATTATTTCTGTCAGAGAACAGAGATTAAAGTCTTTAGGGCTTACTTCAGGAGCAAAATATGCTAATTATGACAGAATAAAAGAAGAACTTAATTATTCGAAACAAGTTATGGAAGAATTAGGATGTTTTGTAATAGATGTATCTGATAAAGCAATAGAAGAAACTGCTGAAATTATAATTAATCATTTGGAGTCCAGGATGTGATTAAATGAATCTTAGAGTTGAGAGAGAAGAACTTGAGCATGAAATGTTATTTGATTTTGCAACTTTTGCAGATTCAACTTTGGGAAGAAAAAATATAGAAGAAAAATGTAATCTTAGAACTGAATTTCAAAGAGATAGAGATAGAATTATTCATTCAAAAAGTTTTAGAAGACTTAAACACAAGACACAAGTATTTATTTCACCTGAAGGAGATCATTTTAGAACAAGGCTCACTCATACTCTTGAAGTCAGTCAAATTGCCAGAACTATTGCCAGATCACTTAGACTCAATGAAGATTTAGTTGAAGCGATTGCACTTGGTCATGATCTTGGGCACACTCCTTTTGGACATTCTGGAGAAACAGTTTTAAATGAATTAAAAGAAAGTGGTTTTATTCATTCAGAACAATCTTTAAAAGTTGTAGATTTTTTGGAGAGATCTGATAAGAGAATTGGTTTAAATCTTACAGAAGAAGTGCGTGATGGAATACTTAATCATTCAGGAGATGGCAATGCAAAAACTCTTGAGGGAAAGATTATAAAATTTGCTGATAGAATTGCTTATATAAATCATGATATTGACGATGCCATTAGAGCTGGAATTATTTCTTCTGATTCACTGCCTAAGGAACTTACAAAAGTTCTCGGCAACACTTCATCTGAAAGAATAAATACAATGATAAATGCTTTGGTAACTAAATCCTATGGAAAACCAATTGTGGAAATGGAAGAAGAAGTTTATGAGGCGACTATGGAACTTAGAAAATATATGTTTAAAAAAGTCTATATGGATTCTGTTGTGAAAAGTGAAGAAATAAAAATAAAAAGACTTTTAGGTGAACTTTATAAATATTATGAAGAAGATTTAAATAGAATTCCTAAAAATCATTTAGATCTTTATGACAGTAGAGTTCACAGTGACGAAGATATTGTAGCTGATTATATTGCAGGTATGACAGATACTTATGCAATGAATCAGCTTAAAAATATTTTTATACCGAAGGGATGGAGCATTTAATTGTATGTAATTGATGATAATGTTCTTGATGAAATAAGAGATCGTGCAGATATTGTTGATTTAATTGGGGGATATGTTGATTTAAAAAGGTCAGGTTCGAATTATATGGGACTCTGCCCTTTTCATTCGGAAAAGACACCTTCTTTTTCAGTTTCACCTTCTAAAGGCATTTTTAAATGTTTTGGATGTGGAGTTGGAGGAGATGTCATAACATTTATTATGAAAAGAGAAAACTTAGGTTTTCGTGAAGCTGTTGAGTTTTTGGCAGATAAATACAATATAAGATTAAATGAATACAAAGATGAAAATAAAGAAGTGCGAGAAAAAAGAGATAGGTTTTATGAAATTAATAGAGAAGCCGCACTTTATTTTTGGAAGAATTTAAATTCTTCTAAAAAGGCAAAGCTTTATTTAAAAAATAGAATGTTAAATGAAAAAACAATAAGAAGTTATGGAATAGGCTATTCTAAAGATTCTTGGACAGATTTGTTGGATTATTTAAAGAGTTTGGGGTATGAAGAAGAGGAACTTTTTGAATTAAATTTAGTTTCAAAGAGTAAAAATGGAAATTATATTGATAGATTTAGAGATAGAATTATGTTTCCAATTATTAATAGGAACAATAGAGTTATAGGCTTTGGTGCAAGGGGTTTTTTTGATGCAAAGCCAAAGTACTTAAATTCTAAAGAAACGCCAATATTTCACAAGGGAAATAATCTTTTTAATATGAATATTATTTCTAAAGAATCTTCTCGAGAAAGAATTATATTAGTAGAAGGTTATATGGATGTTATATCTTTGTATAATAGTGGTATAAATTATAGTGTAGCAAGCCTTGGTACTTCTCTTACTGCTGATCAAGCTAAAATTATAAAGAAGATGGCAAGGGATATTTATATTTGCTATGATAGCGATGACGCAGGTATAAATGCGACTTCAAGAGCCATTGATATATTCCTTTCAATATCTGTTAAGCCAAAAATAATTGAATTAGATGGAGGGTTAGATCCAGATGATTTTATAAAGAAGTATGGCGTTGAAGGCTTTGAAAATAAAATCAAAGGTGCAATTTCTTATATTGATTTTAAAATCAAAAGATTAAAGGAAAACTTTAATTTAGAAGAAAATGAAGGACTTAGCAATTTTACTATAGAGTCTGCTAAGATTTTTTCTAGTATAAAAAATCCTATTGAGAGAGATATTTTTGTAAAAGATTTTTCTAAAAATTATAATATTTCTATAAATGCTATAAATAATTATATTAATTATTTAAATAGGAATAAGTTAAAAGAAAATAGAAAGGATAGATTTAAGGTAAAGAAAAATACTAATGTGGTGCAAAATACAAAAACTAAAGCACAAGAGGAATTATTGTCATATTCTTTACTGGATAATGATATCTATGAATATATAAAAAATAAAATTGAAGTATATTATTTTACAAATGTAAATACGAGAATTGTATTTGAAGAGATTCCTAGAATGTTTGAAGAAGAATTGGATATAAGGGAATTTTTATACGATTTAATTGATAAAAAATTAATAGAAAAAGATTTTGTAGAAATTATTTTAGATCTCATAAAAAAAATTAATGTAAATTACAAGATAATTGATGAGTTGATAAGTACACTTGAAAAAAATTATTTGCAGAATGAAAAGAATAAAATCCTCGAAAATATCGGAAAACTTCAAGGAGAAGAAAATAAAAATCTCTTACTCGAAGCTTTAAAGGATTTAAAATCGATTAATTTAAAGCTAAATGAGTTGAAAGGAGAGGGTAATAATGAGCGATGATATAAAAAATAAAGATTCCATTGAATCTGTGATGGAAAGACTTTTAGAAGAAGGCAAAAAAGAAGGAAAACTCTCTTATGACGAAATAGGTGATGCCTTTGAAAAAGTTCCAATGGATTCTGATGAAATAGATGAAATGTATAAAAATTTTGAAAAACAAGGTATACATTTAATTGACGAAAAAGATTCTAAAGGTGATGATGAAGAAGTAGATGTTACTAAAGAAGATTTGTCTGTACCAAAAGGCGTTACAGTTGACGATCCTGTTAGAATGTATCTAAAGGAAATTGGAAAAATTTCTCTTCTTACAGCTGAAGAAGAGGTTGAAATTGCCAAGAGAATGGAAGTAGGGGATGAGTCTGCAAAAAAAGAACTCGCAGAAGCAAATCTAAGGCTTGTTGTTTCTATTGCTAAGAGATATGTTGGACGTGGAATGAGCTTTTTAGATTTAATTCAAGAGGGAAATCTTGGACTTATGAAAGCTGTTGACAAGTTTGATTATACAAAGGGTTTTAAATTTTCTACTTATGCAACTTGGTGGATTAGACAAGCAATAACAAGAGCAATTGCTGACCAAGCAAGAACTATTAGAATTCCAGTTCACATGGTCGAAACTATTAATAAACTTGTAAGAGTTCAAAGACAACTTGTTCAAGATCTTGGTAGAGATCCTCTTCCAGAAGAAATTGCAGCAGAAATGAATTTAGATGTTGATAGAGTACGCGAAATTCAAAAAATTGCACAGGAACCAGTTTCTCTCGAAACTCCAATTGGAGAGGAAGAAGACTCTCATCTAGGAGATTTTATACCTGACGATGAAATTTTATCGCCACAAGATGCAGCTACATTTACTCTTTTAAAGGAACAATTAAACACAGTTTTAGAAACTTTAACTGAAAGGGAAAAGAAAGTTTTGACACTTAGATTTGGACTTGAAGATGGAAGGGCTAGAACACTTGAAGAGGTTGGCAAAGAATTTGATGTAACTCGTGAAAGGATTAGACAAATAGAAGCTAAAGCACTTAGAAAGTTGCGTCATCCAAGTAGATCAAAAAAATTAAAGGATTATTTAGAATGATAAAGTTATCGAACAGGCTAAAGAAAATTGCAGAACTTGTAGATTTTGGAGCTTCGGTAATTGATGTGGGCACAGATCATGGTTATGTGCCCAATTTTTTATGCGAAGAAAATATTTCAAAAGATATAATCGCCACAGATATTTCAAAGAATTCTCTAGAAAAGTCTATTGAATTAACAAAAAAACTCAATAATGAAAAGTGCATTAAAAATATTCTTGCAAATGGGATAGTAAATGAAAAACGTGAAAATATAATAATTGCAGGTTTGGGCGGAATTCAAATTGCAGATATTATTTTAGATTCTTTTGAAATTGCTAAAGATGCAGAAAAGTTAATCTTACAACCTATGCAAAAGACAAATATTTTAAGACGAGAACTTTTTAAAATGGGTTTTGAAATTATTGACGAAGAGATTATATTTGAAGATGAAAGATTTTTTGAGATTATTGTTGCAAAATATTCTAGAGAGCGAAAAATTTACAGTGAAGAATATTTTTATTTTTCAGAGAAATTAATTGAAAAAAAAGATAAGACTTATCTTGAATTTTTAAAAGAAAGAGAAAGGAATATAAAAAATATTATGAAAAGTTTTAATTGCAATAATAAAAGAGCGGAAAAAAGAAAAGGAGAACTCTATTACTTGCTAAAAAAGACAGAGGAGGCAATATATGAAATATCCTGTAAGTGAGATTAAAGATTATATGCAAAATTGGGCAAAAGATGAATATCAACTTAGTTGGGATAATTCAGGGAGCCAAATTGAGTTTAAAGAAAAAACAGATTCTGTAGTTCTTGGACTAGATTTAACGGATAATTTAGTTGAAAAAGCTATTGAAACTAATTCAAAGCTAATTATAACGCATCATCCAATGTTTTTTTCTGGCACAAAAAGTATTATAGAAGGATCTTATTTGGGTGACAATATTATAAAACTTATAAAAAACAATATTTCTGTTTTCTCCTACCATACTTCCATGGACATTGCAAATAATGGTGTAAATGATACACTTTTTGAAAAATTAAATTTAATGAATAAAAAAGTTTTGGCCCGTGAAGAAGAAAAATCAATGGGACTTGTTGGAGATTTGTCAAAAAGTTATACCACAGAAAAATTAAAAAAGTTTTTACAAGATTCTTTGGATTATAAGAAAATAAAAATCTATGGGAAAGAGAATAATAATATAAGAAAAGTTGCTATTCTTGGTGGCAGTGGAGCAGACTTTATAAGTGATGCAGTAAGAAGTGGATCAGATGCTTTTATAACAGGCGATATAAAGTATCATGACGGTCAAAGGGCTTATGAAAATGGTATTTTAGTTTTTGATGTTGGACATTTTTGTTCAGAAAAGATGATACTTGAAAAGATAAAAAATAATCTTGAAAAAAATTTTAAAAATTTAAATTTTTATATAGAAGAAGGAAATAGCTATGAGCTTGATATTTAAGGAAATAAATGGTAAAATATTTTGGTAAGTAAATTGGTCAACTGCACAAATGTGAGGAAAGTCCGCGCTCCATAGAGCAGGGATGCTGGTTAACGACCAGTGGGGGCGACCCCAAGGCAAGTGCAACAGAGATATACCGCCATAATGGTAAGGGTGGAAAGGCGAGGTAAGAGCTCACCAGATTATTAGTGATAATAATGCTATGTAAACCCCATTCGGAGCAAGACCAAATAGGAATAACAGATGTTGCTCGCATCTGCCGGTAGGTAGGTTGCTAAAGATTATAGGCGACTATAATTTAAGATTGATAGTTGATTAAACAGAACGCGGCTTATAGATTTGCTTACTACATAAACAACAAAAAGTTACAAATTAGTTAAAATTTTCTTAACTTTTTTGTAACTTTTTGTTGTTTTTTTGTAATAACTTTGCTATACTTAATTAGTAATAAAAATTGAGCTAGAGGTCTAACTATTTTTAGACAGAATATAAAATTGATAGTATAGGAGTTGTTAGTATTGTTTTCCTTAAAAAATAAATTGCCGCTAGGCTTAGTTGCACTTTGCGCAGTTTCAGTAGTAGGCATGAAAGATACAGGAGTATTTATTAACGAACATGTACAAAAAACATATAGTGGAAATGAAATTAAATTTGCAATAGGCGAAAAAGTAGAAGTACTTGAAAACAAAGGAGATAATTATTATATTTCTAAAGGCAAAGCAAAAGTTACAGTTCCACAGGATAAAATTTTACTTACAGAAGTAAATCTTCCTACTTATAAAGTTGTTAAAGCAAGTCCAATTTTAGATGACAATGGCAAAATTATTAGAAGTCTTTTTCTAGATGAATATGCAGTGTTTGTTTCAGAAAATGGAAATAATGTTAAAATTAAATGCAATGATGGCACTGTTGGAAATGTAGATAAGTCTGCACTTAAGAAAGTTTCTGATAGAAGAAATAATGTAACGGAAGTTGAAGTTAAAAATAAAACTGTTGCAAAAAATGGCAGTGGTAAAAAATTAAATTTAAATAAAAATCAAGTTGTAAATGTTGTCAATTACAACAATGGAAATTTTGTAATTGAAGAAAATGGAAATTCTTACAATGTTGATGCTAAAAATTTAAATATTGTTTCTGGAAAGAAAGCCGAAAGAAACGAAGAAGAAACATTTAGAGATGATGAAAAAGAAATTCAAGAAACAATAAAACGTCAAGAAAAAGATAGACAAAAGGAATCAAGACAAATTCAAAAATTCCCAGCTACAGCTTCTTCTATTGCTTCAAAGGTAATAATGTCTGCTGAAAATAAAATTGGTTCTACATATGTTTATGGAGATACTGGCAAGGAAGGATATGATTGTTCAGGGCTTGTATATTCAATTTACAATGATGAACTTGGAATTTCAATTCCAAGAGCTTCTTTTTCACAATCAACTTGTGGAAAACAAGTATCAAAATCTGACTTACAAGAAGGAGATTTAGTTTTCTTTAACACAACAGGAAATGGTGTGAGTCATGTTGGTATTTATATTGGAGGGGGCAAGTTTATACACGCTTCTTCTGGTCAAGGAAAAGTAGTAACTTCTTCACTAAGTGAAGAATATTATGAAGATACTTACGTAAACGCAACACGCGTGTTATAATTTAAAATTAAAAATGTTCTAAAATATCTGTTGAGAGATACAAAAATATTCCTCAACAGATATTTTTTTGCAAAAAATAATACTTGTACTCCAATATCTTAAAAAAACAAAACGCTCATAAAGTGGGAATATAAGTGTGCAGGATAATATTGATTTACTTGCAAAGGATATTGTAGTTTTTTATTTTGATTAGAAATTTTCACCATAATTTTTTTATGTAGTAGTTTTTACGATTATTTAAAAAATTGATGAAAAATTAGAAAATATGCTGAAAATAGTTATTAAAAATTGAATAAGAAACAAATTGATTTAACTCAATACAATAAAAAACAATTAGCAAACAAAAATTTTTTAGTGGGAGATATTGCAAAAATGAAAAGGTTTTATTATAATATATATACGGTCTTAAAAAAGGCTAAAAATTATATAAAAGGAGGGCGATTAAATGACTACTATTTCATTTAATGTCATGCAAACTGTTGGATTTGCAATCATAGTTTTTTACATAGGTAAACTTATCAGAAGCAAAGTCCAATTCTTTCAAACATTTTGTGTTCCTGCTCCAGTAATAGGAGGATTTTTATTTGCAATTATACGACTTTTATTACAAATAGCTGGGATTGCAAATTTTGAGTTTGATCAAACACTTAAAGATCCGTTTATGATGGTATTCTTTACTTCAATTGGAGTTGGTGCAGATCTTGAAACACTAAAAAAAGGTGGAAAAGGATTTTTAATTTTCGTAATTGTATCAACAGTTCTAGTAGTTTTACAAGATATTCTTGGTCTTGTACTATCTCAAGCTATAGGAGCCGACTCTCTTCTAGGATTAATTTGTGGTTCAGTTACAATGGTAGGTGGACATGGTTCAGCAGGAGCTTGGGGCACTACTTTTGAAGAACAAGGCCTTGCAAATGGATCTACTTTTGGTATGGCTGCAGCTACGTTTGGTGTAATTATGGGTTCTCTAATAGGTGGACCAGTGGGTTCTTCACTAATTAGAAAACACAATTTAGCTAAACCGCTTGATCAAGTAGGAGAGGACGTAGATGTAGTTGAAAGTATAGAAAGAAATAATGCTGGGGAAAATTACGAAAAAGTTGTTCCTCTTGAAGCATTAGATTTTATTAAAGTTCTTGGTCTTATTTTTGTAGCTGTTGGTATAGGTGCAATTTTACAACAATTCATTAAGGATCATGTAACAGTACTTGGTACTCCACTAAGCTTACCAGCATATGTAACTGCAATGATTTTTGCGGGTATATTTGTAAACACACTTGGTAAAAAAGGTTCTAAATGGGCAGTTGATGAGAGAGCAAATTCAATTTGTGGAGATGTTGGACTAAACGTATTCTTAGTAATGGCACTTATTGATATGAATTTGTTAGATCTTAAAGAAGTTGCAGGATCAATGCTTATTATCTTAATAGCTCAAACATTATTAATGGCACTATTTGCTTACTTTGTAACTTATTGGGCAATGGGCAGAGATTATGATGCAGCAGTTTTAGCTGGTGGTGTTTGTGGATTTGGTATGGGTGCAACTTACAATGCTATTGCAAACATGGACTCAATTACAGAAAGATATGGTCCATCTCCAAAAGCTTACTTTATACTACCAATGGTAGGCGCTTTTGCAATTGACATCATTAACTCATTCTTTATTACGATTTTCTTAAATATTGCTCAAACATTGAGATAAAAAGATTTAAAGATCATAAAGTTTTTGCTTTGTGGTCTTTTTTAATTCTTTAGATTAGCATAAGGTTATCTTTAACTATTGAATAAAGAAAAGTTAAATGATAATATTGTTATAAACTTAAAAGGTCCATCTGGACCTTTATTTAAATTGGGGTGATAAATATGAAATGTCCTTTTTGTGGATGTGATGATTCAAAAGTTTTGGATACTAGACCAACTGATGAAGGTTATACAATTAGACGCCGCCGTGAGTGTTTAAGTTGTCAAAAAAGATTTACTACTTATGAAAAAATAGAAAGGTCTCCGATAATGGTTATAAAAAAGGATGGAAACAGGCAAGCTTTTGATAGAGAAAAAATTATTAGAGGAATGATAAAGTCTTGCGAAAAAAGACCTGTTTCTATATCTGAAATTGAAGATGCTGTAAATAATATAGAAAAGAGAATAGAAAATTCTATGCGAAAAGAGATTACTTCCCTTGAGATTGGCGATATGGTAATGGACGAGCTTAAAGACTTGGATGAAGTTTCTTATGTTAGATTCGCCTCTGTTTATAGAGAATTTAAAGATTTACAGTCTTTTATGGATGAGCTAAAGAATTTTGTGAAAAAGAAGAATTAATATGGATTTATTTGAATTTAGCATGCAAAAAAACTTAAAAAACAATGCTCCTCTTGCCGATAGAATGCGACCGAGAAATCTAAATGAATTTGTTGGTCAAGATCATGTAATTGGAGATGGAAAATATTTATCTCGTTTGATAAAAAGCGATAGGATTGGATCTATTTTGTTTTATGGTCCTCCAGGAGTTGGCAAGACAACTTTGGCTGAAATAATAGCAAAGACTACGAATAAAAATTTTGTAAAATTATCTGCTGTTACTTCTAATTTAAAAGAACTAAGAGAAGTTTTGAAAAAGGCAGAAGACTCTATGAAATTTCACGATGTTTCTACAATTGTTTTTATTGATGAAATTCACAGATTTAATAAAACTCAACAGGATGCTCTTCTTCCCTTTGTAGAAAGGGGGATTATAACTTTAATTGGTGCAACGACAGAAAATCCATATTTTGAAGTTAATAGAGCACTTCTATCTAGAATGCAAATTATAAATTTGTTGCCGCTTGATGATAAAGATCTTTTTAAATTGTTGGATACTGCACTTTCTGATAGTGAACGTGGTTTTGGAAACAAAAATATTGAAATGAATAATTTTGCAAAGAAAGTTCTTGTAAAAAATTCTAATGGAGATGGAAGATTTTTATTAAATAGTTTGGAAATTGCTGTTCTTTCTACTGATGAAATTGATGGGGTTATAAATATTGATGAAAAGGTAATAGAAGATTCTCTTTTAGTAAAAAATATAAAGTACGATAAAAATGATAGTGAACATTATGATACCATTTCTGCTTTTATAAAGTCTATGAGGGGAAGTGATCCCGATGCGGCTCTTATATATCTTGCGAAAATGCTTGAGGGCGGAGAAGATATTAAGTTTATAGCAAGACGTCTTATTATTTTTGCTTCAGAAGATGTGGGAAATGCTGATCCACAGGCAATGATATTGGCATCTTCTTGTTTTAATAGTATAGATGTAGTAGGTATGCCTGAAGCTAGAATCATTTTGGCACAAACTGTAACTTATCTTGCAACTACAGAGAAATCTAATGCAAGTTATCTTGGAATAAATAAGGCAATAGAAGATGTTAAAAAATCCAATAATGTTGTCATCCCAAAAAATATTAGAGATAAACACAATCCACAAAATGAAACAAATAAAAAGTATTTATATCCGCATAATTACGAAAATGCTTATATTAATCAAAATTATATGCCAGAGAATTTTTCTGGAGAAAAATATTATGAGCCTAAAAATATTGGCTACGAAATAGAGATAAAAAGACATCTTGATAGTTTGAAATAAGCCTTTAAAATTGACAAAAGGTTTATTTAATAATATACTTTACTATTATGTATAAGAATGAAAAATAGGAGGAATTATGTCAATTAGCATTAGAGATATTTTTAAAAATTCCGATGAATTTTTAGATAAAGAAATAGTATTAAGCGGTTGGGTAAAAACAAGTAGAGCGTCAAAAAATTTTGGTTTTATCGAACTTACTGATGGAACTCATTTTAAACCAATTCAAGTTGTTTATGGAAAAGAGCTTGATAATTTTGATGAAATTGAAAAGTTTCCAATTAGCTCATCATTAGAAGTTAGTGGAAAAATCGTAAAGTCACCTGGAAAAAATCAATCTTTTGAACTACAAGCAAATAAAATTGTTGCAATTTGTTCATCAGATCCATCTTATCCACTTCAAAAGAAAAGACATACTATGGAATATTTGAGAACAATTTCTCATCTACGTCCAAGAGCAAATACATTTAATGCTGTTTTTAGAGTAAGATCTCTAATTGCTTATGCAATCCACAAATTTTTCCAAGAGAAAGGATTTGTATATGTTCACGCTCCAATTATTACGACATCTGATGCAGAAGGTGCAGGAGAAATGTTCCAAGTTACAACCTTAGACATTGATTCTATTGCAAAATCAGAGCCAACAGAAGTGGACTATACAAAAGACTTTTTTAATAAAAAAACTCATTTGACAGTTTCAGGGCAACTTGAAGCAGAAGCTTTTGCAGAAGCTTTCAAAAATATTTACACTTTTGGTCCAACATTTAGAGCAGAAAATTCAAATACACAAAGACACGCTGCTGAGTTTTGGATGATTGAGCCTGAAATGGCTTTTGCAGATTTAAATGTAAATATGGATGTTTCAGAGGAAATGCTAAAGTATATCATAAATTATGTTCTTGAAAATGCAAAAGAAGAAATGGAATTTTTCAATAGTTTTATTGATAAAGGCTTGTTAGAAAGACTTCAAAATGTTGTTGACAATGAGTTTGCGAGAATAACGTACACAGAAGCTATTGCAATATTAGAAAAAGCTGATAGAGAATTCAATTATCCAGTTAGCTGGGGAATAGATCTTCAAACTGAACACGAAAGATATATAACAGAGGAAGTTTACAAAAAACCAGTATTTGTGACGGACTATCCAAAGGAAATAAAAGCATTTTATATGTACGAAAATGAGGATAAAAAAACTGTTGCTGCAATGGATCTTTTAGTACCTGGAGTTGGAGAAATTATTGGTGGATCACAAAGAGAACATAGACTTGATGTTTTAGAAGAAAAAATGAAAAATATTGGAATGAACATGGATACTTATGATTGGTATCTTGATCTTAGAAGATATGGTTCAGTTGTCCATTCTGGCTTTGGGCTTGGTTTTGAAAGAGCTGTAATGTATATAACTGGAATGAAGAATATTAGAGATGTAATACCTTTTCCAAGAACTGTTGGGAATGCAGAATTTTAGGAGTTGTTATGAATAAATATACGCCGAGCGAGATAGAAAAAAAATGGCAAGATTTTTGGGATGAACATGAATCTTTTGTATGTGAAGATAACTCAGATAAAGAGAAATTTTACGCTCTTGTAGAATTTCCTTATCCATCTGGACAGGGACTTCATGTTGGTCATCCAAGGCCATATACAGCTCTTGACATTGTTTCGAGAATGAAAAGAATGCAAGGATTAAATGTTTTATATCCAATGGGTTGGGATGCATTTGGTCTTCCAACAGAAAACTATGCAATTAAAAATAAGATTCATCCTGCAATTGTAACCAAAAATAATATAGAACATTTTAAAAAGCAATTAAAATCAATTGGTTTTTCTTTCGATTGGTCAAGAGAAATAAATACAACTGATCCAGAATATTATAAGTGGACTCAATGGATTTTTCTACAACTTTACAAAAATGGACTTGCTTATAAAAAGGAAATGCCTATAAACTGGTGTCCGTCATGTAAAGTTGGACTTTCAAATGAAGAAGTTGTAGGTGGAAAATGTGAAAGATGTGGACACGAAGTCGTAAGACGTGTTAAGAGTCAATGGATGCTAAAAATTACGGATTATGCGGATAGACTTATAGAAGACCTTGATGATCTCGACTTTATTGACAGAGTTGTAACTCAACAAAAAAATTGGATTGGAAGAAGTGAAGGTGCAAGTGTAAACTTTTCTCTAAAAGATTTAGATGAGAAACTTGAAGTTTTTACGACTAGACCAGATACAATTTTTGGGGCAACTTATATGGTAATTGCACCAGAACACCCACTTATTGATAAATATAAAGATAAAATAGAAAATTTAGCTGAAATAAATTCTTATAGAGAAGAAGTTTCAAAGAAAAGTGATTTTGAAAGAACAGAGCTTGAAAAGAATAAGACTGGCGTTGAAATCAAAGGAATTAGAGCTATAAATTCGCTTACTAATAAAGAAATTCCAATTTGGATTTCTGATTACGTTCTAATGACTTATGGGACTGGAGCCATAATGGCAGTTCCTGCTCACGATGATCGTGACTATGACTTTGCGAAAAAGTTTAGTCTTGAAATAATTCCTGTAATTGAAGGCAGTGATGTAAGCAAACATGCAAACACTGAAACAAGTTCTGGAAAGATGATAAATTCAGGAATTTTAAATGGACTTGAAGTAAAAGATGCTATTTCAAAGATAATAGATTATTTAGTTGAAAATAATTTAGGCGACAGAAAAGTTAATTATAAGTTAAGAGATTGGGTTTTCTCTAGACAAAGATATTGGGGGGAACCAATTCCAATAGTTCACTGTGAAAAATGTGGTTATGTTGCACTTCCAGAAGAAGAGTTACCTTTACTTCTTCCAGAAGTTGAAAATTATGAACCAACAGATTCTGGAGAATCACCACTTGCAAAAATGACTGATTGGGTAAATACAACTTGTCCTAAATGTGGCGGTCCAGCTAAAAGAGAAACTGATACAATGCCACAGTGGGCAGGATCATCTTGGTATTTCTTAAGATATACAGATCCACATAATGACAAAGAACTTGCAAGTAAAGAAGCTTTAAAGTATTGGCTTCCTGTTGACTGGTACAATGGTGGTATGGAACATACAACACTTCACTTGCTTTATTCAAGATTTTGGCACAAATTTTTATATGATATGGGTGTAGTTCCCACTAAAGAACCATATCAAAAGAGAACTTCTCATGGAATGATTTTGGGAAGTAATAATGAAAAGATGTCTAAGTCAAGAGGAAATGTTGTTAATCCTGATGATATTGTAAGAGATTATGGTGCAGATACTTTAAGATGCTATGAAATGTTTATTGGTGATTTTGAAAAGCCAGTGCCTTGGTCAGAAAATGGAGTAAAAGGTTGCCGAAGATTTTTGGAAAGAGTTTGGAATCTTCAAACTATTATAGTTGATGAAGATAATTATTCAGAAAAACTTGTAACAGAAATCCATAAAACTATAAAAAAGGTAACAGAAGATTATGAAAATTTAAAAGCAAATACTGCAATAGCACAACTTATGGGCCTTTCAAATGAATTTAATGATGCTGGAAAAATTACAAAAGAAGATTTTAGAACTTTCCTAATTTTGTTAAATCCAGTTGCACCACATATTACAGAAGAATTATGGCAAATTTGCGATTTAGGTGGAATTTTGTCAGAACAAGAGTGGCCAATGTTTGATGAAAAGCTTACAGTAGATGATGAAATAGAAATTCCAGTTCAGTTTAATGGAAAAGTTAGATTTACGATAAATATATCTAGGGACTCAAATCAAGACGAAGTTTTTGAAATTTTAGAAAAAGATGAACTTTATGCAAAAAATATTGAAACTAAAAAAGTTGTAAAGAAGATTTATGTTCCAAATAAGATTGTAAACATAGTTGTAAAATAAAATGAAAAGCACTTTTTAGTGCTTTTTGTTCTTTATGAGGAGTTTTTTTTATGAATAGCATGACAGGTTACGGCCTTTTTGAAAAAAGAAGCGATGATTTTTATATTAAAGTTGAAATGAAATCAGTAAATAACAGATACTTGGATATCAATATGAGAATGTCAAATTCTTTGATTTATGCTGAAGAATCTGTTAAGTCTTTAATCAAAAGTAAAATTAAAAGAGGCAAGGTCGATGTATTTATAAATTTTGAATGTTTAAACTCTGAAGATGTTAAAATTGATGTTGACTATAAGCTTTTAAATAAGTATATTATTATAAGTAAAGATTTAGAGAAAAATTTTGGAGTAAAAAGTGATATTTCTTTCTTAGAACTTATGAGAGATCCGAATATTTTTAAATCTCAAAAAGATGATTTTGAAGTAGATTTAGTTAAAAAAGAACTTTTAGAAGTTGCAGAAAAATCACTCAATAATCTTGTAGTTTCCAGACAAATCGAGGGAAAAGAAATAAAAAAGGATTTCAAAAAGAAATTATCCGAAATTAAAAAGTTAACTGATTTTGTTGAAAAAAGAGCTCCAATCACTTTAAAAGAAAATGAGGAAAGACTTAGAAATAGAATTTCTGAATATTTAGATGCTACAAAAATTGATGAGTCTAGAATTTTAACAGAAATTGCGATTATCTTAGATAAACTTTCTATTGATGAAGAAATCACTAGATTAAAAATACATATAGATAATTTTAATGATATAATTGAGTCAGAAGAATCAATTGGAAGAAAATTAGATTTTTTAATTCAAGAGATGAATAGAGAAGTTAATACAATTGGATCTAAATCGAATGATATTGAAATAACAAATACAGTTGTAAAGTTAAAATCTGAAATAGAAAAGTTGCGTGAACAAGTTCAAAATGTTGAATAAATTTTTTATATATTAGGAGGGTGATGATTTGGACGGTGGATTCTTATTAGTTTTATCAGGGCCTTCTGGTTCCGGAAAGGGAACTGTAAGTGAAGCTCTTATGAAAAACAATGATGATATTATTTTTTCAACTTCTGTAACAACAAGAACACCTAGACCAGGTGAAGTTAATGGTGAAAATTATTTTTTTGCTACAAGAGAAGAGTTTGAAGAAATGGTAGAAAAGGGAGAACTTTTAGAATATGCTTTTGTGCATACAAATTATTATGGGACACCTAAAAAATTTGTCTTTGATGAGATAGAGAAGGGGGAAATTGTACTTCTAGAGATTGATGTACAAGGAGCTCTTCAAATTAAAGAAAAATATAAAGAAGCTGTTTTTATTTTTCTAATCCCTCCTACTATGGATGAGCTTAAATCAAGACTTGTGAAAAGGGATACAGAAACTGAAGATGAAATAGAAACAAGATATAGAAATGCCTTTAAAGAGCTTGACTTTGTGGGCGAATATGATTACTTTGTAATTAATGATGTCTTGGAAAATGCAGTAAGTAGTATAGAAAATATTATAGCTGCTGAGAAACTTAGAGTTAAGAGGCATAAAGATATAAAAAAGGAAGTTCAGGCAGAAGAGGAGAGAGATAAATGATTATACCATCTTTTAAAGAATTAAAAGAAGTTGCTGATTCAAGATACGAACTTGCAATTTTAGTTTCAAAGAGAGCGAGAAAATTAATTGATGACAACCCACCACTAGTAAAGACTAATAGCGAAAAGCCTGTTACAATTGCAATTGAAGAAGTAATGGCAGGTAAAGTTAAGTTTGGAGAAAAATTAACTGACAGTGAATATAATAAAGTAATATCAAAAGAAAAAGAACAATTAATTGAAAAAATAAAACAAGAAAAAATTGATAGGTTAAAGGAAGAAAATCTCGAAGAGGAATAAAATGTTAAAAGATAAAAAAATTCTCCTTGGAGTCACAGGAGGTATAGCGTCATATAAATCACCTGGTATTTGTAGCCTTCTTAGAAAGATGGGGGCAGAAGTTAAAGTTGTTATGACAAAAAATGCAACAGAATTTGTGACACCTCTCACTTTTCAAACTATGTCAAATAATACAGTTCACTGCGAAATGTTTAATCAACTTCAAAATATGGATGTGGAACACATTTCTCTTGCAAAATGGGCAGATATTATTGTAATAGCACCAGCAACTGCAAATTTGATGGGAAAATTTGCAAATGGAATAGCAGATGATATGCTTACAACTGTTCTGATGGCATCTAGATCAAAGGTAATACTTGCCCCGGGAATGAATACAGTTATGCTAAATTCAGATGCAAATCAAAAAAATATGGAAACTCTTAGGAAAAGAGGGATGGTTATCTTAGATACGAAAGAAGATTTTCTAGCATGCAATGACTATGGCAGTGGTAAAATGCTTGAACCAAGTGAAATTGTAGATGAGATAGATAGAGCACTCACAAAAAAAGATTTAGAAGGTAAGCATGTCGTTATAACGGCTGGACCTACTGTTGAACCTCTAGATCCTGTGAGATTTATTTCGAATTATTCTTCGGGCAAAATGGGCTATGCTTTAGCTGATAATGCAAAAAAACGTGGAGCAAAGGTAACTTTAATATCTGGACCCACAAAAATAAATGTGCCAAAAGTTGATAATTTTGTAAGAGTTAAGACTACTAGAGATATGTATGATGCAGTTGGAGAATATTTTGATAGTTGTGACGTTCTCATAAAAGCTGCCGCGCCAAGTGATTATAGACCAAAGACTTACAGTGAAGAAAAGATAAAAAAGGGCAATGACAGTCAAATGAATCTAATAGAAATGGAAAAAAATCCTGACATTGCAGCTCATTTTGGAAGTATTAAAAAAAATCAAATAATTGTCGGTTTTGCTGCTGAATCTACAAATATTTACGAGTATGCAAAAGAAAAATTTATAAAGAAAAATTTTGATATGATTGTTGTAAATAATATTAAGAAAAAAGGTGCGGGATTTGGTTCTGACACAAATATTGTTTCCATTATTAGCAAAGAGAAAGTTGATGATTTAGAAATAATGGACAAAAAAGAGCTCGCAACAGAAATTTTAGATAGAGTAAAAAAACTTATGAGCTAGAGAAATCTAGCTCTTTTGTAGGTGATAGATTGTTTGCAGATATTTTTATAGAAAATAATTTTCAAAAAATTGATAAACTTTATACTTACATTGTAAAAGATGATGTTAAAGAAGGTATGAGAGTTCTTGTAAGTTTTGGCAATAGTTACAGAGTTGGCATCATACTTTTTTTGTATAAAGATTATTCAGGAGAACATGAGAAAAGTTTAAAAGAAGTAGATTCTGTTTTAGACGACGAACCAATTATATCTAAGGATTTAATTGAACTTGGTTTGTGGATGAAAAATAGATACTTAATAGGATATTCAAAAGCGTTTTCTCCAATTCTTCCTCCTGGAAATTTGCAAAAGATTAAGAAAAAAATTATTATAGAAGATTATCCAACAGGAGAAGATTTAATTTTATTAAATTCTATTGACCTAAATAAATATTATGAAGATTTGAATATTGATCAAAAGAAAATTGTAAAAAAATTACATTCCAAAGGATTTTTAAAATATGAATATGATTCTTTAGTTTTAGTAAAGCCTAAAAGGGAAAATTTTTTAAAGATATCAGAAAATTTTAGTTCTAAGTTTTTAGAAGATATAAGTGAGAAACAGAGAACTGTATTTAATTTTATAAAAGATAAAAAAGAAGTTTCAAGAATAGAAGTCATGACGAGCCTTTCTATTTCTTATTCACCTATAAAGACTTTAATAAAAAAAGGAATAATTACTGAATTTAAAAAAGAAATAAAAAGAGAACCAGATGAAAATAATTTTAGTTCTGAAAATATATCTCTAAATGAAGAACAGCAAAGAGCATTAAAAAGTATAGAAAAAACTGAAAAAGTTGTGACACTCCTTCATGGACTAACAGGAAGTGGGAAGACAGAGGTTTATTTAAATATTGCTTCAAGAGTTATAGAAAATGGTGGAGAAGTAATAGTTTTAGTGCCAGAAATTGGATTGACTCCTCAAATGATAGAGAGATTTAAAGGAAGATTTGGAAAAAATGTTGCAATCATTCACTCAAAACTTTCTTCTGGAGAGAGGTACGATGAGTATAGAAAAGTTTTAAATGGTGATGTTAAAGTTGTTGTAGGAGTTAGGAGTGCAGTTTTTGTGCCTTTTAAAAATTTAAAAATGATAATTGTAGATGAATCTCACGACTCTTCTTATGAATTTCAC
The DNA here is from genome assembly GCF_000246925.1 of Peptoniphilus rhinitidis 1-13. Classification (NCBI taxonomy): domain Bacteria; kingdom Bacillati; phylum Bacillota; class Tissierellia; order Tissierellales; family Peptoniphilaceae; genus Peptoniphilus; species Peptoniphilus lacydonensis. The sequence continues at coordinate 20,827 of NZ_BAEW01000004.1, read as the reverse complement.
GACAATTTAAAATATGACACAATAGAGGTCGCTATACACAGAATGAAAGGGAAAGGTAAAGTTTTACTTGGATCTGCAACACCGTCTATTGAAAGTTATTTTTATGCAAAAAAAGGTTATTACAATCTTTGTGAATTGAAAAATAGGGCGAAAAAGGGAGCCTTTCTTCCAAATACGAAAATTGTGGACATGAGAGATGAGCTTTTAATGGGGAATATTTCTATTTTTAGCAGGGAATTAAGAGATGCAATAAAAGATAAATTAGAAAAAAAAGAACAAATTATTTTATTTTTAAATCGACGAGGCTTTTCTAATTTTATTTCGTGTAGATCTTGTGGAGAGGTTATAAAATGTGATAATTGTGATATTTCTATGACTTATCACAAATCAAAGAATAGATTAATTTGTCATTATTGCGGAAGTACAAAAGAAGTACCAAAAGTTTGTCCAAACTGTGGTTCGAAGTTTATAAAACAATTTGGAATTGGTACACAAAAAGTTGAAGAAGAAGTAAACAAATTATTTCCAGAAGTTAGAGTTGTGAGAATGGATAGAGATACAACTACTAAGAAAGATTCTTTTAAAAATTTCTATGATATTGTAAAAAATAGAGAAGCAGATATAATTATTGGAACTCAAATGGTGTCAAAAGGATTTGATTTTGAAAATGTTACACTTGTTGGAATAGTTGCTGCAGACTTGTCCCTTTATATTTCTGATTATAAGGCAAAAGAGAAAACTTTTCAGCTTGTAACACAGGTAGCAGGAAGAGCTGGTCGCTCTTCAAAAAAAGGGGAAGTAATAATTCAAACTTATAGTCCAGATAGTGAAATTATAAAGTATTCTGCAAATGGTGATTATAAAGATTTCTATGAATATGAAATTTCTGAGAGAAAGTTATTTTTGTATCCACCTTATATGAAATTAATTGAGTTTGAATTTTCTTCTTATGAAGAAAAATTGACTTATATTTGGGCAGAGAGATTTTTAAAACAAATGAAAAGTGATATAAAAAATATAGATTTAATGGTGACAAATTTTATAAAACTTCCGAAGATAAAAAAAATAAACAGGACAAAATTTTCTGTGAAAGTAAAGCCAAAGGATATGAATTTGTTAATAGAAGTTTTGAAAAGGGTAATTATTAATAGTAAAATAAATGACGACAGTAAAATATTTTTAAATATAGAGTTTTAGGTGATTAAATGGCAATAAGAAAAATAAGAACGGATGAAGATCCAATACTTAGAAAAAAGTCAAAGATAGTTGCGAATTTTAATAATAGATTAGAAGTTTTAATTGATGATATGTATGAAACTATGGATGTAGCTTATGGGGTTGGACTTGCTGCTCCTCAAGTTGGAATTTTAAAAAGATTAATTGTAGTTGATAATAGAGATGAAGAAGAAAACAAAAGATTCTATATGTTAAATCCAGTTATTTTGGAAAAAGAAGGCGAAGAAATCTCTATGGAAGGATGTCTTTCTATTCCAGGAAAACAGGGGACTGTAAAAAGAGCAAAAAATATAAAAGTTAAGTACAACGATTTGACTGGAGAAGAGAAAATAATGGAGGCAGAAGATTTTCTTGCTCGCATAATTCAACACGAAATGGATCATCTCGATGGAATTTTATACACAGATAAAGCAATAGAAATGTATGAAGCTAAAGATGAGGAGGACTAATGAAATTTATTTTTATGGGAACGCCTGAGTTTTCTGTTCCTATTTTAGAAAAGTTAAATAGTCTTGGAGATATTTCTCTTGTAATTTCTCAAGAGGATAAAAAAAAGGGAAGAGGGAAGAAAGTAACAAAGACAGCTGTAAAAGTAAAAGCAGAAGAACTTGGCATAGAAGTTTTTCAACCTCATGATGTTAATTCTAAAGAATCTCTAGAAAAGATAAAAAAAGTAAGCCCTGATATAATTGTTGTAGTTGCCTATGGACAAGTTTTGTCAAAGGAGTTAATAGAAATCCCAAAATATATTGTAAATGTTCACGCATCAATTTTGCCAAAACTTAGAGGGGCAGCTCCAATTAATAGGGCAATTATGGAAGGATATGAAAAAAGTGGAGTTAGCCTTATGAAAGTTGAAGAAGGACTTGATTCTGGGGCAGTTTCTTCCATAAAAGAAATTAAAATAAATAAAATGAATGCTGGGAAGTTAGAAAAAGTGCTTTCCAAAATGGGTTCAGAACTTTTAGAAGAGTTTATAAAAGAAGTTGAAAAAGGAGAAGTTAAATTCAAAGAGCAAGATGATTCTAAGAAAACCTATGCTCATAAGATTTTAAAGGATGATTTAAAATTAGATTTTGATGATACTTCAAAAAATATTGTAAATAAAGTAAGAGGCCTTTCTCCTCATTATGGTGCAAAATTTAGTTACAATGACAAAATTTATAAAGTTTTTGACGCAGAAATTGTTTCGTGTAATTTAGAAAAAGAAGCAGGAAAAATTTTAAAGGCGAAGGATGAACTTATAATAAAAACGTGCGATGGAGCAATATCTGTAAAAGAAATACAAGCTCCAGGTAAAAGAGTCATGGCAATAGAAGATTTTTTGCGTGGAAATAAGTTTGAAGAAAATTATTTAATAGGAGGGAAATAATGTTTGGGTCATATTATTACTATGATTACAGTTATTTTATTTATATTTTACCAGGACTAATACTTGCTTTTTATGCACAGGCTAAGATAAGTTCTGCGTATGAAAAATACAAAAAAGTTGGATCATCCACAAATTTAAGTGGAGCAGAAGTTGCTAGAAAAATTTTAGATAGAAATGGACTTAATTTCGTAGAGATAAATTTAGTAGATGGAGAATTGTCTGATCACTACGATCCAAGAGATAAAACTTTAAATTTATCGAGAGATGTATATTACAAAAATTCAGTTGCATCAGTTTCTATTGCAGCACATGAAGTTGGACATGCAATTCAAGATTCAGTAGAATATGTACCTTTAAAGTTCAGAGCTGCATTAGTTCCACTTGCAAATCTAGGGACACAACTTAGCTTTATATTAATAATACTTGGTTTTTTCTTTTCAGTATTTTTTACAAAGTTGGGTATAGCTTTATTTTTCTTTGCAGTTTTATTTCAAATTGTAACACTTCCAGTTGAGTTTGACGCATCTAACAGAGCAAAGAAAGAACTTGCAAATGGAATAATAACAGAAGAAGATTTAGTTGGAACTAAAGAAGTCTTAGATGCAGCAGCACTTACTTATGTTGCATCAACAATTGTAGCAATAGGACAATTTTTAAGACTTTTAAGTATTTTTGGAAGAAGAGATTGATGAAAAGCACAAGAGAAAAAGCATTATTAATACTTAACGATGTCCTCTATAAGGGGGCATTTTTAGAAGAATCTCTTGAAATTTTAAAGAAATCAAGAATTGATGAGAGGGATTATAATTTTGTAAAGGAGATAACTACAGGAGTAGTTCGCAATAGAAGTTATTTAGATTATGTGATAAAAATAAATTCTAAAATAAAATTTAATAGAATTCACAGGATAATTCTTTCTATTTTAGAAATGGCAATTTATCAGATGTATTTTTTGGACAAAGTTCCAGAATATTCTATTGTAGATGAATCTGTTAATCTTGCAAAAATTTATGGAAATAAGGGATCGATAGCTTTTACAAATGGAATTCTTAGAGCTATTTCAAAAGAAGATGTACCACAAGTAAAGATAAAAAACAGTATAGACAATTTGTCTACATTTTATTCTCATCCAAAATTTTATACAGAGTATTTTTATAATAATTATGGAGAAGACTTTACGAAAAAGCTTTTGAAGGCAAATAATGAAAAGCCTTCTTTTACGATTAGAGTAAATACTTTAAAGACAAATAGAGAGGAATTGATAAAAAGTTTAACTAATGATGGATTTGAGATAGAAGATACAAATTTTAAGAATGCGATAAATATTTTAAATCCAAGGGGAATTATTGATACAAAATATTTTGAAAATGGAGAATTTTATGTTCAAGATTTGGGATCTATTTTAGTTTCAACTTTTTTAAATCCAAGTAAAGACTCAAAAGTTTTAGATTTATGCGCAGCGCCAGGTGGCAAGAGCACTCATCTTGCTGAAATAATGGAAAATACAGGAGAAATAGTAGCTTGTGATAAGTCAAAAAAGAAGATTAAATTAATTGAAGAAAACGCAAGAAGGCTTGGCGTTAAAAACATAAAAACATTTGTAAATGATGCAGAAATTTTAAATAAAGATTTTTTGGATAAATTTGATTATGTATTAGTGGATGCACCTTGCTCTGGAACGGGACTTTATAGAAAAAAACCTGATATAAAGTGGAATAAGGACATAAAAGATTTAAAAAATCTTTCAGAAATTCAACTTAAAATTTTAGAAAATGCAAAAAATTATTTAAAGTTGGGTGGACATTTAGTATATTCCACTTGTTCTCTTTCAAAAATAGAAAATGAAGATGTAGTCTATAAATTTTTAGAAGAAAATGAAAATTTTAAAATAAAAAAATTAAGAAATAAAGAAGTTTTAAAATTATTTCCTTCTGTTGATGATACAGATGGATTTTCAATTGTACTTCTAGAAAAAATTGGGTTGTGATTTTCACAGCCTTTTTTGTATATAATTAATTTTATTAAATCTATTTTTATTGTTCATATCTAATGATATAATAAATAAATGAATAGGTGATTTAATGGAATTAAATTCTATGTACTTAGATGAACTTTGCGATTTTTTTGAAAAGAATGGTGAAAAGTCTTTTAGAGGGACACAACTTTTTACATTTTTTCATGATAAAAAGAGGATTGATGTAGAAAATTCAAATCTTTCGGCGAAGGCTCTCTCTATAATAGAAAAGGAAGAAATAAATAATACAGAAATTTATAAAATTTATGATTCGAAGCTTGATGATACTAAAAAGTTTCTATTTAAATTAAAAGATAAAAATTTAATTGAAGGAGTTTTAATGAGGTACAAATATGGCTATGCTCAGTGTATTTCTACTCAAGTTGGATGTAGAATGGGATGTGATTTTTGTGCTTCAACAAAAAGCGGACTTATTAGAAATTTAACTGCAGCAGAGATGCTAAGAGAGATTTATGAAATTGAAAATAAATTAAATATAAAGGTTTCAAATTTTATTTTAATGGGAAGTGGAGAGCCGCTTGACAATTTTGATGAAGTTATAAGATTTATTAAAATTCTACACGATGAAAAGGGGCACAATACAAGTTATAGAAATATAACAATTTCGACTTGTGGAGTTGCAGATAAAATTTATGAATTGGCTGATTTAAACATTCCAATAAATCTTGCCGTAAGTTTGCATCAAACAAACGATTTTGAGAGATCTAGTTTAATGCCAATAAATAAAAGGTATAATTTAAAAGAATTAAAGGATTCTTTGGAATATTATGTTAACAAGACAAACAATAGGATTACTTTCGAGTACACCCTTATAAGAAATCAAAATGATAATGATAAAAACGTAGAAGAAATTTATGATTTTGCTAAAAATATTAAATGTAATATTAATTTAATACCACTTAATCCTATTGATGAATTTGATGAAAAAAGACCTTCTAAGTTTGAGATAATAGAGTTTAAGACTAAACTTGAAAAAAAAGGTTTTAATGTGACTATTAGAAGAGAACTTGGGAAGGACATTAGCGCTTCTTGTGGACAACTAAGGCGCAAAGTTGAGGTGAAATAATGAGAGTAGTGTCAGCAACAAATGTTGGAAATTATAGAAAAAATAATGAAGACAGTTATTTTGTGAATGATTCAAAAAATTTATATATATTAGCTGATGGAATGGGCGGCCATTTGGCGGGTGAAAAAGCTTCCAAAATGGCAACCGATATTATAGCGTCACATTTCAAAAAAAATAAAAATATAAGAAAGACGGAAGATGTAATAGAGATTTTATCGTCTTCAATAAAAAATGCAAATAAAGAAATTTTTGAAAGTTCAGAAAACAATGAAGATTACAGAGGCATGGGGACAACAGTTTCAGCGGGTTTTGTTCTTGAAGATGTTTTAGTGTATTCTAATATTGGAGATTCAAGAATTTATAAAATAAATAAAGGTATTGAACAGTTGACAAGGGATGATTCCTTTGTAAATTACTTAATCGAAATAGGAGATATAACTGAAGAAGAAGCGAAAAATCATCCCAAGAAAAATGTACTTACAAAAGCTCTTGGAACCACAGAAACTTTGGATGTTTATGTCAATACCTTGAAAATAGAAAAAGATGACATATTTTTATTTTGCTCTGATGGGCTTACAAATATGATTTCTGATGAAGAAATTTTTAAAATAGTAAAAGAGAATACTCCAGAAGTTGCAAAGGATGTTCTTCTTAATCTTGCACTAGAAAATGGTGGCTTAGATAATATTACATTTATTTTAATATTTAATGAGTAGGTGTACAATGATAAATAAAATTTTAGCAAATAGATATGAAATATTAGAAAAGATCGGAACAGGCGGCATGGGCAATGTTTTTAAAGCTCACGATAGAAAGTTAGATAGAATTGTTGCCATAAAAGTTTTGAAATTGGAGTACAATGAGGATAATAACTTTATAAGGAAGTTTAAGAGAGAATCTCTTGCTGCTGCGAGCATTTCTCATCCAAACATTGTAAGTATTTATGATGTTGGAACTGAGAAAATAGATGACAAAGAAGTTCACTACATTGTAATGGAATATATTGATGGTAAAACTTTAAAAGATTTAATAAATGACGAAGGTAGACTTTCTGAAAAAAGAGCTTTAAATTATTGTATTCAAATTGCAGAAGCATTAAAAGTTGCCCATTCAAAACATATTGTCCATAGAGATATCAAGTCACAAAATATAATGGTAACTAGAGATGATAGAATAAAAGTTACAGACTTTGGAATTGCAAGAGTAGCAGACAACACTACTGTAACTGCGACTAATGCTGTAATGGGGTCTGTCCATTATTTTTCACCAGAACAAGCAAGAGGAGCTAAAGTTGACAATAGATCGGATATTTATTCTCTTGGAATTGTTCTTTTTGAGATGTTGACAGGAAGACTTCCTTTTGATGCAGACAATCCTGTTTCTGTTGCACTTATGCAAGTTCAATCACAGATGCCAAAGCCTTCTGATTATATAAAAAGTATAGATCCTTCTGTTGATGCACTTGTTTTAAAGATGACAGAAAAAGATCCAAATGATAGATACGAAGATGTTTTTGATTTAATTAGAGATATTAAGGATTATACTATTGGTGCAAAAACTTTTACTGTAAATAGAAGTTATGAAGAAGATGATGATAGAACTGTTGTTACACCACCAATAAGTAGAAGATCGGAAAGAAATAATTTAAATAGAACAGATAATAATAAAAAAAGCAAACCAAAAAAAGTTGTAAAAAAGAAAAAATCAGTTGCACCTGCAATACTTGGAGTTTTTTCGGCAATAATTATTATTGCTCTTCTAATTTACGTAGTGCCAAAGGCTATTAAAGGAATGAAAAGTGATGATAAAGTTGAAAAAATTGTTGTAGAAAATTATATAGGAAAAACTAGAGAAGAAGCAAAAGAATTAATTGAAGCACAAGGTCTTGTATTAGATGTAAGTACAGTAGAAGATGAAAATAAACCAGATGGAGTTGTCTTGGAACAAAATCCAGAAAAGGGAAGCGAAGTGGAAAAAGGTTCTACTGTTAAACTAGCAATAAATGAACTTCCAGATTCTGTTCCAGTTCCACCATTAAAAGGTCTTACACAGGAAGAAGCAGAAAAAACTTTAAAAGAAAATTCATTAAAGCTCGGTTCTGTTGAAGAAGAATTTAATGAAGAAGTTGAAGAGGGAAAAGTTATTTATTCAAATCCTGATGGAGGATATTCTGTCAAGAGAGGTACAGCTGTAAAGGTTATAATTTCTAAAGGAGTTGACAAAACTCCAGTTGTATTAAGCGATTACAAAGGAATGGATCAAGACGTAGTTGTAAATCAATTAAAGAGTTTAGGAATTACAGTTGTAATTGAAAATGGAAATAGCAATAAGGTTGCCGAAGGACAAGTTTATGATATGGATCCTAAAGCAGGAGAAACAGTTGAAAAGGGTTCAACAGTTACTCTATATATTTCAAAGGGTGCATCTGATGATGAAGAAGAAAATGAAGATACTACTGAAGAAAATGAAAATGGATACAATAAAGTAAATAATGTAAAAGTTAAAGTTCCCGATGATGGAGAAACTCACAAAGTTACTGCAGAAAGAGTTAAAGATGCAAAGGGAAATAAAATTAGTGCACAGTCTGTTTGGAATTACAATATAGATTCTGGTGAAACGACAACTGTTGAACTAATTGGTCCAGGCGAATACAATATTTACGTTGATGGCAATATTGCTAAAACAGAGACGATAAAATAATGATAGGAAAAATTATAAAGCTCACTGGAGGATTTTACTATATTAAGTCTGGAGATAAAATTTTTGAAACTAGAGCTAGAGGAAATTTTAGACATTTAAAAGTAGAACCAATAGTAGGCGATGATGTAGAATTTAAATATGAAGAAAAAACTCTGGGATATATTGAAAAAGTATATCCCAGAAAAAATATACTCACAAGACCAAAAGTTAGCAATGTAGATTTGGCTCTCATAGTGATACCAGTAATGGATCCAAAATACAATTTTATGATAATAGATAAGACTATAGTACAAGCAGAGCACCAAGGAATTGATGTTGCAATTGCAATTAATAAATGTGATTTAAATAAAGAGGATGCAGATAATTTAGAAAAAATCTATAAAAATTCTGGATTTAAAACTTTTTTGATTTCAAAAGATGACGAGAAAAGTGTAAATTTGTTAAAGAAATATTTAAAGGGAAAAACTGTTGCTTTTTGTGGAGTAAGTGGTGCTGGAAAATCTACAATAACATCTTTAATTTTAAATAGAGATGTTGAAGTTGGAAAAGTTTCTGAAAAGACTAAGAGAGGCAGACATACAACTAGGCATACAGAAATCTTATATGGAGATGACATTTATATTTTCGATACACCAGGTTTTTCTTCATTGAAATTAGATATAGACAATGAAGAACTTAAAAATTATTTTAGAGAATTTAAAGATTATAGTAATTGTAAATTCAACGATTGTAATCATATAAAAGAACCTAAATGTGCTGTAAAATACGCAGTTGAAAAGGGACAGATAGAAAAGTCAAGATACGAAAATTACAAGTATATTTACAATGAATTAAAAGAAAGAGGAGAATACTAATGATTTCACCTTCACTACTTTCAGCAGATTTTACAAATTTAGAAAAAGAATTTAAAATTTTGAATGAGGAGAAAGTCGACTTCATTCATCTAGACATAATGGATGGCAATTATGTGCCAAATATTTCCTATGGTCCAGGGATTGTAAAAAGTTTAAGACCTTTAACAGAAATACCCTTTGATACACATCTTATGATTGAAAAACCTGAAAATTATATTGAAGAATTTGTAAAATCTGGTTCAGAGATTATTACAATTCATCCAAGCACAACAAAACATTTAGATAGAACTTTATCTATAATAAGATCTTTTGGTAAAAAAACAGGGCTTGCACTCAATCCTGGAGATAGCTTAGAAGTTTTAGATTATAATTTGGAAAAACTAGATTTAGTTCTTGTAATGAGTGTAAATCCAGGTTTTGGTGGACAAAAATTTATTCCATCTTCTCTTAGAAAAATTAAAGAGATAAAAAAAATAATTGAAAAAAGAAATTTAGAAACTTTAATTGAAGTTGATGGTGGAGTAAAACTTGATAATGCAAAAGAGATTTTGGATGCAGGAGCAGATATTCTAGTTGCTGGGTCTGCAATTTTTGAAAAAGATAAAACTAGAGAAAATATAAAATCTTTTAAGGAAATTTTATGAAAAGAGCTCTTTTAATAACTGGTGGTAGAGAGGTTTCCAAAGATTTAATAAAAAAGTATAAAAAGAATCGTTTTGTTTTAGTTGCAGATGGAGGTGCAAGACTTCTTAGAAAATATAATTTAAAGGGGGATCTTTTACTAGGGGATTTAGATTCCATTGGAAATGAATCTCTTAAATATGTTAGAGAAAACAATATAAAATTTTTAAAATTTCCTTCGCAAAAAGCAGCGACTGACACAGAATTATGCATTAATTATTTGATTAATGAGAAATATGAGGACATAGTGATTTTAGGGGCACTTGGGACAAGGCTTGATCACGAATTAGCGAATCTTTTTCTTCTAAAAAAACTTTATAATAAAGGAATTTGTGCAAAAATAATTGATGACAATAATGAAGTGATTTATGTTAAAGAAGGAGAATATAAATTTAAAAAGTCAGACAAAAAATATTTTTCTCTAATAAATGCAGGAGAATCTTTAAATTTTTCTACAAAAGGACTTTTTTATGAAGTTGAAAATTTGAAAATAAATAATTACAATCCAGGTCGTGCAGTGAGCAATGAAATCTTAGAAGATGAGGCAACTATTATAATAAATAGTGGTTCTGCTTTTATAATTAAGTCCATAGATTAAAACTAAATAAATTTGTTTGAAGTTGTGTTACTTTTAAGCACAACTTTTTTATTGATTTTTATATAAATTAAAAAATCCCCCAATAAATTTGGAAGATTAAAATACTATGTAATTAAATTAAAAATAAAGATTTTGAAAATTGGAGTATAAAAAAGGATCTTTTTTTAAGACCCTAATTTATATAGCTCTTTTAACTTTACCAGATCTTAAACATCTAGTGCACACATATATTCTTTTAGGTGATCCATTAACGATAGCTTTAACTTTTCTAAGGTTAGGAGACCAGCTTCTGTTAGAACGAGAGTGAGAGAAAGAAATTTTATTTCCAAATGTTTTTTCTTTTCCACAAATTTCACATCTTTTAGCCATAACGCACCTCCTTTAGTTATTAAGCAAACAATATTTTATCAAAAATTGTTGCTAAGTGCAAATATTTTTTCGATATGTTTTTATTTTACACTAATTTATTATTTTTTACAAAGTAATTCCTCAAATTCTGTTAATCTTTTAAAATTTCTGATATAATAAAAAAGATAAGGAGGTGCCCTAATGCCGGCAATTATTAATAGAGAACTTGGAAATATTGTAATAGAGGATAGCGTACTTGCAAATATAGCTGGAATTTCAGCTATGGAAAGTTACGGAATTGTTGGAATGGCATCAAAAAATGCCGCAGATGGTATTTTTGAGCTTTTGAGATTCGAAAATCTTTCAAAGGGAATAGTTGTAAATACTGAAGAAAATGAAATCAGAATAGAACTTCACGTAATTCTAGAATATGGAGTGAAGATTTCTACTGTTGGTGAAAATATTATAGAAAGAGTTAAGTTTAATATTCAAAATTTGACAGGACTTGAAGTAGATAATATTGAAGTCTTGGTGGAAGGTATTAGACTGAAGTAGTGGAGGTAAGATTTTGGAAATAAATAAAATTAATGGTCCTTTGTTAAGAGAAGTTTTTAAAGGGGCTGTAAATTATCTAATATCCAGAAAGGAAGAGGTCAATGCTCTGAATGTGTTTCCTGTTCCAGACGGAGATACAGGAACAAATATGAGCCTTACCTCAAAATCTGCCTTAAAACAAATTGATGGTTTAGAAGGTGAATTTTCGGTAAGTGATGTTTCATCTGCGGCTGCTCGTGGAGCACTTATGGGAGCAAGAGGTAATAGTGGCGTAATTCTTTCTCAACTTTTAAGAGGTTTTGCCGAAGGTCTAGATGAATGTGATGAAGCCAGTACTTCTGATGTTGCTCATGCTTTTAAAAAAGCGAGTGAAACTACTTATAAAGCTGTTATGAAGCCTATTGAGGGAACAATTTTGACAGTTGGAAGAGAAACTGCTGATTTTGCAATTAGACATTATAAAAAGTCTGAAGATATAGTTTTATTTTTAGAAGATGTGATTGTAGAAGCAAATAAATCTCTTGATAACACGCCAAATCATCTTTCTGTACTAAAAGAAGCAGGAGTAGTTGATGCAGGCGGAAAAGGTCTTGTCGTTTTGCTCGAAGGTGCACTTAAAGTTTTAAAGGGAGAAAATATTGATGACCAAAGTGAAGATGAAACTTTAAAGAGAAAAGCACAAAAGGAAATTCAATTTACAGAGGCTGATAAATCTATTAAATATGGATATTGCACTGAGTTTATTATTAATACAGATTATGAAGATATAGATGCTTTTAGAGAAAAAATTTCTCCTCTTGGAGATTGTCTTCTTGTTGTGGGTGGTGGCGGAAGTCACATTATTAAAGTTCATGTTCACACAAATGATCCTGGAATTGTTTTGCAACATGCTTGCGAGCTTGGTCTTCTTCAAGATATAAAAATTGACAACATGAGATATCAACATAGGGAAATTTTGTTTGATGACAGCGAAGTCCTTGAAGCTAAAAAGAGAGAAGAAGAGGAAGAAACAATAAAAGAAAAGGATTATTCTTTTATAACTGTTTCTATGGGCAGTGGAATGACTGAAACTTTTAAATCTCTTGGAGTCGATTATGTTGTAGCTGGCGGACAGACAATGAATCCGTCGACAGAAGATTTGTTAAAGGGAGTAGATAAAGTTGGCGGGAAAGTAATTTATCTAATTCCAAATAATAGCAACATAATTTTATCTGCAGAACAAGCTAGAGATATTTCAGATAGGGAAATAATTGTGATTCCATCCAAATCTGTGCCACAAGGTATTGCTGCGATGCTCGCATTTAGTGAAGATGCTTCAAAGGAAGAAAATAAAGAAAATATGATAGACGCAATAGGAAGTGTAATTGACGCTTCTGTAACTTATGCCGTTCGTGATACTACAATGGGTGGAAAAGAAATTCACAAAGATGACATAATTGGTATTGCTTCAAAGGACATTGTTTCAAGTGGAAAAAAAGTAAATGATGTTGTAGTTGAAACTGTGGAAAAACTTATGAACGAGGATATTTCTCTTGTAACTTTATTTTATGGGGAAGACGTGAAAGAAGAAGATGCAGAAAAGGTACAAGAAGCAATTGAAGAAAAATATCCAGATATTGACATTGATGTGATAAAAGGTGATCAACCTATTTATTATTATATTATTTCATTAGAATAAATTTTAGCCCAAAGTTTTCGCTTTGGGCTTTTATAATAGGAGAAATTATGGTTAATTTAAAGGATTCTATTAAAAATTTGAAGGGAGTTGGCCCCAAAAGAGAAGAACTTTTTCACAAACTTGGAATTTATAGCGTAGAAGATCTTTTATTTTTTTATCCCAGAAAATACGAGGACAGTTCGAAAATTGTAAAAATTTCAGGTGCTAAAATTGGAGAGAAAAATACTTTTAAAGTAAAAATTATATCAAAACTTCAAAATAGAAGAATAAGAAAGGGCCTAACTCTCACAAGTTTTCTTGCAGAAGATGAAAGTGGAGAAATGGAGATTTCATTTTTCAATGCATTTTATTTAAATAAATTAATAAAAATTGGAAGAGAATATTTAGTTTATGGTAAAGTTGATTTTTTCAGAGGTAGAGTGAGCATTTCGAGTCCTGAAATTGAGGAAATACATAATTTAAAAAAACTTGGAAAAATTTCTCCTGTTTATAGTTTAACTGAAGGACTAAATAATTTTGCTTTCGAAAATTTAATAGATCAAGTTATTGATTTGAATTTATTTGAAGAAAATCTTCCTGGAGAAGTTTTGGAGAAATATTCTTTCATGGATAAAAATGAAGCTATAAAAAATATTCACTATCCGAAAAGCAGAAAAAATTATATAAAAGCTAGGGAGAGATTAATTTATGAAGAATTGTTTCTCTTCGAACTTTCCATTTTAAAAAATAAATTTCAAAATGAAAGACGAGATGCAATAAAATTTGAAATTAAAGATGAAATTTTTGATTTTATGAATAATCTTCCTTTTAAATTAACAGAAGGTCAAGAAAATGTTGTAAATGAAATTTTTACAGACATGAAAAGTGGAAGAGCAATAAATCGTTTAATTCAAGGCGATGTTGGAAGTGGAAAGACAATTGTTGCAATTATAATAATGTATCTGTCCTATTTAAATGGATATCAATCATCAATTATGGCACCGACAGAAATTCTTGCAAAGCAACATTTTGAATCTTTTGTTGAATTTTTAGAACCTCTTGGTGTTAGAGTAGCACTTTTAATTGGATCAACGACAAAAAAAGCAAAGAGAGATATTTTAGATAATCTTCAAATGGGTTCAATTGATATATTAATAGGAACGCATGCTTTAATAGAAGAAAATGTGATTTTTAGAAAACTTGGAGTAAATGTAATTGACGAACAACATCGATTTGGAGTTGTGCAGAGAAATATGCTCCAAAATAAAAATAAAGATGCAGCCACAATTGTAATGTCAGCAACGCCTATACCTAGAAGTCTTAGTTTAGTTCTTTATGCTGATTTGGATATTTCTGTAATAAAAACTATGCCAAAGGGCAGAAAGCAAATAAAGACAATTGCAATAAATGAAAATATGCTAGGTAAATCTCTTGAATTTATAAAATCTGAACTTTCAAAGGGTAGACAAGCTTATGTTATTTGTTCTTTGATCGAAGAAAATGAAGATTATGAAAATTTGCAGGCTGTAGAAAAAGTTTATGAAGAACTTTCAAAATTTTTTATTGATTATAAAGTTGGACTTCTTCATGGGAAGATGAAAGCAGATGAAAAAAATAAAATAATGGATGATTTTGCAAATAATAAAATAAATTTATTAGTTTCAACAACTGTTGTAGAAGTTGGGGTAAATGTTCCAAATGCAACGGTAATGATGGTTTACAATGCAGAGAGATTTGGTCTTTCAACACTGCATCAACTTCGAGGAAGAGTTGGAAGGGGAGATAATCAGTCTTATTGTATTTTATATAATCTTTCAAAAAGTGAAATTTCATGGGAAAGAATGAAAATAATGACAGATTCTAGTGATGGATTTTATATTGCAAATAAAGATTTAGAACTACGTGGCTTTGGAGATATTTTGGGAACTAGACAATCAGGTATGCCAAATCTTAGACTTGCAGATCCTTTTAGAGATGAGATGATTTTAAAATATGCAGCAGATGATGTGAAAATTATTTTAAAAGAAGATCCAAATTTAGAAAGCAAAGAATACTTTTATTTAAATAAAGAAATACTTGAATTTTACTCTGATTTGAACTAATATCTTTTAATATTTATTGACTTATGGTAAAATAAAACTAATTTGGAGGCTTTATGAGGATTATTTCGGGAAATAGAAGAGGATTAAAATTAAGAGCACCAAAAGGCATGGATACAAGACCAACTGAAGACAGAGTTAAGGAGTCAGTTTTTAATATTCTTGGACAAAACTTTGATGGAGATATAGTTTTGGATTTGTTCTGCGGAAGTGGGGCAAATGGAATTGAGTTTATATCAAGAGGAGCAGAAAAAGTTTACTTTGTTGATAATTCAAAAGAAGCAATAGACTGTGTTAAATCTAATTTAGAAAAAGCAAGATTTTTAAATCAGGCTGTTGTTATAGAAAATTATATGAACAAGGCAATTAAAAATTTAGATATAAAATTTGATTACATTTATATTGACCCACCCTTTGATAGAGGTGATTTGTATAAAAAATCCTTTAAGCTTATAAGGGAAAATAAAATTTTAAAATCAGAGGGAAAATTAATTGTGGAACATAGTTCAGATAAATCGCTTTTAATAGGACAGGGTTTTGTAGAAATAAAAAATAAAAAATATGGAAATACTTCGATTTCTATATGCGGATGGGATATAAATGAAAGCAATATATGCGGGTAGCTTTGACCCTGTGACTAATGGACATTTGGACATTATAAAAAGAGCAAAGGATATTTTTGGAGAAGTCATCGTAGCAGTGCTAGATAATACTTCAAAAAAAGGATTATTTACAGTTGAAGAGAGAAAAGAGTTATTACATAAAGTTCTAGATGGAATGGAAGGAATAGAAATTGATTCTTTTGACGGACTTTTAGTAGATTATGCAAAGAAAAAAAATTGCAATGTAATAGTTAGAGGTCTTAGATCTGCCTCTGATTATTTTAATGAATACACGTTGGCAATGGCAAATATGCACTACAAAGATGGCGTAGAAACAGTTTTTTTGTTGTCGTCTAATGAAAACTTATTCGTCAGTTCAACGCTTGCAAAGGAAGTTTCCACTTTTGATGGAGATACAGATTTATTCGTGCCTCCTGTTGTAGGAGAAGCAATGAAGAAAAAATTACTTAGGAGGAAAATATGAATTTAATTGATTTAGTTGAAGAATTGGAAGATCTTGTAGAAACATCATCACAGTTACCACTTACAAATAAGGTTATGGTAGACAGAGATGAATTTTTAGAAATTATAAATGAAATAAAGGAAAAAACTCCTGGAGAAATTTCAGAAGCTCAAAGAATAGCTAAAGACAAAGATGATATAATTAATGGAGCTCACGATGAAGCGGATAAAATTATTGCAGCTGCAAGAGCTCATTCAGAAAAAATTATTGACGAAAATGAACTTGTTAGACAAGCAAATGAAAGAGCAACAGAAATTTTGAAATCTGCAAAAGAAGAATCAACACAAATTAGAGAAGGAGCAAGAGATTACGCAGATGAGTTACTTGAAAATACACAAGTGAATTTATCAGAAATAATCAAAATGCTTAACGAAAATAGACAAGAATTAAGAGGTTAAAAATAATTTATAAAATATTGAGAGGCTCGTTAAATCGAGTCTTTTTTAGTGTAAAATTTTAAAATACTCAGTAAACAAAGTATTTATTATAAACATTTTAGAGGCTTGCGAAACAGATTATATTTTTATAAATTTAGATTATATAACATTTTAGATTCAATAAATTCTCTTTAAAAGTTTAAATATAGATAAGATCTTAATATAAAATATTTCTAGGACTATTTTAATAATTATTAATATAACAGAATTTTTGATAAATAATAAGGTCAAAATTTTTTGGAACAATAAAGATAATTTGCTTAAATTTATTAAAAATTATAGAATAAGGAGTTTTTAATTTGAAGTTATATAAAAAATTATTTTCATATATGCCTGAGAAGAAAGTAAATGGCTTTTTAGCAAGTTTTTTTACTGCTATCGGCATATTTTTAGAATTTTATGGATACTATTTAATTTGGATTTTATTAAAAAGTGTATTCTCTAAAGGAAATTTAGTTAATGCTAGTGGTTTAGTAATAAAAATTTTAATTTTATTTATTGCTTACGGTCTTTTATATTTTTTAGGTACTTGGATGAGTCACCTTGCTGGTTTTAGGCTTGAAACTAAGCTTCGTGAAAAAGGAGTTAAAAATTTACTCAATGCGTCAAATAATTTTTTTGATGTACACGATTCTGGAGAAGTTAGAAAAATTATAGACAACAATGTTGAGCAAACTCATATGATCGTTGCACATTTAATAGCAGACCAAACGGCGGCTTTTTTGACGCCAATTTTAATGCTTATTTTAGTCTTTAAAGTTGATTTATATCTTGGATTATTTTTTGTATTAATAATTCTTTTAAGCCTTATAGTGATAAAAAAAATGGTGGGCGACCAAAGCTTTATGAAAGTTTATATGGATAAACTCGATGAAATGAATGCAGGAGCTGTTGAATTTGTGAGGGCAATGCCAGTTGTAAAAGTTTTTAACGCACCATTAATTGGTTTTAAAAAGCTTTATAATTCAATACTTGAGTATAAGGATATGGTTTATAAATATTCTATGTCTTGCAAAGTTCCCTTTGTGATTTTTCAGTGGCTTTTAAATATTTTTATTGTCGCACCAATTTTTATTGCAATATTTATGGTTAGCCATGGAGGGGATGCTTATATTTGGAGTGCAAAAGTTTTATTTTTCACGCTTTTTATGGGGATGTTTTTTACAACTACAATGAAGATAATGTATGTTTCCATGTATGTTTTCCAAGCAAATTCAGCAGTAGATAATCTCGAAAATTTATTTGTTGAAATGGGCGATAAGGAAATTAAATTTGGAAGTGATGAAGTTATAGAAAATAATAATATTGAATTTAAAAATGTAGATTTTTCTTATGACGGAGAAAATAAAATTTTGGAAAATTTTTCTTTTAAATTTGATGAAAATAGAGTTTATGCTTTAGTCGGTTCATCTGGTTCTGGCAAGTCAACTATTGCAAAGTTAATTTCTGGACTTTATCCTGTTGACAAAGGCGAGATTTTAATTGGGAATAAAAATATTTCTTTTTACGAAAAGGAAATTCTTATGCAAAATATTGGAATAGTTTTTCAAAATCCAAAATTATTTTCTGGAATTTCTATTTTTGAAAATGTAAAGCTTGCTAAAGAAGATGCAAGTGATGAGGAAGTTTATAAGGCCTTGAAACTTGCAAGGTGTGATGAGTTTATAAATAAATTTAAGGATAAGTATGATTCAGTTATTGGAGCAGATGGAATAGATTTATCAGGTGGAGAAACTCAAAGAGTTTCCATTGCAAGAATTTTCTTAAAAGATCCTAGAATAATAATTTTAGATGAAGCATCTGCTGCAGCAGATCCAGAAAATGAGTTTGAACTTCAAGTTGCTTTTAAAGATTTGATAAAAAACAGGACAACAATTATGATTGCTCACAGGCTTTCTTCAATAAGAGGTGTAGATGAAATTCTTTTTGTTGAAAATGGAAAAATTATAGAAAGAGGATCTCATAAGGAATTAATGGAATCTGAAACTTCTTATAAAAAATTTGTCAATTTGTATGAATCTGCAAATGAATGGAGGATGTCATGAAAAACTATTTGAAAAATAGATTTGCACTCACTGACAAGGGTGCAGAAGGCGAAGTAGTAGCAATTAAATATTCGACTTTAAAAAGTCTTTCTTATATGCTCCCAATGTTTTTATTGATGTATGTTATACAAGGACTACTTGGAATGGGAGATTTTAGTGTAAAAGTTGCAGTAATTTCTTTTGTAATAATTGCAGTCTTAATGGTACTTGTACTAAATAAAGATTATATCACGACATACAACGAAACATATAGTGAATCGGCAAATCTTAGGATTGAAATTTCTGAAATAATAAAGAAACTTCCACTTTCTTTTTATTCAAGACATGATTTAACAGATTTATCTCAAACAATTATGAAGGATGTGGAAACTATTGAGCACGCACTTAGCCATGCAGTCCCAGGATTTTATGGTTTTATAATAAGTTTTATTATTGTTTCAATTTTACTTTTAATTGGAAATGTAAAACTTGGGCTTGCTGTTATTATACCCATACTTTTTTCGGTGATTTTAAGTTTGTTGTCAAAAAAAATGCAAACTAAAGCCACTAAATCTTATTACAAAGAACAGAGAAAATCTGCAAGGATGTTTCAAGAATTAATTGACTTATCTACAGAAATAAAATCTTATAATTTAACTGAAAAAAAGATGACAGATTCAATTAATTTTGTAAAAAATCTTGAAAAACAACATATAAAATCAGAAATCGGGCAAGTAATTCCTGTATGTGGGGCAAATGTCGTCGCCAATTTATCTCTTGCACTTGTAATTTATTTTGGTCTAAAGGGTCTTACAAATGGAGAGATTAATATTTTATATTTTGCAGGATATTTATTTGCAGCGGCAAGGCTTATTGATGGAGTTGCAGCTTTTAATGAATTTTATGGAGAGCTAATGTATATTGATTCACCTGTTGAAAAAATAAAATCACTTAAAAATGCAGAAGTTCAAAGTGGAGACAAAGAAGAATTTAAGACTTTTGATATTGTTGGAAAAAATGTAGAATTCTCTTATTTAGATGATAAGAAAGTAATAGAAAGTATTTCTTTTAAGGCATTTCAAGGTAAGACTACTGCTTTGGTTGGACCTTCTGGATGTGGAAAAAGTACACTTTTAAAACTTGTTGCAAGACTTTACGATTATGATTCTGGAAAAATTTTAGTAGATGATAAAGAGATAAAAAAAGCAAGGACAGAAGATCTTTTCAAACATATTTCAATGGTATTTCAGGATGTAATTTTATTTAATGGAACTGTTATGGAAAATATTAGACTTGGAAATTCAAAGGCAAGTGATAAAGATGTTCTGAAAGCTGCTGAGCTTGCAGGATGTGATGAGTTTGTTAAAAAGCTTCCTAAAGGATATGATACAGAAATAGGAGAAAATGGTTCAAAATTATCAGGTGGAGAAAGGCAGAGAATTTCTATTGCAAGAGCTTTTTTGAAAAATGCAGAAATAATTTTATTGGATGAAATTGCAGCATCTCTTGATGTAGAAAATGAAAAATTTATACAAGAGTCACTAAATAAACTGACAAAAAATAAAACTGTGATGATAATATCACATAGAATGAAATCTATTGAGGGAGTAGACCAAATTATAGTAATGAAAGATGGAAAAATTGAGGCTTTTGGAAAACATGAAGAACTCATTAGAACAAGTGAAACGTATAAGAAAATGATTGATTCATCAAAAAAATCTGAAGACTTTATTTATTGAGATAAGCTAGTTAAATAACTATAGATTAAAACTTGAAGCATTGTGACTGGGTCGACGGCTAATTTTCTTACTAAATTGGAGTATGATTTTATTAATTTATTTAAATCCATCCTTTACACTAAATCTTGTATTAAACCAACTTTTCCGTCATCATCAAAGCAAGTTTGTGAGGTAAAGTTTAAACTTAGTTGCAAAGTTGAACGATTTAAGGTAAGCTTATTTTGATAAATTAATGAATTGTTCATACCTTAATTTTATCAAAAACAAAAAAACGGCTTTTGCATATGCGAGCACAGTACGT